>NZ_JBHXRW010000277.1:0-1000 GCF_042716635.1 Streptomyces sp. NPDC058664 | reverse complement strand
GACACCACCCGGAACCACGTTCGCCTCGGTGAGCACCGTCTCCACGCTGGCCCCACCGGCACCCAGGCTCGCGAGCAGCTTCTTGAATCCCATGACCAATCCTTCTAGCTAGGACTAACCCTTTAACTAGCCAAAGGACGGTTGCCCTCAGCATGACCCTCTCCTGGCTCTGTAACGGAATTGCTTTTGTGCCGGCAGATGAGGCGGCCATGGATCGGCATACGAAGGTTTTCTGCCAGGGTACGGGCCGAGGGGTGTTCATCATGCTGGCAAGGCGCGACTCTGCTTCTAGGTAATTGATACTCATTCCGCCTTGGGTCTTCTGCGGGACCGCCACCGCGTTGCAACTGAACTTGATTGGGTGATGTCGGAGCCGTTCGCCTGACGGCGGCCGTTCAGCTTCGGTAGGTCTGGACTGTGAGATACGCACAGGGCGGCGGGTTGACCGATGCCGGGAGGGCCGCGCGGGAGCGTGTCCGGCTGCAGGCCGTAGAACGCTTCGAGGACGGGAAGAAGAACCGGGAGATCGCTGCCGCGCTGCGGATCAGCGAGCGGTCGGTGGAGCGGTGGCGCCGCCAGTGGCGCGAGCGCGGCGAAGCGGGGGTCCTGTCAAAGGGATCGCCGGGGCGTCCCAGACTCAGCGAGACGCAGGTAGCCCGGCTGGAGCGGGAGTTGGAGCGCGGACCGCTGGTCCATGGCTGGGCGGACCAGCGGTGGGCACTGGCGCGGGTGAAGACGCTGATCGGCCGGCTGTTCCACGTGACGTACACCGTCGAGGGCACATGGCGGTTGCTGAAGCGGCACGGCTGGTCGTGGCAGCAGCCGACCCGCCGCGCCATCGAGCGTGACGACGATGCGGTGGAGCTGTGGAAGAAGGAGGTCTGGCCGCGGGTAAAATCGCCGCGGTGAACCGTTCCGGGTTCGATAGAGACCTCAGATGTTGGTTGTGAGCTGGGGTTTTGTGGTGCTCAGGTAATGCTTGGCTTCGTATTCGGCCGGT
>NZ_JBHXRW010000276.1:0-1001 GCF_042716635.1 Streptomyces sp. NPDC058664 | reverse complement strand
AAGCGAACGGGTCGAGCAGGGAACGCAATGACGTGACGCTGATCGGCCTCAATCACAAGATGGGCAACCGCGGCACCGCCAACACCCACCTCGCCTTCGGTGACGGCACCCATTCGCCCCGTGGCAAGGCCGGTGCGGTCGGGTTCCTCGTCGGGGCGGAGGGGCGTGGTCTGTCCTACATGTTCCACATGATGAACGAGGCCAGGGTCGGTGTCGGGATGCTGGCGACGGTGCTCGGCTACACGGGTTACCGCAAGTCCCTCGCCTACGCGAAGGTGCGCGCGCAGGGTCGGCCACTCGGGGTCAAAGATCCGCTGTCACCGCCTGTTCCGATCATCGAGCATCCCGATGTGCGGCGGATGCTGCTGGCTCAGAAGTCCTATGTCGAGGGCGCGATGGCATTGAACCTGTACTGCGCGCGGCTGGTCGACGACGCTGCTACCGCGCCGGAGTCCGACGCACGCGCCGCTGCCGCGTTGCTGCTCGACGTGCTGACCCCGATCGCCAAGAGCTGGCCGTCGCAGTGGTGCCTGGAAGCGAACAGCCTCGCGATCCAGGTGCACGGCGGCTATGGCTACACCACCGACTACGACGTCGAACAGCACTACCGCGACAACCGCCTCAACCCCATCCACGAGGGCACCCATGGTGTGCAGGGCTTGGATCTGCTCGGTCGCAAGGTAGTGATGCAGGGCGGTGCCGGAATGGTACTGCTGGGCGCGGAAATCGAGAAGACCATCGGTCGTGCGAGCGAGCTGGGCGGACAGGCCGCGGCTCAGGCCGAGCAGCTCGGTGCCGCGTGGACCCAGGTCGTCGATACCACGATGCGGTTGTGGTCCACCGGCGACCCTGCGGTCGCGCTCGCCAATTCGTCGCTCTACCTGGAGTCCTTCGGCCATGTCGTGATCGCGTGGATCTGGCTCGAGCAGCTCGTGGCCGCGGGCGACCGGGAAGGCTCGTTCTACGACGGCAAACGCGCCGCCGCGCGCTTCTTCTACACG
>NZ_JBHXRW010000275.1:0-1002 GCF_042716635.1 Streptomyces sp. NPDC058664 | reverse complement strand
CAAGCGCGATCGCGTCCCGCTTGAACTCCTCGGTGTACCGCTTCGTGTACGTGCTTCCCACCTGGTGCTACTTCCTCTGGAACCTCAGGTCCCAGTCTCCAGGTGTCCACGATCAAGGGGAAGCTTCACCGTGCACCTCAACCGTAATCATGCACCAGTCCGTAAGCGCGTTTTTTGATTGAGTACAGAACACTCTAAACGCATCGATCCGTAGGCGGCTCAATGACGCTGAAGCCATAATGATTGAATAAAGCGCGACCCTTTGGGTCTCTATGAAAGAAGCATAATTATTAAGAAGAGAATTGCTGTAGTTGGTGCCGCTGTGGCCACCTTGATGACCGGACTGACTTTCGCTTGTGTCTCACCGGCTTCTGCCAGCGAGCAGGGATACAGCGATGAGAAGCCTGTACCTGCGGATTACGTGAATCGGATGTACTGGCACTGCCCCGTAGACAGCGAAATGCTTAACTTCAAGTACGTGCTGGAGGGTGACATCGTCGTCGGAAACTTCAACGCGGAGACCGCCGGGGGCGGTCATGGCACCGGAATTGGCCTCGATGTTATTAATAGGAGTCACACAAATGCAGGGAAGATTAAGGTCGCTTATTCCTGCAAGTCCCTCTCCTATATTGTCGGGAGTGTCTTCAACGTGCCAGGCTTTGATCATGGTATCACCGAGACAACCCACACTATCTCTTGCCCTGATGCTTATCCGCATCTGATCGTTTCGGGTGAGCCCCTTATTAAGCTGAAAGAATCCGTATCGCTTATCGACTGGTCGGTAAACAAGGAAGCTGACCCCGATGCCCTCACGGTGAAGCTGCAGAGCGCGAACCTCAGTGCAACAACGGCAATCCTGTCGGTGGCTTGCGACAAGTAGCTCACTGTCTTCCCGGGCTCGGGTGGTGGGGGTGGGTCCAGGATCGCAGATGGTGGGGGTTACGCGGCGTCGAGGGCGGCCCAGTGGTCGATCAGACCGTCGGTGTCGCCATCAACGTCGGC
>NZ_JBHXRW010000274.1:0-1004 GCF_042716635.1 Streptomyces sp. NPDC058664 | reverse complement strand
GTTCAAGGTCGACATCCGGCTGCCCGAACGCCACGACGAGTTCCGCATCCTGCAGCGCCACGCGAGCGGCTTCGATCCGCGCGATCTCGGCGCCGCCGGGCTGCGGCCGGTCGCCGGGCCCGAACACATCGCGGCGGCCCGCGCGGCCGTCGGCGAGGTGGCGGTGAGCCCGGAGGTGCTGGCCTACATCGTCGACCTGTGCCGCGCCACCCGCTCCTCCCCCGCCGTCGCCCACGGCGCGTCCACCCGTGGCGCGACCGCGCTGCTGGCCGCCGCCCGCGCCTTCGCCTGGCTCAACAACCGCGCGTATGTGACCCCCGATGACGTGAAAACCGTTGCGATGGCGGTACTTCGGCATCGTCTGCAGTTGCGTCCTGAGGCCGAGCTCGACGGGGTGAGCACCGAGGGTGTGCTGTCGTCGTTGCTGGTCTCGGTGCCGGTTCCGGTCTAGCGACGTGGTGGTCACAGGTCGGTTCGCGCTGCTCGCCACGGTCGCGGCGGCGGTGGTGATGTTCGTGGTGCCGACGTGGGTCGGGGTGCTCGGCGCGTCCGCGCTGCTGGTGGCGTTGCTGCTCGTGGATGTCGCGCTCACGGCGCGGGCGGATTCGCTGTCGCTGACCCGCGATCCGTTGACGGTGGTGCGGCTCGGTCGCAGCACCGAGGTGGAACTGGTGGTCACCAATGCCGGTACAGCCACCGTGCGCGGACTGCTGTGGGACGCCTGGCCCGACAGCGCACGCGCCGACATTCGCAACCAGCACCTGGATCTGGCACCGCACACGCGAATCCGACTGCGCACCAAGCTGACTCCCACCTATCGTGGCGACCGTGTCGCGGGCCCGGTGACGGTGCGGCTGCTCGGTCCACTCGGTCTGGCCGGACGGCAGAGCCGGATCGACGTGCCCGCCAGGGTGCGCGCGCTGCCCGCGTTTCGCAGTGAGCGACTGCTGCGTTCGAAGGTGAAGCGGCTACACCACCTCGAGGGCCGCAATGTCGCCAATCTG
>NZ_JBHXRW010000273.1:0-1005 GCF_042716635.1 Streptomyces sp. NPDC058664 | reverse complement strand
GAGCAGCACGGTCTTGAGCCGGTTCTGCGCGTAGTCGCGCATGCCGTCGAGCCGGTCGTAGAGCACCGAGAGGTACTTCTGCTCCAGTTCGATCTCGCTGTTGTGCGCGGCCGGCGAGACATCGGTGAGGCGGTCGGGCAAAACAGGACTCCTTTTTTCGCCGGCTGGTCACCGCGTTGAGAACAAGGTTGTCGAGTCTACGTGTCCGCGGGCCGGGTCGCCGCGAGCGGGAAGACTTCGTCGCCGAGAACCGGGGCGAAGTGTTCGACCACCGGAAACGGCTCATAGAAGTGATGCAACAGCGCACGCCAGCGCTGATATTCCGGCGACTCACGGAATCCCACGGTGTGGTCGTCCAGTCGCTCCCAGCGCACCAGTAACAGAAAGTGATCCGGCCGCTCGACGCACCGCGACAACGACAACCCGCCGAAACCGGGCATCCCCGCGATGATCGGATACGCCTGCGCGAAGGCCGCTTCGAAGGCGGCGGCGGCACCGGGGCGAACGGGTAACAGCGCGTGCTCGACTATCACGCCGACCAGTGTGTCAGGAGGCGTGGGTGTTGTTCGAGCGTCGATTCTGACCGAGACCGAGGTCACGATGGGCCGACGGCTTGTCGCGGTACATCGCCAGGTCGGCGTCGTGCAGCACGGCCTCGGGCGTGCGGTGTTCGTGCGGGCCGAGTTCGGTGATGCCCACCGAGGCGCTCACTTCCAGGCGGTGACCGCTGGCGATGATCGGTTCCGACATCGTGACCCGCAGCCGCTCCACCAGCGCGGGCAGGTCCGCGCGCTGCGGATGCCCGGCCAGCAGCACCAGGAACTCGTCGCCACCGAGTCGCCCCACCAGGTCTTCGCTGCGCAGCGCCTGCTGCAAACGCTGGGCGACGATCTGCAGCACGGTGTCGCCGATGGCGTGTCCGAGGGTGTCGTTGATCGCCTTGAACCCGTCGAGGTCGATGAACAGCACCGTGGTGACCAGGGTGCCGCCCTCGTCGGCCAGCGC
>NZ_JBHXRW010000272.1:0-1009 GCF_042716635.1 Streptomyces sp. NPDC058664 | reverse complement strand
GTGTAGAAGCACTTGCCGCCCGAAGCCAGGGCCATGTGCACGGCGAATTCGCCGACGATCGTCTTGCCCGCACCGGTGGGGGCGCACACGAGCACACTGTGCCCGTCTTCCAAGGCCGCGCACGCGGTGCGCTGGAAGGGGTCCAGATCGAAGGAGATTTCACCGGCGAATTTCGCCAGTTCGCTGGGCAGCCCCGGAGTGTCGGTCACATGTCAGAGCGTATCGGAGTAGTCCGACACCGGGCGCGTGGTTTTCTCCGGCTCGCCCACCGGATCGGCCGACGCCACCGGTTCGGGAGTCTCCAACGGTGAGGCTTGTTCGTCGTCGAGCGGACCCCAGCCCTCCTTCGCCTCCCGGCGAGCCTTGCGGGCATCGCTGAACCGCGTGAACTGCACCGCGAACTCGAACAGCACGGTCAGCGCCAGCGCGAGCGCGAGCATCGAGAACGGGTCCTGTGGGGTGACGATCGCGGCGAAGACGAACAGGCCGAAGATCATCCCGCGCCGCCAGGCCTTGAGCTTGGCGTAGGGCAGCACCCCGACCAGATTCAGTCCGATGATGACCAGCGGCGTCTCGAAACTGACGCCGAAGATGATCAGCAACTGGATGATGAAACCGAAGTACTGGTTACCGCTGAGCGCGGTGATCTGGACGTTGTCACCGATGGTCATCAGGAACGACAACGCGTGCGACACGACCAGGTAGGCCAGGACGGCGCCCGTCACGAACAGCACCGTGCCCGTCACGACGAACCCGACCGCGAGCTTGCGTTCCTTCGCGTACAGCCCCGGGGTGATGAACGCCCACAGCTGATACAGCCAGAACGGCGTCGCCATCACGACGCCCGCGGTGAGGCCCACCTTCAACCGGAGCATGAACTGGTCGAAGGGTCCGGTCGCGAGCAATCGGCACGCGCCGTCGGGGCTCAGGCTGGCCCGCGCCGATTCGGGCAGCGCACAGTAGGGACCGCGCAGGATCTCGCCCAGGCTCTCCAGCCCGAAGAGGGTGT
>NZ_JBHXRW010000271.1:0-1009 GCF_042716635.1 Streptomyces sp. NPDC058664 | reverse complement strand
GATGTGCGGTGTGGCGGTTTCCATCCCGGCAACGACGCGCTGACCCATGAGATGGTCGGCAAGGCGGTGCTCGGCATTCTGGGCGAGCAGCCGCGCTGGTGAAACCCATGGCCCGCAGGCTGATTCAGGTCTGCGGGCCGAGGGCTGCCAGGGTGTAGTCGAGGATCGCGTCGTTGCCGAGGTCGGCGCCGTGGCGACGGGCCTGTTCGAAATCGTTGTCGCCCAGGGCTGTTCGCAAGCGTTGGGACAGCTGGTCGAGGACCTCGCGGTCGGAACCGAGGGGCTGATCGGCGGCAGCGGCGCGGATGGCTCCGTCGAGGACCGCGGCCTGTTCCGACCTGCCCAGCTGATCGAGCAACAGTGCGATCGAGCGCAGCATCACCCACTGGGTGGACCACATTCCGGCGCGCTGCCAGCTGCGGATCAACGCGGGGTACGCAGCTGCGGCGTCGGCGGTGCGGCGCGAACGGACATCGAGGGAGGCGCGCGAGGCCCCGGCGACACCGGACACGAACGTCGTGCCGGTGGCTTCGGCCATCCGCAATGCCCGGTCGAGCAGGTCGCGGGCCCGGTCCTGGTCGATATCGAGGATCGCCTCGCCCGCACAATAGAGCGCGTAGGCGACGTAAGGGGAAGTGACGGAGCCGGTTTCGGCGACGAGTTCGGCCGAACGTTGCGCGACGGTCGGATCGCCCGCGTAACCGAGCAGCATGGTCCACGTCGCCACATCCATGTTCGATGCCGGACGATCGGGGATGACGGCGGCGCGGCGATACCACTCGGCGGATTCGTCGAAGCGACCCGAGAACAGGTCGCACACACCGTAGGCACCGTAAGAGTTGTAGGGCGGGTCGTCGCAGACGGTGAGCGAGCGAGCGGCGCGGTCGTAGGCGCCGGGCAGGTCACCGGCCATCCAGCGGGCGTACGCCGCCGACGCGAGCACCCCGGCTGCGGTGGGGCCGGCGGCATCGGAGTCGGCCGCGATCACGAGTTCGGCCCAGCCGAGGAC
>NZ_JBHXRW010000270.1:0-1009 GCF_042716635.1 Streptomyces sp. NPDC058664 | reverse complement strand
CTCTACGACAGCGTGGGGTTGCCTGCGTTGCTGACAGGCGACGGGAACCTGCTGTGTAGGGCATGCCTTGGTCGGTTCGATCCGTGCGATTTCGACGCCATCGACATCATCATCGACCTCCGCACGAAGCGCTTCGACGAAGATCTGGCCACCAGTGTCGGCGAGTAGTCGCTACCGTCATGTTCATGTGGGAGTTGGTCGGACATGCTGTGCTGTGGGGGATTACGGCGACCGCGTTCGCCGCGGCGTGGGTGGTCGGTCGGCGGATTCCAGATTGGGCGACGGCGGATCTCCGGAAGCTTCTCGCCGACCAAGCCGCGGAACGCGAGGAACGAGGGCGAGCAGAAGGTCCCGCAGCGAAGCCGCACCAATAGGGGCTCTGACCGCCGATAACCCCCGCTTATCGGGGGTCAGAATGAGACCTAGACTCGATCGCGTGCTCGGCGTGTTGGCTTGACTACCAACGAGATTCCGGCGCGCCGTGATGGCTATCTGACCGGCACGTGTGGAAGGATCTGGCGAAGCACACCCCGGGCTCATTACCCCGGACATGAGAAAAGCGCCCCAAATCTTCCCGGACCAGGAGCGCTTTTCGAAGCCGTCAAAACTTCAGGGACAAGGATAACCCACGAAACCTTGGCGCTCCAAGCACCGGTCCGGTGTGGGAGAGCGTGGCGGACCGATGTCGATGGCGAACACGACCGGACCTTTGCCTTACCGCCCCCCGGCTCGGCGCTCCGGTAGGAACTAACTGCGTCCTCGAGTTCTTGGCGCGCGGGGTGAAGGTGGACCCGACCCGCTGGGCCGACAACAAGGACAGAGAGCCGCAGACAGGTGTGCACCAGGCGGCCTCGACAGCCAAGAACACATGACCGGTCCCAGCGCACGCGAGTAATACCCGCAGCGCTCCCAAGCAGGCTCCATACGCCCGGCTCCGTACCGGAGACGAACGTACTAACCGTGAGGGTTCCCCTAGAGGCGATTACACAGGCGTGGGCCTGTTGTGTCG
>NZ_JBHXRW010000269.1:0-1013 GCF_042716635.1 Streptomyces sp. NPDC058664 | reverse complement strand
GGATGTTCACGGTGACGGCGCCGACCGGGCAGCGCGCGGCACACGGCCCGCAGTACCAGCACTCGTCGACGTGCATGTAGGCCTTGCCCGAATCCGGGTGGATGGCAAGGGAATCGAGCGGACACATGTCCACGCAGAGGGTGCATCCGTCGATACATTTCGCTTCGTCGACCTCGACGGGGACGTCGAGGCGGGCATTGACCTGGGCCATCAGAGTTCCTTTCCAGAGTTGGCGATGCCGATGCGGGCGAAGGCGCGGACGTCGGCGTCCGGGTCGTCGAGGGCCGCCTGCAGCGCCGAGGTGATGTCGCGTCGTTCGGCGATCCGTTCGGCCAGTGCGCGCACTGCGGCCTTGCGGACGTCGAGGTTGGGATCGGAGACCGCCGACAGCAGCGGTGCCGCGGCGAGTTCGGGGTCGGCGGCGGCCAGGGCGATCGCGGCTGCCTGCCTGACCTGCCAGGCCGGGTCGGTGATGGCGGCGGTGGCGGTGGCGGCGGCTTGTTCGTCGCAACCGGTGCCCGCCAGGCTCGACAGCGCGGCGGCACGCACCAGTGGTTGCGGGTCGGCGGCCAGGGCCAGCAGCGTCACCGCTCCCCGTGGATCACCGACTGCGGCAATGCCTTTCGCGACGCCGATGCGGACATTCTGGTCTTCGTCGGTGGCGGCGAGGGCGAGTTCGTCGAGGGCGTCGACAGAGGTGAGACCGCCGACGACCGTGCGCCGCACGGCCACGTTCGGATCCCGCAGCCATTCCCGGAGCTCGTCGGCGGTGACCCTGCGGTGTCGCCAGAGCGCCTCGATGGCGGCCGAACGCACTGCCGGTTCCGGTGCGGTGACGCTATCGCGCAGGGCCGCATCGAATTCCGGTCCCGGCACCAGGACCTCGAGGAGTTCGGTGAGCAGGCCGATCGCGGCGTGGCGCACGTCGACATCGGGGTCGGCGAGCGCGGTCGCGAAGATCGGTGCCGCCTCGGCCCAGGCGTCGGTGGTCTCACTCAGCACCGACAGCGCGG
>NZ_JBHXRW010000268.1:0-1014 GCF_042716635.1 Streptomyces sp. NPDC058664 | reverse complement strand
ATACAGCACCTGCACCGCATGGACGACGACAACCGCATGACCGACTGCCACCTAACCGGTGTCACCGTCCCCGCGCCCGCCTGACCGTTCTGTCACCGCACGGGCGACGAGTCCGGCGCGTCCGCTCGGCGCAACCCACGCCGGCGGGCAGACTGGGCCCATGAGCGATCCGAGGCATCTCATCGTGGTGGATGCGGCCAATGTCATCGGCTCGCGCGCCAACGGCTGGTGGAAGGACCGGGCGGGTGCCGCGCGCAGGCTGCTCTCCGACGTGGCGACACTGACGACCAGCCTCCCGGAAACCACCGAGGTCACGGTTGTCCTCGAAGGCGCGGCCAAGGCCGCCGCCGACGGCGCCGAACCCTCCGCACCGCGAATGCGGGTGGTCCTCGCCGAACGCTCGGGCGACGACAAGATCGTCGACGTGGTCGCCGAAGCGAACTCCCACGAGCAGATCACCGTCGTCACCGCCGACCGCGAACTCCGCACGCGAGTAGAAGCCCACGGCGCCGAAACCGTCGGCCCCGGCTGGTTCTGGAGCCAGCTCGCCTGACCGCACTATCGCCGTTCGCGCTGCCTTGCTCACGCCGCACGAACGCTCATCTCGACGTGCATACCCGCGGCAACAACCATATTGACCAGCGCGTCCAAGCTGAACAGGCCGACCTTCCCCCGCATCAGATCCGACACGCGAGGTTGCGTCACGCCGAGTCTCTCGGCGGCCGACACCTGCGTCCAACCGGAACTCTCGATGTGCTCGGTCAGCGCGATCATCAACCGCGACCGCAGCCGCATGTTCTCCGCTTCCTGTGGGGTGTCCTCGATGGCATCCCACACGCTGTCGAACGTCTCGTCCGCCATCAGCGCTCTCCCTTCCCGCTTGCAACACCGGCCCGTGCGTATCGCTTCGTCGCCAGCGCCAGATCAGAATCCGATGTCTTCTGAGTCTTCTGAGTCTTCTTCTGAAAGCAGTGCAGCACAAGGATGCGGTCAGCGAGTTTCGCGAGATATAGG
>NZ_JBHXRW010000267.1:0-1017 GCF_042716635.1 Streptomyces sp. NPDC058664 | reverse complement strand
GACGAGGGCAGCACCGTGACCGTGCAGGTGTCGACCGGGCCGACACAGGTGGAGTTGCCGCGACTACTCGGCATGAGTCAGGCCGATGCCGAACGACAGCTGAATTCGATCGGGCTGCAACTCGATCCGAATGTCGCGCGCAAGCCGTCGAGTACCACCGACATCGACAAGGTGATCGCGCAGGAACCGAGCGCGGGCGTGCGGGTCGACATCGACCAGTTGATCGTTCTCACCATCGGCGGCGGGCCCGAACAGGTGCGCGTGCCGAGCGTGGTGGGCCAGGACATCTCCATCGCACAGCCGAATCTGGTCGATTCCGCCGGGTTCACGGTCGAGATCAAGGAGATCAGATCCCCGCTGCCCAAGGGCCAGGTGCTCGCCACCAACCCGGCAGGCGGCACCAACGCGGAGAAGGGCTCGACCATCACGGTCCATGTCTCCTCCGGTGACCGGATCACCGTCCCCGATCTGACCGGGCTCACGCCGGTGCAGGCCCAGGAGAAGCTCAGAGCCGAGGGCTGGACGGGTCAGCTCAGCCAGACCACGGTGATCACGCTCGACGGCAATGCCTCGGGCAAGGTCGTCGGGCAGAACCCGGCGGCCGGTTCGACGGTGGTATTCAACGGCAATGTGGTGCTGCACGTAGGAGCTTCGCCGATCCCGCGCTGAGGTCTCGATTGGATGGCGAACGCGCCTGCCGCTGGTCTGCGGGCGCAGAATAGGGCTGCTTCATCCCACCCAGCTTTGCTGACCGAGGAGGTAGCCCTTTATGACCACAGCCAGGGACATCATGAAGCCCGGTGCGCAGTGGATCACCCGCGGTGACACCGTCGCGACCGCGGCCACGGCGATGGCCGATCTCGGTGTCGGCTCGATCGTCGTCGCCGATGACGACGAGCGCATGTGCGGCATCATCACCGACCGCGACATCGTGGTGAAGTGCGTCGCGCTCGGTCTTTCCCCAGATCTGACGACGGCGGCGGAACTGTGCGAGGCGACCCCGCGGTGGGTCAGCGC
>NZ_JBHXRW010000266.1:0-1018 GCF_042716635.1 Streptomyces sp. NPDC058664 | reverse complement strand
GACCACCCGATCGGTGTTGCCGTCGGCCACCCGGATGATCCTGGTGTTGATCTCGCCCATCGAGGTGTCCACCCGGAAGTCGATGGCGGACGGGTCGGCATCGGCGGCCGCGGGCGCCATCGTCGCACCGAACGGCAGCACCGCCACCACGGCACCGGCCATGGCCCGCCGCAACAGCCCGGATCGGTGTCGGCGCTGGTGCGCCCCTCCCACGATTACGCCACGCATGATCGGTGTTCAGACCTTTCGCTATATGCGGCCACGCCGCGTCCCCACTCCACCCGCTGCGGTAGGAAACCTGCGAACGGGGCCTGCCGGGCAGCATAGCGCGCCCCTGACTCCTGGGGCGTATCCAATTGTGCAGTGAGACAGCCCGCTTCGTTCCAGCGACCGATAGCTCTGCCTCATCAGCCGAGGTCCGCGGGTTCTAGGACATGGTCGCTGCGGACCGAGCGCTACGCTGGAAGTCGATTCGTGGCCGCGCCCGGCCGCCCTGCCCAGAACGGGACCGCCGTGAAGTTCGCCGTACGCCTGATGTTGTTGTTGCTGGTCCCCGCGCTGATGTTCGGGCTGCCGTGGTGGATGTTGGTCTCGGCACCGACCGGTGGCAGCGGGGCACTGTTCTGGATCGGGACGGCGATCTGCCTGGCGGGCGCGGTGTGCTTGCCGCTGGCGATGTTCCTCGGGCACGGGCCCGCGCAGTCCGACCCGGCGGTGATCGTCGGCGACACCCTGCTCGGGGTCGTGTGGGTGGTGTTCTCCTGGTCGGTGATCGGGGTGTTCGCGCGGGGCGCGCTGGCGGTGGCCGGGGTCGACGGCGCGCAGATCGTGGCGGTCGGGGTGCTGGTCACGTCGGCGGTGCTGATCGGGTGGGGCGTGTTCGAGGCGCGGCGGGTGCCGCGGGTGCGGACGGTCGATGTCGCGATTCGCGGGCTGGCCGAAGGTTTGGACGGGTTGCGAGTCGTGGTCGTCACCGACACTCATTACGCCGCACTGAACCGGCAGCGGTGGTCGGAGC
>NZ_JBHXRW010000265.1:0-1019 GCF_042716635.1 Streptomyces sp. NPDC058664 | reverse complement strand
GCCTCGGTCCATGCCTCGGCTGCGGTGTCGCGGCTGATCACGTGGATGCGCAGGCCGAAGTCGACGGTGCGGCCCTCGATCGCGGCCAGTCCGCGGATCCAGTCGAGCTTCGCGGCGACGGCGTCCAGCGGTTCGCCCCAGGTGAGGTAGGTGTCGGCGTAGCGGGCGGCGATCGGTCCGGCGGGGCCCGACGAGCCGCCGAAGAAGACCGGCGGAATCGGGTCGGGGCGGGCGCTGAGGATCGCGTCCTGCACGCGCAGGTGCTCGCCGGTGAAGCTGAACGGCTCGGTCGACTCCCATAGATTGCGCACGATGTGCAGGAATTCGCCGGTGCGCGCGTAGCGCTGGGTCTTGTCGAGGAAGTCGCCGTAGGCCTGCTGTTCGCGCTGTTCGCCGCCGGTGACGACATTGAGCAGCAGTCGCCCGGCGGAATGACGCTGAAAGGTCGCCGCCATCTGCGCGGCCAGGGTGGGGCTGGTCAGGCCGGGGCGCAGCGCGACCAGGAACTTCAGTGTCTCGCTGGTCTGCACGAGCATCGCAGTGGTCAGCCACGCATCCTCGCACCAGGCGCCGGTGGGAGTCAGAACGCCTTCGAAGCCGTTGTCCTCGGCCGCGGCGGTGAGCTGGTTGAGGTAGCGCAGCGTCGCGGGACGATCGCCGGACATGAAACTGCCGTGCCCGCCCGCCATCAGCCCGCGTGAATCGCCGTAGGTGGGCAGGAACCAGTGAAACGACAATCCTCGATCGGTCATCGTTCGATGCTGACCGGCGCGCCCGCGAACGTCAGGGATTGCGCTCACCGTGCGCGCAACCCCCGACACGCCAACCCTAACTAGACGTAACTATACGAAACACGTAACCTCGAAGACAGGCTCGGGCGACGGTGCTCGGGTCGGCGACCCTACGAAACGAGTTTCCTCAATGACGCGGCATGTCGACGTACTGATCATCGGCGCTGGCCTGTCCGGAATCGGCACGGCCTGTCACCTCATTCGCGAGCAGACCGGACGCAGCTATGC
>NZ_JBHXRW010000264.1:0-1019 GCF_042716635.1 Streptomyces sp. NPDC058664 | reverse complement strand
GGCCCTGCGGGAGTGAGGCATTGACCGCGGTGATGACCTCGTCGGGTTTGCGGGCGGACGAGGTGGGGTTCCAGTCGGTCAGTAGGTCGCCGTTGCGGGCGGGCAGGACGGCGATGCGACCCGAGTCCAGGTCGGCGAGCGGGTCGACCAACTGGGTGACGACGGTCGTCGGGGTACCGGTGCGGGCCAGGGCCTGGGAATAGATCTCGGCGAGCAGAACCGATTCCGTCGTCGAATCCCCACCCACCACAACCACCGGACGGGTGTCCTCGGAGGCGCAGGAAACAGTGCCGAAAACGCAGGTGGCGGCCAGGATCGCGGCGGCGGTTCGACGCACGACGACCGAATGCATCCGACGACACCAACTTTCTGAATTTGCCGTCAACCCGCGCAATTCGGCCCGACGGCGGGCAGTATGAACTACCAGAATGTACCTGTGGCCCCCGGGTCGCACGCACAGCGCACTGCCCGCCTTTGCCGGAAGGACACCAGTGAAAACCGCCTTCGCCTCCTCTTCAACGCGACAACGTCGACCGGCACGCAGCCTCGCGGTCCGGGCGGGCCGGGTGCTGGCTGCCGCTGTGGCACTGGCCGCCGCCATGATCCTCGCCTCCTGCGGCAACAGCGATCCGCTTGCCGCCAAGGGTGATTGCACCAGCGACGCGCTGATCGTCGGCTCGGCCAATTTCCCCGAATCCGAGACCGTCGCCAACATCTACACCGAAGCATTGCGGATCAACGGCTTCAAAGTCGACACCAAATTCGATATCGGCAGCCGCGAGGCCTACATTCCCGCGCTGCGCCAGTGCGCCATCTCGCTGATCCCGGAATACACCGGCAACCTGCTGCAATACCTCGACAAAGACGCCACCGCCACCGCCGCTCCCGAGGTGAACGCCGCGCTCACCAAGGCGCTCGGCGAGGACCTCGCCATCGCAACGCCCGCCCCGGGTGAGGATTCCGACGCCGTCGTCGTCACCCGCGCGACCGCCGACAAGTGGAACCTGAAAACCATCGCC
>NZ_JBHXRW010000263.1:0-1021 GCF_042716635.1 Streptomyces sp. NPDC058664 | reverse complement strand
CTGGCTTTCGGTGTCGCGGGCAGTGTGCTGGCCGCGTGCGTCGCCACCTTCGGGGTGGGCGTCAGCCTGGCCGACGGGCGCGATCCGATTCTCGAATCCAAGAAGCTCCTCGCGACGCCGACCACGGCGAACGGCTCGAACATCATCTCGAGCCGGGTCGATGACCGAAGTCTGACCATGCTGGTCTTCTCCGCCGCGATGAACAAGGCCGTCACGGTCAAGGTGCAGCGCCCACGGGACGCGTCCGTTCCGCGCCCGGCGCTGTACCTCCTCAACGGCGCCGGTGGCGGCGAGGACCGGGCCACCTGGTGGCAGAACACGGACGTCGGCGACTTCCTTGCCACCAAGGACGTCAATGTGGTGATGCCGGTCGGCGGCGCGTTCGCGTACTACACCGACTGGCAGCGCGACGACCCCGCGCTCGGCCGCAACAAGTGGCGCACGTTCCTGCTCGACGAACTCCCACCCCTGGTCGACGCGGCACTGGGCACCAACGGCGTCAACGCCATCGCCGCCAACTCGATGACCGCCACGGCCGTCCTGCAATTGGCGCAGGCCAAGCCCGGTTTCTACCGGTCCGTCGCCGGCTACAGCGGCTGCGCCCAGATCGCCGATCCGGCCGGTAAACAGTTCACCAAACTGGTGGTGGAGACCTACGGTGGCGGCGACGTCCGCAATATGTACGGCGCCGACGACGACCCGGCCTGGGAAGCCAACGACCCGGTCATCCACGCCGAAAAATTGCGTGGTACAAGGCTTTACATCTCGGACGCGTCAGGACTGCCCGGCCCGCACGACAACACCGGCGATCCGTACATGATGAACCCGACCCCCTACGGTCTGGCCAACCAAGTCGTCGTCGGCGGCATCATCGAAGCAGCGATCAACTGGTGCACCCGCAACCTCGAAACCCGCCTGACCGAGCTGAACATCCCCGCCACCTTCGACCACCAGCCCACCGGCACCCACTCCTGGGGCTACTGGCGCGATGCCTTCCACCGCTCCTGGCCGACCCTCGCCC
>NZ_JBHXRW010000262.1:0-1026 GCF_042716635.1 Streptomyces sp. NPDC058664 | reverse complement strand
GTTCTCGGTGATCGAGTCACCGAACTTCGAGGCACGGGTCGCGTTGACGTCGTCGACCGACGGCAGCTGCATCTCGGTGAGCGCGCTCTTGGTGGCCCGCTCGATCGACTTGAGCAGGTGCCGCTCACGCGGGGCCACGAACAGCAGCGCCTCACCCGAACGGCCCGCGCGGCCGGTGCGGCCGATGCGGTGCACGTAGGACTCGGTGTCGTGCGGGATGTCGTAGTTGACCACGTGCGAGATGCGGTCGACATCGAGACCACGCGCGGCCACGTCGGTGGCGACGAGGATGTCGATGCCACCCGACTTCAGCTGCCCGATGGTGCGTTCACGCTGGTTCTGCGCGATGTCGCCGTTGATCGCGGCGGCGGAGAAACCACGCGAGCGCAACTTCTCGGCCAGCTCCTCGGTGGCCTGCTTGGTGCGCACGAAGATGATCATCGCCTCGAAGGCTTCGACCTCGAGCACGCGCGTCAGGGCATCGAGCTTGCGCTGATGCGACACCTGCACGTAGCGCTGGGTGATGTTGGAGCTGGTCTGAGTCGTGGACTTGACCGTGATCTCGACCGGGTCGTTGAGGTACTGCTTGGAGATCTTGCGGATCACGCCCGGCATGGTGGCCGAGAACAGCGCGACCTGCTTGTCCTTGGGGGTGTCGCGCAGGATGCGCTCGACGTCTTCCTGGAAGCCCATCTTGAGCATCTCGTCGGCCTCGTCGAGCACCAGGTAGCGCAGCTCGGAGAGATCGAGCGTGCCCTTCTCCAGGTGATCGATCACGCGACCGGGCGTACCGACCACCACGTGCGCGCCGCGGCGCAGACCCGACAGCTGCACGCCGTAGCTCTGCCCGCCGTAGATCGGCAGCACGTGCAGGCCGGGGATGTGCGAGGAGTACTTGCCGAAGGCCTCGGCGACCTGGATCGCGAGCTCACGAGTCGGCGCGAGCACCAGAGCGCTCGGCTTCTTCTGCGCGGTGTCCAGGTTCATCAGAATCGGGATCGCGAATGCGGCGGTCTTACCGGTGCC
>NZ_JBHXRW010000261.1:0-1030 GCF_042716635.1 Streptomyces sp. NPDC058664 | reverse complement strand
CGTCAGGAAAGGCTTCCGGTCCGTGGGATCAGCCCAAAGATTCCTGTCCGCGTTCACCGGCATCTCACCCCACTTCAGACCCGGACAACACCTCAAAGAGCGTTTTGTTCCGGAAGAAGTGTTTGGTAAGTCGCATGGTGTCAGCGGATTGGGTCCACATATGGAGGCGTGTGAGGATGCGCCTGTGGAGTGCGATGTGTGTGACGGGCGATGTGGCGATGGCCAGCGCTGTTCGGCGGTGACGCACTCGGAGATCTGGTCCTGCTCCTGGTGCCACGCCACCACCTATATGGGTGGCGAGTGGTTCGAGGTGGTGCGGCCGCCGTACTTGCCCGTGGAGATACGTTGGAACCTGGCGATCGCGGACGGTCTTCCCGCCGACTTGTCTCACGCCTCCGGTAACTCCGGCAGGACGCTGCGCGGGATCCAGGAAGCCGGCATGTCGCCGTCGGGCCTTGCCCCCTGATCTTGGACACACGAGACACTGGATCCTGAGGATCTGAGGAGGGACATCTCGTGGTCATGAAGAACTATCCGCGAGCGTTCTGCCTCAGTGATCCGCCGGGGACAACCGCTGACCCGCCGGTCCTGCAGCCCCTCCGCTCCGAGCGTGTTGAAACGGTGCAGCCACCACCGCACCGTCTTGGCATGACAGCCGACTTCTGCCGCGATCGTGGCCACCCGCCGACCACCCCAGCTAAACGCAATGATCCGCGCTCTCAAAACCAGATCGGCTGGCGCCTTCCGGGCACCCGCCAGCCGGACAATCACCTGCTCCTCATCCGACTCCGAAGCAGCCCGGGCACGCAGTAATGCCGGCATAACCCATCCCCCTACCAACAACCCAACTCAGGCTTTATACCCGCAACTTGGGGAAGCAAGCACTGAGCCTCTTTCATCCTGTGCTGGAGGGTGAAATGGGCTGGTCAGCGGGTGTGGTGACGAGGCAGGGCCCCTGGTCGTTGGCGTGGTGATTCCACTCATCACACCGGCGACCGAAGGGGCCCTGAAGGTTTCCGTATCCTGCCAC
>NZ_JBHXRW010000260.1:0-1040 GCF_042716635.1 Streptomyces sp. NPDC058664 | reverse complement strand
AAACGAGCAGGCCGCGCAGCGTGCGCTGTCAGGTGCGCTCACCGAGCCCACCGCCGAGCTGAGGTTGGCCCAATGCCTGACCTCGGCGGTCCTGCCCGACGTGCTGCGGGCCGACATCGCAGCTCGCGGCGGTGTGATTCGGCTCCGGCTCACGCCGAGCCGGCGACTGTCGCGGGTTCCATGGGAACTGCTGTGCTTGCCCGACGGGCGGCGTCTACTGGAGGTTGCCGAGATCGTCCACGAGCCGCCCGCCGCGATCCACACCGCCCGTTCGGTGTCTCCACCCGAGTGGGCCGACGTCGCCGAACACCCGGCGCTGCTCATCATCGACCCGCGCACACCCAACGGCGCGGCCGCGCACGGGCTCGGCCCAGTCCTCGACCCGGGCGATCGAGGTGCCTTCCGCGCACGGGTCCTCGACTACGTGACCCGTGGCCGGATCTTGGCTGACGACAAGTACCGCGCTCTGGATGCCAGGTTCGGCAGGGGGGAGCTCGCCGCCGCCTTGCGCGTCCCCCGCTCGCGGCTGTTCTACTACGGCCACGTATCGGCGACGGTGGCCGAACCTGGTTCGGCCGCACTACATCTGGGCGACACCCGGGACTCATCTTGGGGCATGGCCGAACCGTTGACCCGGCCCAACCTGGGTGGGACGGTCACTCGGGCGCCCAGCGATCACCGGCCACTCGCGGCGATCGACCTGCTGCTTGGCACGCTCGCCGGGGACGCGGACGCGCACCGCTTCTACGGCGAGACTGCTCCCGTGCCTGGTGCCCGGCTGTGGCCGATGCCGCCGCGAGTCGCGCTCATCGCCTGCGAGGGCGGCGCCGACTATCGCTGCGCGGAAACGTTTGGTTTGGTGATCGCCATGGCCGACGCGGGTGCGTCCTTGATCACCACCACCCGGTGGATCTTGCCAGCCAATCGCGCGTTCACCACCTGTTACCCGGGCACCGATGCCAGACCAGCGTCCGACCTCGGCCTGCGCGTGGACGCCGCGCACGAAAGTGCTGACCCCATCGGGGAACTGGGCGCGTGGC
>NZ_JBHXRW010000259.1:0-1040 GCF_042716635.1 Streptomyces sp. NPDC058664 | reverse complement strand
CTACCAGGTCGAACACCAGGGGTGCGTCGACGGTGATCGAGGGATGCAGGGAGTTCGGGGGCTGCCAGGCGCGGTAGCGCACGCCTGCCACCTGGACATCGGATTTGTCGGTGGCCAGCAATGGGACGGGCATGCCGTTGCAGGTCAGGACGTAGCGGCCACGGTCGGCGCCGACCAGGCGCACCTGGAGGCGTTCCACCGAGGAGTCGACGTAGCGAGCGGTGCCCTGGCCGGTGGTTTGTTCGCCGAGGGTGAGCCACGGTTCGATCGCGCCGCGCAGTTCCAGCTCCGCCTCACCGATCATGGCGGTGCCGATGCGGGGGAAGCGGAATTCGGTGAAGGGGTCGAGCCAGGCGGTGTCGAAGTCGACGCCCGCCGCGCGCAGGTCGGCGGCCACTTCGGCGATGTCGTTCATCAGGAAGTGCGGGAGCAGGTAGCGGCCGTGCAGGTTCGCGCCGTGGCGGATCAGCGGCGCCCGCAACGGCTTGTCCCAGAACATCGCGACCAGGCCGCGCACCAGCAGCGACTGCACCATCGCCATCTGGAAATGTGGCGGCATCTCGAAACCACGCAGCTCCAGCAGTCCGAGTCGGCCACGCGCGGAATCGGGGCTGTACAGCTTGTCGATGCAGAACTCGGCTCGGTGGGTGTTGCCGGTGAGATCGGTGAGCAGGTGCCGCAGTGCACGGTCGATATGCCAAGGGGCCGACTGGATTTCGTACGGGGTCGGTCCCGCGGTTTGCGCGGACAGCCTGGCAACCTCGGCGAAGGCGATCTCCAGTTCGTAGAGCGCGCCTTCGCGGCCTTCGTCGGCGCGGGGCGCCTGGGAGGTAGGGCCGACGAAACGACCCGCGAACAGGTACGACAGCGCGGGGTGACGCTGCCAGTAGGTGAGCATGGAGACCAGCAGGTCGGGGCGGCGCAGCATCGGCGAACGTGCTGGCGTCACCCCGCCGAGGGTGATGTGGTTGCCGCCGCCGGTGCCGCCGTGGGTGCCGTCCACGTCGAAGGATTCGGTGCTCAGCCGGGCGAGCCTGGCC
>NZ_JBHXRW010000258.1:0-1043 GCF_042716635.1 Streptomyces sp. NPDC058664 | reverse complement strand
CACCCGGTCCCACCGGAACGAATCCGCTGTGGAAGCAGATCGGCTATCCGGGGCCGGTCGGCCGATTCGAGACCGCCCCGAAGCCGCCGCTGTCGCCCCTGCGGTACACCCAATCCACCGCGCTCGACTGCGATGTCGTCGTGGTCGGCTCCGGCGCCGGTGGTGGCACCGCGGCAGCCGTACTGGCCGCGGCCGGCCTCGACGTGATCGTGCTGGAACGCGGAAACTATTACGACGACCAGGATTTCGGCACCGGCGAACTCGACGCGCTCACCACCCTGTACGCCCCCGGCCCCGCCACGTCGGCGGAAGGTCAGATCACCCTCGTCGCGGGCACTTGCCTCGGCGGCGGCACGGTAGTCAACTGGAGCACTTCACTGCCGACCCCCGACACGATCCGTGCCGAATGGGCCGAGACCGGCGTTCCGCAGTTCGCCGAGGACGAGTTCGGCGACGCATTGACCGCCGTGCAGCAACGGATCGGCGTCACCGATCGCAGGTCGCCGCTCTCGGCGCGCGACGGCATTCTCGAACGCGGCGCACGCTCCCTCGGCTGGGACGTAGACACGTTGCCGCGCAATGTCAGCGACGCGTGCGATGCCGGAATCGAGTGTGGGCGTTGCAGTTACGGGTGCCGCCTCGGCGCCAAGCAGTCGGCGACCAAGACCTGGCTCGCCGACGCGGCCGAGCACGGTGCACGCCTGGTGGTCGATGCCGATGTCCGAGCGATCACCGTGAAAGCCGGTCGTGCCGAGACAGTTTCGGCCGTCACCTCCACCGGCGCGGAGGTCACCGTGCGCGCCAAGGCCGTTGTGGTCGCCGCGGGCGCGATCCAGACACCGGCGCTGCTGCGACGATCCGGCCTGCGCAACAAGAACATCGGGCAGCATCTGCGCCTGCATCCGGCCGCGGCGGTCTTCGGCGCATTCGACGACGAAGTCCGGCCGTGGGAAGGCGCGTTGCAGGGCCGAATCAGCCGCCACCACGCCGATCTCGACGGCAACGGTTACGGCGTGATCTACGAAACCGGCCCGATCCACCCC
>NZ_JBHXRW010000257.1:0-1048 GCF_042716635.1 Streptomyces sp. NPDC058664 | reverse complement strand
TCACCGCTCCGACCAGTACTCGCTCGGCTGCACGCTGTTCACGCTGCTTACGGGCGAAAGCCCCTTTCCCGCAGACAATCCCGGTGCGGTCGTCGCAGCTCACCTGACCAAACCGGTGCCGCGCGCCGCTGCCGTGGTCGGTGACCTGCCACCCGGAATCGACGAGGTGATCGCGCGGGCGATGGCGAAAGATCCTGCCGAAAGATTCAGCAGCTGTTCGGCCTTCGCGCACGCGGCGACAGCGGCGAGTGCATCCGGGACGCCCCAGCCTGCCGGTCACGGCGGCGGACTGGAGGGTGCCGTTGCGATGAGCGCACCCGGGACCCTCCAGCCGGGCGGTCAGGAACGTTGGTCGGCGCGCACGGAGGTGGGCGCGCCCGGTCGGACACTGATCGGTCCACCGGATTCTGCGCAGCAGCCGAGTGCGCAGCGCGCGACGGCCGCCGAACCCGTTAGCGGAGTATCTGTTTCGAGCGCCGGCTCCAACATGCCGACGACTCGCGCCGTGCCGCAGGTTCGGTCCGAACCGCTCGGGTCAGCTCGTCCGCATCGTGCGGTGTCCTCGCGGTGGCGGGTGCTGGCGGTGAGCCTGATCGTGCTCGCGATGGTCGCCGGGGTCGGCGTCATCGGCGTCGGCGCGATCTACTGGAAGTTTGTGCGCCCCAACCGAATGGCTCCAGCACCGAACTGGGGTGAGCACGCGTCGGTAGCAGCGGGCTTTACCGAGTTGATCCCGTCCGGACCGACCGGACGCGGCTGGCGGGAAGCCACCTGCTTCGCGACCCCGTCGCTGGTCGTGCTTCCCGGCGACCCGGCCCCACTGCGCCAGATCACCTGCACCGATGTCGACGGCCGCACCGCCTGGTACACCGAATTCCCGACCACCGCCGACGCCGACGCCTACCTCACCCGCCACACCACCGAAGACACCACCCGCGAGCTCCCCGGCACCAGCGTCACCGCCTACCGCCCCCGCGACCCCGCCGCACCGTTCACCCTCGCCGCCCGAGAACACAGCAACCCACTCAGCGCGAACACGGTCGTAGAG
>NZ_JBHXRW010000256.1:0-1049 GCF_042716635.1 Streptomyces sp. NPDC058664 | reverse complement strand
GTGGTGAGACCGTGGACGCCGTAGCGGTCGCGCTCGCCGCGCAGGACCTCGTGCAGCAGGTGCAGCGTGAGCGCGGGCTGAGCAATGGGCTGCTCGGCGGTGATCAACGCCTGCGTCAACCTGTCACCGACCAGCGCGCGGGCACCGACTCGGCGTTGCGCGCCCTGGTCGACACGGTCGCGGGCGATCCGCCCGGGGCGGGGGAGGTGCGCTCGGCGCTCGGCCACCTGTCGGGGCTGCCCGCGATCCGCTCCCAGATCGACAACCGTAATGTCACCCGGCAGGCGGCGTTCCAGTTCTACACCGACGGCATCGACGCGCTGAACCGTCTCTCGCTCGGTCTCGACCAGGCGCGCGACCCGGCTGTCCGGCACGGCCTGCAGGCCCTCTACGCACTCGGTGACGCGAAGGAATTCGCCGCCCGCGAGCGCGGCTTCCTCAACGGCGTCTTCGCGGCCGGGGAGTTCGCGCCGGGGGAGTACGTGCAGTTCCTCGACATCCGCGCCGCCCGCAACGCCGCGCTCACCGCATTCGGCCACGACGCGACCCCGGCCCAGCAGGCGCGTGTCGACGCGGTGCTGGCGAGTGAGAACGCCACGCGGGCAACCGAATCGGAGAACATCGCGATCGCCTCGACGCTGGGACCGCTGGTGGAACCGGTCGACCCGGCCGTGTGGTGGGCACAGATGACCGCCGTGATCGACGAGCAGCGCATCGTCCAGCAGGTGATCGGCGATGACGTCGGTGCGCGTGCCGAGAAACTGCGTCGCGACGCCGCGCTGATCCTGGCCGGCTTCGCGCTGGCCGCGCTGCTGGCGATCGCCGCCGAGGTCGCCCTCGTCTTCGCCAGCATCAGGGCCATCGTCCGCCCGCTGGCCCGGCTGGCCACCGAGGCCGACGACGTCGCCTCCACGCGCCTGCCCGAGGTGATCGCCGCCTGGCACAGTGCCGCCGACGCCCAGCCCGACCCGCCAGCCCCGGTCCGCACGCCGCCCGGTGCGAGTGTCGAGATCGCCGCTGTCGCAGGCGCTTTGGACCGGGTGCAGACC
>NZ_JBHXRW010000255.1:0-1053 GCF_042716635.1 Streptomyces sp. NPDC058664 | reverse complement strand
GGGCTTCGACCTCACCCGGCAGACGCCGCTGCGAGTATCGTTGCAGCGCACGGCATCCGACGAGTACCTGCTCGGTGTCGTCGTGCACCACATTGCCGCCGACGGGTGGTCACTCGGTCCGCTGACGCGTGACCTCGCCATGGCCTACGTGGCACGGACCGGCGGTGTGGCGTCCGAGCGCGCGCCGCTGCCCGTGCAGTACGCCGACTTCGCGCTCTGGCAGCACGCGGTGCTGGGCGAGGTCACCGATCCCGAGTCCGCCGCAGCGCGTCAGCTGGGGTTCTGGCGGGAACGGCTGGCAGGTGCGGGGACCGCGACGCTGCCGCTGGATCGGTCGCGACCGGCCGTACGGACCGGCGCCGGTGCCGAGACCGGGCTCGTCGTCCCGGCCGACGTACACGCCGGGCTGCTCCGGATCGCCAAGGCGCACAACGCATCCCTGTTCATGGTGGTGCACGCGGGCCTCGCGGCGCTGCTGAGCCGGATGACCGGCAGCGACGACGTGACGGTCGGTACCGCGATCGCCGGTCGCGGTGAACGGGTGCTCGACGATCTCGTCGGCATGTTCGTCAACACCCTCGCCCTGCGCACACAGGTGGGTGGGCAGCTGAGCTTCGCGGAGCTGCTGACCCAGGCCAAGGAAGCCGACCTGGCCGCCTTCGCCCACGCCGACATCCCGTTCGAACGCCTGGTGGAACTGCTCAACCCCGAGCGCTCGACCGCACGGCACCCGCTGTTCCAGGTGGCGCTGTCGTTCGAGAACCTGCCCGACGCCAGCTTCGAACTGCCGGGTCTGTCGGTTTCGGCCGTCGACTTCGACGTCGACACCGCCAAGTTCGACCTGCTGCTCACCGTGCGTGAAGCGGCAGCGGGCGAGGAAGCAGGCGCCTACGCCGAGTTCTCCTACGCCAGTGCGCTGTTCGATCAGTCGACGGTGGAGAAGTTCGCGCAGCGCTTCCAGCGTCTGCTCGCCGAGGTCGTCGCCGACACCACCACCCCGGTCGGCGACCTCGAACTGCTCGACAGCACCGAACGCGACGAACTGCTCACTCG
>NZ_JBHXRW010000254.1:0-1060 GCF_042716635.1 Streptomyces sp. NPDC058664 | reverse complement strand
GACGGTGCGCATGCGCCCGGCTGCCCTGGGCGACCTGCCGCTGATCTGCCGCCTGCGCGTGCAGCGCACGTCGTGGCTGACGGCCCGTGGGTCGGACCAGTGGACGGTGGCCGGACGCGGACGACCGATCGAGATCTTCGCGGGCGCGGTCGGGCGGGCGCTGGATCGCGGTGAGACGTGGATCGCGGAGTTGGACGGTGAGTCCGCGGGGACGATCACGGTCAACCATCGCGCGGATCCGGGGTTGTGGTCGGCGTGGGAGCTGGCCGAGTCGGTGATCGTCCATTTCATGATCGTGGATCTGCGGTTCGCGGGCAGGCAGGTCGGTGATCACCTGCTAGCACATGCGGCGCGACTGGCCGACCGCGAGCATCGGCCGTGGGTTCGCCTCGACGCGTGGACGACCAATGCCGGGCTCCACAACTATTACCGGCGTGCGGGATTCACGCTGGCTCGGGTCGCGGGCCCGGTGGCGTCGGGGCCGTCGAAGGCGCTGTTCGAACGGCAGACCGCAGCCTGGAGACCGATGCCGCGCCGGTTCTCCGCGGCATCGGTCCGGGACTGAACTCCGCGACTACAGCGGCGGAAGTTCGGCGATGTGCACCATCTCCTGGCCGCGCGCACGCGAGACCAGCACGCCGCGACCCGGCGGCAGTTTCGACGGTCGTACGTCACCGATCAGCTTGCCCTCATCGCGGGGCCCGCTCATGATGAGCGCGTCCACCGACATGTTCTTCATGCCGCCCACCACCGGGTCGTACAGTGCGCGCGAGGCGCCGCCGACCCGTCGGGTGACGATGAGATGGAAGCCGATATCGCGTGCCTGCGGCAGGAATTCGACCAGCGGCAGCAGCGGATTGCTGGCCGAGGCGACCATGTCGTAGTCGTCGACCACGACGTAGATCTCCGGGCCACTCCACCAGCTGCGTTCGCGCAACTGCTGCGGGGTGATGTCCGAGCCGGGGATGCGCTTGGCCAGGAAGCCCGCGACCTCCTTGAGCATCCCACCGCAGGTCTGGGCCGAGGTCGAGTATCCCGCGAGCTGAGCACCGTCGATGAC
>NZ_JBHXRW010000253.1:0-1062 GCF_042716635.1 Streptomyces sp. NPDC058664 | reverse complement strand
CGTCATGGGCGAGGCTGCCGCGGCGACGCGCGGTCTCGAACCCGTCGCCTACCTCGACACCCTTGATCGCCTGGATGCCCATGAGGGCGGCGGCCAGGCGCGAGTCGAGGCGCTGCTCGCCGCTGACGAACGAGCCGAGCCCGATGGGCAGGCCGTCCACGATCACCTCGACGACGCCACCGAGCGTGTCGCCGTCCTTCTTCGCCGCTTCGATCTCGGCGATCATCGCCGCCTCGGCGTCGGCGTCGAACGCCCGCACCGGGCTGGCATCGATCGCGTCGAGATCGGTCGCGCCGGGCGTGACACCGGTGGTGTTGGCCGCGGTGCCGATCGACACCACATGCGAGATCACCTCGACGCCGAAGGCCTGACGCAGGAAGTTACGCGCGATGGTGCCCGCGGCGACCCGCGCCGCGGTCTCGCGGGCGCTGGCGCGCTCGAGCACCGGGCGGGCGTCGTCGAAGCCGTACTTGAGCATTCCGGAGTAATCGGCGTGACCGGGGCGCGGCCGGGTCAGCGGCGCATTGCGCGCCATGCCCGCCAGTTCGGTCTCGTCGATCGGATCGGCCGACATCACTTCGGTCCACTTGGGCCACTCGGAATTGGCGATCTCGATCGCGACCGGTCCACCCATGGTGCGGCCGTGGCGCACGCCACCGACCAGGGTGACCTTGTCGGCCTCGAACTTCATCCGGGCGCCGCGCCCGTAACCGAGCCGGCGGCGGGCGAGCTGTGCGGAGACATCGTCCGATGTCACCTCGACTCCGGCGACCATCCCTTCCAGGAGGGCGACGAGAGCGGGACCATGGGATTCTCCGGCAGTTATCCAGCGCAACACGCCGACCATCTTCCCATGTCGACACGTGTAACCGGGAATGCGGGCCGACGTGACGAGCGGCACGTCCTCGCCGCGCACGGCCGCGCGGTGGCGGCCACCGCCCTGATCCGGCCGAACCGGCCTGCTGCGGACCGTCGACGACATCGCGTCACCGACCTCGTCCCGGCGCGTCGCATCGCCGATCATGCCAATGCCATCGCGGTCACCGTGGCCAGGCACATCGC
>NZ_JBHXRW010000252.1:0-1066 GCF_042716635.1 Streptomyces sp. NPDC058664 | reverse complement strand
AATCTGGCGGCCGTCCAGTCC
Source organism: Streptomyces sp. NPDC058664 (assembly GCF_042716635.1). Lineage (NCBI taxonomy): Bacteria > Bacillati > Actinomycetota > Actinomycetes > Kitasatosporales > Streptomycetaceae > Streptomyces > Streptomyces sp. NPDC058664. The sequence continues at coordinate 1,045 of NZ_JBHXRW010000252.1, read as the reverse complement.
GCGGTGCTGGCGCTGGCCGCCCAGGGCCACACCTTCGACAGCGCCCGCCTGGCCGGTGACACCGCCCGCGCGGTGGACGACCCCGCCGCGGCCAACGCGCTGCTGAAACTGGCCCGCTCGGTCCGTATCCCGGCTCGCCCCGATCAGCCAAGGACCAGCACCGACGACCCGCAGACCGGTGCCAAGCAGGTGATCGAACCGCGCGCGCTCAGCGACCGCGAGCGTGAGGTCGCCGAGCTGGTGCTGCTCGGTCTGACCTATCGGGAGATCGGCGCTCGGCTGTACATTTCCGCGAAAACCGTGGAGCATCACGTCGCGCGAATCCGACGTCGAATAGGCGCGCGCTCACGATCGGAATTACTGTCAATGCTGCGCGCGATGGGACACGGCCAACTGCTGGTGTGACTCGCGCGGACGATGTCGACGCCGAGTTGAGGGGTGTTCCGCCGATGGCCACTGGGGTCGGCCTGCGTATCGCCGATGATGAATGCATCGCCGCGGTGGTCACCGAGGACGGCACGGTCGAGTTGCTCGAACGTGCCTGTGTGCTGCACATGTCCGACGACGGTGACGCCGCCCTCGGTGGACCCGCGCCCACCGGGCATGCCCATTCGATCGACGGGTTCGTGCGCGCGATCGGTGATCCGGCCGGTGTCGATGTCGACGGTGGCGAGGCCTACCGCGCCGAGGACCTCTTCGCGACGGCCATGTTCTGCCTGATCGACCTCACCACCGAGCACCTCAACGGTCCCGCCGAGTTCTACGCGACCCATCCCGCGGGCTGGTCGACCGAGGTCGTGCGTGGTGTGCGCGAGGCGCTGGATTATCTGGGTTTGAAGTCGGTGGCCCTGCTCGGCGAGGACGAGCTGCCCCAGCCCACCGACGGCGCGGAGCCTGGCAAGACCTTCGCCAATGCCGCCGCGCAGGCCGCGCTGGTCGCGGTGCTGGCGACTCCGGCGGGCGCGACTCCGCCGGATCCGATCGTCACCGAGAACGCCGGGGTCGCCACCGATGTGATGCCCGCGGTGCCGTCGCCCATGGTGAC
>NZ_JBHXRW010000251.1:0-1075 GCF_042716635.1 Streptomyces sp. NPDC058664 | reverse complement strand
ATCCGTCCATCTGGACTGGACTCCCCCGCAAACGGCGCGCGGTGGTTACGCTTTTCAACACCGGCCGGGGCCGGAATCCGCGATCGTGAAGGGGCAGACATCGTGGCAGAAATGTCATTCGACCCGTCAGCGCTCGACGCTTATCAGCGTGCGGCAGCTCGGGTTTCCGAACTTCTTGGCACAGCGGCCAACGACACGACGACCGCGGCCGGGGTCGACCTGTCCGGACTCGGCGTGCTCGGGCGTGAATTCGCCGCCGCCTGGACACAGGCCGCGGGCGACCACGCCTCGACACTGAGTACGGCGGGCAACCTGGTCACCGCCTATCAGGACATCCTGAATCGCTTCGGCGCCAGCGTGACCGGGATCGACACCGGCCTGGCGAGCGACCTGCGTGCGACCGAGAGTGAGGTGGCGTGATGCGTGCCAAATCGCTGGTCACCGACACCACGGTGAGCACGATCACGCCCGCCGAGGCCGAGGCGAAGATCGCGCCGGTGATCGCGCTGCTAGAGGTGCCGCTGCTCGAATTGCGTAAGTCGCTGGGCAGTAATACTTCTCCCGACCCCGACGCATCGGTGGTGGCCGCGCTGACATCGGCCTCCGCCGCGACCACGGCAACGGAGGATCCGCATCGGCTCGGGCTGCACGCGCTCGAGTCGACCGAGACCGCCGCACCCGCCACACCGGCGCTGCGCCAGACCGCGACCGAGGTCTCGGCCGCGGCTGATCGCGGCACCCGATTGAGTTCGCTGCTCGGACAGGCACATTCGACACAGGCGACGGCAGCGGCCAAGGTCGATGCGATCATCGCGGACTTCCGGGCCAAGGCGAAGAAGGCCGCGCCCGCGGTGAACGAGAACAACCTGGACGCGATCGTCGCGCTCGCCGAAGAGGCCATTTCGGAAGCGGTCGGGGTGGTGGGTAATGCCAGCACCGAGATGGATGAGTACACGCGAAATACCAGGGGTCTCACCAGCGATCTCGGTGGGACCAACGGGGTGACCGTGCCCACCGGGGCTACAGAGGTGGCGCCTGGGGTTTATGTGCTCGGTACCGGCGGGTCCGATACGTC
>NZ_JBHXRW010000250.1:0-1085 GCF_042716635.1 Streptomyces sp. NPDC058664 | reverse complement strand
GGGCATGGGCGAGCCCCTCGCGAACTACAAGCGCGTGGTGAACGCGGTGCGCCGGATCACCTCGCCCGCGCCCGACGGTCTCGGCATCTCGCAGCGCTCGGTGACGGTCTCGACCGTCGGCCTCGCGCCCGCGATCCGCAAGCTGGCCGACGAGAATATGTCGGTGCGCCTGGCGGTCTCGCTGCACACCCCCGACGACGAACTGCGCGACACCCTGGTCCCGGTGAACAATCGCTGGTCCATCGCCAAAGTACTCGACGCCGCACGGTATTACGCCGACAAGTCCGGGCGCCGCGTCTCGATCGAGTACGCGCTCATCCGCGACATCAACGACCAGCCGTGGCGCGGGGACATGCTCGGCAAGAAGCTGCACAAGGCCCTCGGCCCACTCGTACACGTGAACCTGATCCCGTTGAACCCGACTCCGGGCAGCGAGTGGGACGCCAGCCCGAAGCCGGTCGAGAAGGAGTTCGTGCGCCGCGTGATCGCCCAGGGCGTGTCGTGCACGGCGCGTGACACCCGCGGCCAGGAGATCGCCGCCGCCTGCGGTCAGCTCGCCGCAGAGGGCTAGCTCGACTCTCAGACGATGCTGGTCGGCGTGACGAAATCGTCGTAGGGGAGTGGGCCTTCGACGAAGGCGTTGACGGACATGACGTTGAGGGTGATGTCGCCGCCGTGGTTGTCGAGGAAGGCGATGTCGGAGGCGTCGCGGCCGGTGGCGATGCGGACGAGGCTCGAGCGTGGTGCCAGGCCGGTCGGGTCGTAGGCTCGCCATCTGCCGTCGATGTAGGCCTCGCAGACGGCGTGGAAGTCCATCGGCACGCAGCCCGGCGCGTACACCGCTGCGACCCGGGCGGGTACGCCGACCGCGCGTAGGAGCGCGACCATCAGGTGGGAGAAGTCACGGCAGACGCCGGTGCCCGAGAGCAGGGTTTCCACCGCGCCGTCGATGGGCGTGCTGCTGCCGGGGACATAGGTGATCCGTCGGCCGATCCACGCCGCGACACGGTTGGCTACCTCGGGATCGGCTATGCCGTAACCGAATTCGGCCGCCGCGAAGCCGAGCAGCTTGTCCGACTCCGCGT
>NZ_JBHXRW010000249.1:0-1087 GCF_042716635.1 Streptomyces sp. NPDC058664 | reverse complement strand
CGCGTCCTGGGCGTGTACGCCTCGCGGGTAATGACGCCGCGCGGCTCGACCGCCGTGACCGGTCTGGAGCTGATGACCGCCCTGCACCCGCCGACCCGGGCCTCCGAGCCGGACGCCGACGGCAAGCGGCACTCCGAGCACAACCCCGGCTCGCTGGGCAAGGATGGCATCGACCCGATGAACTGGCCGCCGTGCGAGGTCCCCGACGGCCACCCGGTCCTTAAGGACCTGCCCCGGTTCCACGTGCGTGGCCCGGCGGAGAAGCTGTTCGAAGAAGCGTACGACTGGGCACGGCCGATGACCGACGCGGAGTGCACCCTGCGGCACCTGGTCGGCATCGACGTCAGCATGGCCTTCGCCGCCGGCGCCAACGGCCTGAACGTCGGCCTCGGTGAGGCGACGCACGTCACGAACCCGGTGTTCGACCCGAAGCTGCCCGGCTCGTGGACCTCTCCCACGTCGACCTGTCGAAGGTGAAGGTCGGCAAGCAGTGGGTGGAGCTGGACGGCAGCCTGCTGCCCTCCCCGTTCACGCCGAAGGGCGAGCGCCCGACCGGCCCGGCCTGGTACGCGACGCCCACCGTCGCCTACGCGGCGGAGCTCGGCTACGAGGTGCGCCCGACCGAGGCGTGGGTGCGGCGTGAGAACGGCCGCTACCTGGACGGCTGGTACAACCGGTTGCGCGACGCCTACCTCGCCACGATGGCCGACCTCGGCGTCGACGCCGACCTGTCGCCGGCCGACTTCCTCGCGGCGATGGACGGCTACAAGGCCCGTGACCCGGAGCTGGGACTCGTGGTCTCGGCGGTCAAGGCGACGGTGAAGGGCGGCCTGGGCAAGCTGCGCGAGCGCCCGCGCGGGGAGGGCTGGCGGCCGGGCGAGCCGTGGCGCGCCCTGTCCCGCCCGACGTGGCGGCCCGACATCCGGGCGGCCGTCATCTCCCGCACCCGGATCAACCTGCACCGCAAGATCGTCAAGCACGCGTCGTTCACTGGGCAGTACCCGATTGCGATCCTGTCCGACTGCGTCGTCTACGCCGCCGCCGGGCCCTCGCCGCTGGACTTCCTGCCCTACCGGGAGGGCAAGCC
>NZ_JBHXRW010000248.1:0-1096 GCF_042716635.1 Streptomyces sp. NPDC058664 | reverse complement strand
TGTGATGTTACATTACGAACTACATTTTATGTTACATCGACCTACATGAGATATTTAAATAAAAACTAGATTGGGGAGACTGTGAAATGAAGAAAACAGAAAAAAAATCACAGGATTCTGATCAGCAGAATGAAAAATCACTGACTGAAAGAGTAGCAGAGATACAAGCCAAAATTAAAAGCCTTAGAGGGGATAATCGTGTTCCTTTCGATGAAAAGGCTTTTATGGATGAAGGGTGGGAGCTCTAATGCCCCTCATAGCTCCATAAATCGCCGTGTGAGCGTTTTTATCATATTCAATGTAGTCAACAGGCTCGAACGACATAACGCCCGCTTCAGGTCAATTTTAAGGCGCGGGGACGTTATGTCTTGCGTTGCGACTTTTGTCCTGTGTTCATAGGCAGGATACGTAATTTTGTGGTACAAAATTAAATTCATCAAAAAGCACTGTCGAATAGGCACAAAAACACCGCGCCCCAAAATCGCGCTGTAGGTGATTTTTGTGCCGGCTGTTTTTCTGAAACGTCTGTGTAGCAGGAAATGCAACTTGTCAGCGTTACACCTAAAAAACTCAAAAAAAAGCCCTCAAACGAGGGCTTTAGAAGTCAAAGAATTATAAAATTCTGTAGCTCATTAATCGGGCAGAATAAGAGCTGTTATTCAGGCGATAAACCGCCGTCGATAACGTCCAGACGGAAGCGCTCAACAGCTTTAGCGTGGTTATTTACATTCCCACGAAAAGCTCCTTCAGGTGTTACAGTTATAACTTTTACTCGACCACGTTTAACGCGATGAATTGCACCAACTTTTTCAAGCAAATCTAATGCTCTTGCCATTTGTGCTTTGTCAGTTCGCATTGTCTCGCAGAGATCTGCGGCCGTTTTGGTGCATTCGTAACTTTGCCAGCCAAGATTACGGCAGATTTGCCATAGAACGGCCTGAGCGTGATATGCTTGCGCTGTGGTCTTAGCGGATTCAAATAGCCGTTCAGTAACGGCGTCCTGGTACTGGAAAGCAATGGACACGTTACCACCTGGCTCGCCGCCCACCACGACGAACTCCGCACCGCCTGGGCATGACCGGGGACCGTACGACGG
>NZ_JBHXRW010000247.1:0-1099 GCF_042716635.1 Streptomyces sp. NPDC058664 | reverse complement strand
ACCGCACCGGCGTACCCCCAGACGGCAGGCGACATCGTGCCTTATTTTATGTTGGACCTGCCAGGGGCGTGCGGTTGTTGCATCCCGCGGACGGCGCCGACCGCGCCGATCACGCCGATCGCCGCACCGGCCTGACGGCGAGCCGAAGCCTGCGCCTCGGTGATCTCCATGCCGTGTTCGGCGGCGTACTTCTTGGCGGTGGCGCCGAAGATCGAGGGGATCATCCGGTAGGTGGAGCCGTTGCCGACACCGGTGAGCACGAACAGCAGCAGGAACGCGGCCAGGTAGAGCGGGAAGCTCTTCAACGACAGGGCGGTCATGATCAGCGCGACCGCGACGGCCATGCCGGTGAACACGATCACGGTGATGCGGGCGCCGCCGACCTTGTCGGAGATCCAGCCACCGACGGGACGGCTGAACGAGCCGACAAGCGCGCCGAGGAAGGCGAGGTTACCGACCATGCTGATCCAGCCGATCTGGGTCAGGTGCGGGAAGTTGGCCTTGATCAGGGTCGGGAAGGCGAAGGAGAAGCCGATGAACGAACCGAACGTGCCGATGTAGAGGAACGACATGATCCAGGTGTGCGGGTTGGTCAGCGCCAGCTTGTAGGACTTGCCGTCGGCCTTGGCGGAGACGATCGAGTCCATGTAGCGCAGTGCGCCGAACGCGGCGACCAGGATGAACGGCACCCAGACCAGGATGGCCAGGGTGATGCCGAACCGGTAGCCCGCGGCGTCCTTGGCGAGCAGATGCGTGCCGAGGGTGATCAGCAGCGGCGCGACCAGCTGTGTTTGCGCCACACCGAGATTGCCGCCCGCGGCGTTGATGCCGAGCGCGGCGCCCTTCTTACCCTCGGGGAAGAAGAACGAGATGTTGGCCATCGAGGACGAGAAGTTACCGCCACCGACACCGGCGAGCGCGGCCAGCAGCAGGAAGACCCACATCGGCGTGCCGGGCTGGTTGATGAAGAACGCGAGGCCGAGAGTCGGGATCAGCAGCATTCCCGCACTGAAGACGGTGAAGGCTCGACCGCCGAACTTGGGGACCGCGAAGGTGTACGGGATGCGCAGGGTGGCACCGACCAGGGTCGGGACCGAGG
>NZ_JBHXRW010000246.1:0-1103 GCF_042716635.1 Streptomyces sp. NPDC058664 | reverse complement strand
GGGCTCGTCGACGACCTTGAGGTTGGCCTGCTCGAAGGGGATGTACGGGCTCGGGCCCGCGTAGTTGATGTTCGGCGGAATCACGTTGTGCTGGAACGACATCAGCACCTTCGCGAGAGCGGGCACGCCTGCGCCGGACTCGAGGTGGCCGAAGTTGGTCTTGACCGAACCGAGCAGGGCGGGCTTGTCGGCATCGCGACTGCGGCCGATCACGCGCGCCAGCGCCTCAGCTTCGATCGGATCACCGACCGGGGTACCGGTGCCGTGAGCCTCGATGTAGTCGACCGAGGACGGGACGATTCCGGCATCGCGGTAGGCGCGACGCAGCACGTCCGCCTGGGCATCCGGGTTCGGTGCGACCAGGCCGTTGGAACGACCGTCGCTGTTGACAGCCGAGCCCTTGATCACGCCATAGATGTGGTCGCCGTCGCGCTCGGCGTCGGCGAGCCGCTTGAGCACGACCAGGCCGCCGCCCTCGGAGCGGACCATGCCGTCGGCATCCTTTGAGAACGCCTTGATGCGCCCGTCCTCAGAGGTGCCAGGGGCGAAACCGAGCGTCGGCATCGGCATCAGCAACATGTTCACGCCACCGGCGAGCGCCATGTCGGCGTCGCCCTCCCGCAACGCGCGGACAGCCTGGTGCACCGCTACGAGCGTGGACGAGCACGCGGTATCCACGGTGACCGAGGGACCACGGAAGTCGAAGTAATAGGACACCCGGTTGGCGATGATGCCGTTGGAGCTACCCATCAGCGCATACGCCTCCGCCGTGGCGGGGATGTTCGGGTCCCGGTCACCGACCGCGAGGGCGGCGATCATCTGGAAATCGCTGGAGGAGGAACCGACGAACATGCCGACCGACTCGCCCTTGAGGTCGCTCGCCGGAATCCGCGCGTGTTCGAGCGCTTCCCAGGTGAGCTCCATCATCAACCGCTGCTGCGGGTCCATGCGCTCGACCTCGATCGGCGAGGTCGCGAAGAACTCCGCGTCGAAGCTCTTGACGACATCCTGGTCGAGGTAGCCGCCCCTAGTCTTGCGCTCGGCGACCGCCGCGGCCACATCCGGGTCACTCAGGAACTCCGACCAACGGCCCTCGGGCAGGT
>NZ_JBHXRW010000245.1:0-1112 GCF_042716635.1 Streptomyces sp. NPDC058664 | reverse complement strand
TCCGCCCACGACCGGGCATCAACCAGAACCCCACCCATGACCAGACCAACGACCAAGCAGTCAAACCGTCACGACAAGAACCGTTGCAGTACTAGTCCAAGGCCGCCAAGCCCTTACCGGACTGGAAAAACTCCTCGACCCGCCACCTTGATCCAGCGACGCGCACCAGGGTGGTCAGCGGCACTGCGGCCGGCGAGTAGCAGCGGTAGTACGCGAGTTCGCCGGCGCTGCGGTTGCGGCGGATCAGCAACTGCTGGCTCCCGGGCCGGGGGTCGGTGAAGTCGATGACGGCCCAGTCGTAGAAGCGGTGGCCCTTGGCTCCGACCTCTGCGGACAGCTTCTGCCAGGCCCTCTTGCGCACCTTCCTGGCCAGCGTGTCCGCGCGGAACTTCCCGGTACCTGTGGTGACTTCGTGCGAGCAGGCCGCCGTGAGGACGTAGCCGGTGCCGCGTTCCTCCAGTGCGGTTCGCAGCCTGGGGTTGCCGCCGTAGACCTCGTCGCCGGCGACCCATGCGGCCTGGTGGCCGGCGTCCAGGAACCGGGCAACCATACGAGTGGCCAGTTCCGGCTTGGTGGCGAAGGCGGTGTCCTGGTCGAGTCCGGCATCCCGGAAGCGGTCGGGGTCGGAGGTCCAGGAACGCGGAACATAGAGTTCCCGGTCGATCGCCGCGTGCCCTCGCGGGGTCGAGTAGGCGAGGTAAACGGCTACCTGGCTGTTCTCGACGCGTCCGGCGGTGCCGGTGTACTGGCGCTGGACACCGACAGTGTCGGGGCCTTTCTTCACGTCGCCGGTCTCGTCGACCACCAGCACCGCCTCGTCGTCGTGCAGATGCTCCACCACGTAGTCACCCACGTCGTCGCGGACCTGGTCGGCGGCCCACTTGGCCCGCCCGAGCAGGTGCTGCATGCCGTCCGGGGTCCTGTTCCCGGCCCACTCGGCGATGGTCCAGCAGTTCTCGCGCGGCAGGTCCGACAGCAGGCCGAGTACCAACTTCCGGGCTCGGCGCCGGGATTCGCCCCGCGTGAACCGTCCCGCTATCCGGCTCATCAGGCCCTCGAACGCCTCCTGCCAGCGGGCAGGGTCTACGCTGTGACCTGCGGCCACCGCGCGA
>NZ_JBHXRW010000244.1:0-1114 GCF_042716635.1 Streptomyces sp. NPDC058664 | reverse complement strand
GTGTGGCCCGGTTCGGATTCGACTGTCATCGCACCACCTTGTTGCTCTACCCGGCTGCGCATCGCGGCCAGGCCGAACGCACCGGATCTGGGGTGGCGCAGCATATCCGGCTCGATCCCGATGCCGTCGTCGACGATATCCAGGTGTGCGTCGGTGTCGTCGTAGGTGAGGGTGACCCGCATGCGCTCAGCTCGCGCGTGCTGCACCACGTTGGCCACCGCGCTCTGCGCGATCCGCACCAGCGCCGCCTCGACCGGCATCGGCAGTCGTTGCGGCTCACCCTCGACGAGCAGCTGCGTGGTCAGTGTCGGCGACTGCGCGCGAAGGCAAATGCGTTCCAGCGCAACGGCGAGCGACTGTCCGTCCAGTGCCGCGGGCGACAATTCGTCGATGAGCCTGCGAGTTTCGGCCAGGTCCTCGGCGGCGGTCTCGCGCGCGAGCCGAATACGGTCCAGCGCAGGATGATCCGGTGCTGCCTGCTCGACCGCGTGCAGGAGCAATTGGATACTGCTCAACCCCTGGGCGACGGTGTCGTGGATCTCCTTGGCGAGGCGTTCGCGCTCGGCGAGCTTGCCAGCGGTCCGTTCCTGTTCCGCGAGAATCGCTCTGGTGCCGAGCAATTCATCGATCAACCGCTCCCGCTCGACCGCTTCGCGATGCAGCGCCTGATAGCCGAACCCGATCCCGATCGCCACCAGCGCGCCGAGCACCGGCCCCACCACCGCACCCGCCGACCAGCCACGATGCGCCGCGAACCCGAGCACGCCGACCGCCGTCGCCGCCACCACCGCGATCAGACTCCACGGCCGTGGCAGCAGGTGCAGGTAGACGAAGAACAACCCGAACGCCAGGTAGACCGCATCGGGGGTGAACGCGAGCAAAACCAGCCACAACACGGTCAGCGCCGCCAGCCACACCCACACCGCGCCATCGGGAACGGACGGTGAGAACTCTGCACCCGCGAAATACACCAGCAGCCACACCACCGTCAGCGCGACCACCGCGATGCCGTGACCGCCACCGCCGGGCAGCGACGCACGCACCGCGACCACCACCGCCAGCACCGTCACCAGCACATGCAGGCCGAGGCGCAGGGTGGTGACCACCGGGGCTG
>NZ_JBHXRW010000243.1:0-1120 GCF_042716635.1 Streptomyces sp. NPDC058664 | reverse complement strand
CCGCCGACGCGGCAACTCTGCGGCAGCTGGCGGGCCAGGCCGACATCCGCACCGACGACCTGCGGGCGGGGCTGCGTGCCGAGCTGGACCGGCTCATCGGCGTGCCGCCCGGCATCGACGCGCGCGAGGAACGCTGGATCTACTACCCGTGGCGGCGCGCGCTGGTCGCGGTCCTCGGGCCCGCGGCGTTCCAGGCGATTCGCTCGGACCGCAACCGCAACAAACTCACCAGGGACGAGCAGCAGCGCCTCGCTCAGTTGACCGTCGGCGTCGTCGGGCAGAGCGTCGGCCACTCGATCGCCTACACCCTGGCTCTCGAAGGGGCCTGCGGGCTGCTGCGCCTGGCCGACTTCGACACGATCGAACTGTCGAATCTGAATCGGGTGCCCGGCGGGCTGTTCGACGTCGGCGTGAACAAGGCGATCGTCACCGCGCGCCGGATCGCCGAACTCGACCCCTACCTGCCGGTCGAGATCTGGCCCGCGGGCGTGCTGGCCGACACGGTCTTTGAGTTCCTCGACGGGCTCTCGGTGGTGGTGGAGGAATGCGATTCCCTCGACATCAAGTTCGCGGTCCGCGAGGCCGCGCGCAGGCACCGGATGCCGCTGCTGATGGAGACCAGCGACCGCGGCCTGTTCGATGTCGAGCGCTACGACCTCGAACCCGACCGCGAACCCTTCCACGGCCTGCTCGGCGCGACCACCGGCGAGCAGCTGGCCGACCTCGACACCAAAGCCAAGGCGCCGCACGTGCTGCGCATTCTCGATCCCGGGCAGTTGTCGTCGCGGATGGCGGCCAGCCTCGCCGAGATCGGGGAGACGATAACCACCTGGCCGCAACTGGGCAGCGACGTACAGCTGGGCGCCGCGATCGTGACCGCTGCCGTGCGCCGGATCGGGCTCGGCGCCAAGCTGTCGTCGGGCCGAACGCGCATCGACCTCGACGCCACGCTGGACTCGCTCGCCGAACCCGGCTACCTCGACGACGGCATCGACTCCATCGTCGACGCTCCCGTCGAGCCGCCGCCTGCCGACCCGGCCGAGGCGATTCTCGCCTGCGCCCAGCGCGCGCCGTCCGGCGGCAATGTCCAGCCGTGGCAGCTGCGCGGTGACATCGCGAC
>NZ_JBHXRW010000242.1:0-1121 GCF_042716635.1 Streptomyces sp. NPDC058664 | reverse complement strand
GACCGGTCCAGTATTCGGTCCCGAACAGGATGATCGGGAAGCGGGTGATCTTGCGGGTCTGCACCAGGGTGAGCGCCTCGAACAGTTCGTCGAGGGTGCCGAAACCGCCGGGCAGGCAGACGAAGGCTTGCGAGTACTTCACGAACATCGTCTTGCGGACGAAGAAGTACCGGAAGTTGATCCCCAGGTCGACCCACTCGTTGAGCCCCTGCTCGAACGGCAGCTCGATCCCGAGCCCGATCGAGTAACCGCCAGCCTCCGAACAACCCCGGTTGGCCGCTTCCATCGCGCCGGGTCCACCGCCGGTGATCACCGCGAACCCGGCCTCGGAGAGCGCCGCGCCGATCGCCCGGCCCGCCGCGTACTCGGGATGATCGGGGCCCGTGCGCGCCGAACCGAACACCGTCACCGCGGGTGGAATCTCCGCGAGCGCGCCGAACCCCTCGACGAACTCGGCCTGAATCCGCAGCACCCGCCACGGATCGGTGTGCACCCACTCGCTGTCCTGCCGCGTGTCGAGCAGGTTCCGGTCGGCGGTCCGCACGCCGGGCTTGCGCTCGCGCCGGAACATCACCGGCCCACGGAACTTCGGTTTGACCTTCCCAACCTGTTCATCAGCGGAATCGGTAGACATGCTCCCAACCTACTGTGTTGGATTCCAGGGGCGGGTGCGCACTTGGTGGATCGGTCGGCGGCGCACTCGATCGAACCTAAGGATTTGACGATGTCCAGTGCAGTTCCCGGTCGTGTTCTCGGTGCGCTCGTCGGGCTGGCCGGTGCGCTGATCGCCGCGTTCGTTCTCGCTCCGCGCTTGTTGGCGAACCAGGCAGGCGCCGATTTCGGCGGCGAGGACGATCTTCGGCACGCGTTCGGCGCGGCCTTCGTCGACTATTGGCACTCCGGAACCCGGGAATTCACCGCTGAACTGGCGAATATCGTCGACTACTGGTTCCGCTATCACCTCGCGAAGGCAGTGCTCGCCGCGCTCCTGTTGGCCGTGCTCGTCACGCTCGCGGTGCTGCTGTGGCGGAGATTCATGGCGGCGGGCGGGACCGGCACACGGGTGGCACTCGCGGCGTCCGGCGGCGTGGCCACTGTGCTCGCGCTGTGCTCGCTGGTGC
>NZ_JBHXRW010000241.1:0-1134 GCF_042716635.1 Streptomyces sp. NPDC058664 | reverse complement strand
CCAGAGTGAGCCGCCCATGTACTCGCTGCCGGAGCGCCAGGTTCCGGTGGACAGGGCCGCGGTCGAGATCAGGGTCCCGAGGCCGGCGAGCCAGGGCAGGGTGCGGGCCGTCGTTGCGGGACGGAAGTGGCTGCAGCCCAGCGCGATCAGTGTGAACGCCGCGCCGAAGGGTCCGGCGATGACGGCGATCACGCCGGTCAGGCCGACCGCCGCGACCCAGCGGACACCCCATGTGCCGGGTGCGGGTCCGATGTCCGGGAGTGGGCGTCGTCGGGGAATCGCCAGCAGCACAAGGGGAATCAGCAGCAACAGTCCGCCGAAGATCGCCAGGCGGTACCAGCGGTCGGCCGGGAAGGACACGGTGATCTCGCCGCTGGTTCCCGGCGGCACGAGCCAACCCTGCTGCCAACCGTCGACCACGAGAGGCGAGAGTTCCTGCCCGTCGGCGGTGTGCGCCTGCCAGCCGACATTGGTGCTCAGCGGTAGAACCAGCAATTGCGTGCCAGGCGCGGGCTTTCCGGGATCGGCGGGGGATTCGGTCGGCGCCGGCCCGGTGTGTTCGGCGGGGTTTTCGGGTGTGGATGGAATGGTTTCGGCGTGCAGGGCGGGTGCGCCGGGGTAGGGGTCGGTGCGGGGGAGGCGGATGCGGTCGACGGTGAACAGTTCGGTCGGGGCCACGGTGAGGTCGGGGTGGCCGGGGAGGAGTTCGATGTCGGCCGCGTCCTCGGGGCACGGGCGTGCGGAAACCGGTGCGCCGGAGCGCAGTTCGTCGGCGGTGGCGGTGACGGTGGTGTGGACGGCGCGGCCACCGATGGCGATCACCGGACCCGCCTCGCAGCCGATGGTGACGATCCGGTCACCGGGGGCTCGCGCGGGGTAGTCGGGGCCGAGTACGTCGACTTCGGCCAGGCCCGCCGGTTGGGTGAGGACGAAGCCGAGCGCGGTGCGGTCGAGTACTTCGTTCCAGGTCTGGATGCTGATCTCGATGCGGTCGGTTTCGGTGGGGTGCAGCGAGATTCGGGCTGGCTCGCCGTGTTCGCGTTCGGGTAGTTCGCGGATCTGTGGGCCGTTGCCCATGTTCACCGCGACGGCGGTGGCGGTCGCGGGTAGCCCGCCGAGTGCGGTGGTGATGTC
>NZ_JBHXRW010000240.1:0-1136 GCF_042716635.1 Streptomyces sp. NPDC058664 | reverse complement strand
GTCCACCCCGGCTTCGGCGGCGAGACGGACGGCAAGATCGAGGAAGTGGGCCTGCAGGGCCTCAGCCGCCGTGATCCGCTGGCCGAGGGTCGGCGTGCGGTCGGCGGGTCGAGGCCGGTGCGGTTCGGGGCGGGGTGCGTCGTCGTCGACGCGGTCGGCGGACAGCAGGCTGCCGTCCGAGGGGAGGTCGAAGACACCGACCACCTCGGGTCTGCCGTCGGCGCCGAAACGCATCCGCACCTCTCGGACGCGTGCCGACGGATCATCTAGCGCTGCAATGACATCGGCGTCGGCAGCGCGAACCGCGGCGGTGATCACCTGGTTGGCGTCACCGGCGAACCAGCTGACGACGAGCAGGCCCGGCGGTGTGTCGGAGGTGCCGATCCGGCCCGTCAGCGGGTCGGCGCCGTGGTTGCGCAGGGCATCGTCTTCGGCCGCGCGAACCAGGTCGCGGGTGAGCGCGTTCACCCGGCGCTGATGATCGGCGAGGTCGTCGGGATTCGCGTCGGCGAGCGCATCATCGAGTGCCACACGCGCTTCGGCGATCTCGTCGACGAGACGGTCGATGACAGCACGTCGGACCGCCGGGTCGTCGTAGCGTGGCGGTGCGATGGGCGGCAGCGGGGGCACCGGCGGCGACGGTTGGGCCAGTCGCGCGACCAATGCCTCTGCCGCCGCGTATCTTTCGGCCAGGCCGTGCAGTTCGGCGAGAATCAGGCGTTGCGCCGGATCCCGCAGCCGACCGGTGAGCCGTTCGACGGCGTCGACGATCCGTCCCGGCGCGAGGTCGGCGGTGGCGATCCACTCCCGCAACTCGGCGGCCTTGCGGTGGACCAAGGCCGCGTAGCCGTCCCGCTGGGCGACGGCTTCGGCGAGATCGCGTGGTGTGTTCGGGTACGGAATGGCTCCGATCGGCAGGTGCCCACCCGGCTGCGCGCCAGCGGTGAGCAGCCCGTGCAGCACCCGCATCGGCTGCGGCGCGCTGTCACCCCTGAGTTCGGTCTCGGCGAACGAATCGGCAAGTGCCTGACGCAGATTCAGCGATCCGTCGGCCTGGAAGCTGTTCGGGCCCAGCCCTGCGAGCCACGCATGGAACTCCGCTTCCACCACCGGCGCGTGCAACCGGCCGTACACCG
>NZ_JBHXRW010000239.1:0-1139 GCF_042716635.1 Streptomyces sp. NPDC058664 | reverse complement strand
AATCCGCCCCGCGAGATCCACGAGGGCCCGCTCGGCGAGGTGCCGCAGGAGTTGCGCCGGTTCGTCCAGCGCGACCAGATCTCCTACCAGTTCACCACCGTCGCCGACCCCGACGGTTATCGAGGGCGCGCGCTGGTGATCGGCAGTCCGAGCGCCGAGGTCACGACGCTCGAGATCTACCTGATCTTCCCGCTGGCCAGCGAGGAATCGAGCCTGTCGCTGATGCGCGGCACGATGCTCATCGGTGGCGTGGTGCTGCTGGTGTTGCTCGCCGCGATCACCGCCCTTGTCACCAGACAGGTGGTGCTGCCGATCCGGTCGGCGGCACGGATCGCGGGCCGCTTCGCCGACGGCCGACTCAAAGAACGCATGCTGGTGCGCGGCGAGGACGACATGGCGCGGCTGGCGCAGGCGTTCAACGAGATGGCCGAGAGCCTGTCGAACCAGATCACCCAGCTCGAGGAATTCGGTAATCTGCAGCGCCGCTTCACCTCCGACGTCAGCCACGAACTGCGCACCCCGCTCACCGCCATGCGCACCGATCTGCAGGTGCTCGCGGGCACCGAATTGCCCGACGACCAGCGCGGCGCCGTCCTCGCCGATGTCCTGGCCGCCGAGAGCCAGATCGAGCGGACCCTCACCGATCTCGAACGCCTCGCCGTCGGCGAACTCACCGATCAGGACGCGTTCGAACCGTTCGAACTGTGCGAAACCCTCGATCGCGCGGTGCAGAACGCCCGTCGCGCCAACCCCGGCGTCGACATCACGCTCACCGCTTGCGATCCGGTTCCGGTGCACGGCTTGCCCGGCGGGATCATGCTGATCGTGACCAATGCCGTCGCCAACGCGGTCCTGCACGGGAAGGCCACCGAGGTCACTGTCGCCACGCGGACCACCGGCAACGGCGTCGAGATCACCGTCGACGACAACGGCACCGGCATCCCGGAAGCCCTGTCCCCCACCGCTTTCGACCGTTTCGCCAAACGTCCCGGCTCCCCCGGCTCCGGCCTGGGCCTCGCGCTGGTTCGCCAGCAGGCCGAATTGCATTCCGGCACCGCCGAACTCGACCACAGCCCGCTCGGTGGTGTCCGCCTGCGTTTGTAAATAGCTCAGGCGCCGGTAGTGTCTGTATTGTTTGT
>NZ_JBHXRW010000238.1:0-1142 GCF_042716635.1 Streptomyces sp. NPDC058664 | reverse complement strand
CGGCCGAATACGAAGCCAAGCATTACCTGAGCACCACAAAACCCCAGCTCACAACCAACATCTGAGGTCTCTATCGAACCCGGAACGGTTCACACTGAACCTTTTTCATCCCGCCCCGGAGGGGCTATAAGGCCTGGTCAACTGGGGTGGTGACGTGGCAGAGCCCCCGGTCGTTGGCGGTGTTGATTCCACTCGACACCGCCGACAGCCCGGGGGCCCTGAAGGTTTCCGTATCCTTCCCTGCTCGACGTCCCGTACGAGCTGGTCGAGCATGTTTCCTGGCTGATCTACGCCCGAAGGCGTGAACTGAACTCGCCGTGGAGACGGCTCGGTTGCTTCCAGCAGGCTCTCCTCACACTGGCCCATCTTCGCAAGAACGAGACGTTTGCCCAGCTCGCGGCCGGGTTCGGCGTTTCGACTGCAACTGCCTGGCGGTACGTCGACGAGACCCTGGACGTTCTCGCGGCCTGGGCGCCCGGCCTGCACGAAGCCCTTACCGGCCTCGGTGAGGACGACTTCGTCATCGTCGACGGCACTCTGATCCTCACCGACCGCATCGCCGCCGACGAGCCGTACTACTCGATGAAGCACCGCAAGCACCGCAAGCACGGCATGAACGTGCAGGTCATCGCCCACCCCGACGGCACACCACTCTGGTTCTCCCGCGCGACACCCGGCCGCACCCACCACCTGACCGCAGCACGCGCCCACAGCCATCGTGCAGGCCTGTCTCACCCGGCAGATCCTCGTCCTCGCCGACCGCGCCTACCAGGGCGCCGGCGCCACCGTCCGAACCCCGTCCTACCACCACCGCGAACAGCCAAAGCATTACCAGCAGTTCAACCGCGACCACGCCCGGCTGAGAGCTCCCGGCGAACGCGCTGTCGCGCAGCTGAAGTCCTGGCGAATCCTGCGACGAGCCAGATACTCCACCCGCCGCATCGGCACCATCGTCCAGGCCGTCCACACCCTGCTGACCTGCGGCTATTCAGGATGAAAGAGGCTCAGTGAGCTCCTTCAGCTGTCACTCCAGAAGGTGAGCGACCCTCTGAGTGGACGTTAAGTCCGTTTCTGGTAGCGGCCTCGTCCGGGTTGGGTGAGGAAGCCTTGGCGGGTGAGTCGTCCGAGGCGGCTGCGGGTGA
>NZ_JBHXRW010000237.1:0-1158 GCF_042716635.1 Streptomyces sp. NPDC058664 | reverse complement strand
GATATCGCGTCGTCGGGTTGTGTACCGCTGATGCCTACGCCGAGTATGTAGTCCTCGCGGTCGACCAGGTCTCGGCCATCCCCGACGGCGCTTCGGCTGTCGACGCCGTCGCCCTGATGCGCAGTGGCCTCGTCGCGCTCGGTGCACTCGACACCGCCGCCCCGCGTGAAGGTGAAACCGCGCTGGTCACCGCCGCCGCGGGTGGTGTCGGGCACCTCGCGGTGCAGCTGGCCCGGGTGCGTGGCGCGAGCTGGGTGGTCGGTGCGGTCTCCGACGAGTCCAAGATCGATTTCGTGCGCGAACTCGGCGCCGACGAGGTGTTCACCTACGACCAGCTGCACTGCGGCAAGCAGGCCGACTACGCCCTCGACGGCGTCGGCGGCACCGGTCTCGGTGGCACTCTCTCGGGTCTCGCCGAAGGTGGTCGCGCGGTCACCTACGGCACCGGCGGCGGCCTCATCGACACCGAAGATCTCCTGGCGGGCGGCAAATCCCTCACCGGTTTCCGCATCGGCCGTCTCGCCCAGCGCGACCCCGCCCGCTACGAGGACCTGCGCCAGGAAGTCTGGCAGTACTACGCCTCCGGCCTACTGCACCCGGTCGTGCACGCCGAGTTCGCCCTCGACGACGCCGCAGCCGCCCACGCAGTCATCGAGCAACGCGCCAACCTGGGCAAAGTAGTCCTGGTCCCCTGAACATTGGACAATTGATCACCATGTACTCACGCGAGTATCGCCCGAGAGCGAGCCTGCACCAGAGCATGGTGATCAATTGGCCAGTTCGGGCGCCGGGCGCCGAGTGTGGTGCGGTGAGTGCCGCGTAGACTTCTCTTCTCGTGAGCCTTACCCTCGGAATCGTCGGCCTGCCCAACGTCGGAAAGTCGACGCTGTTCCACGCGCTGACCAAGAACGACGTGCTGGCCGCGAACTACCCCTTCGCGACCATCGAGCCCAATGTCGGCGTGGTCGAGCTGCCCGATCCGCGGCTGAACAAGCTCGCCGAGATCTTCGGGTCCGAGCGCATCCTGCCCGCGACGGTGTCCTTCGTCGACATCGCCGGCATCGTCAAGGGCGCCTCCGAGGGCGCTGGCCTGGGCAACAAGTTCCTCGCCAACATCCGCGAGGCCGACGCGATCTGCCAGGTCGTTCGAGTGTTCGC
>NZ_JBHXRW010000236.1:0-1169 GCF_042716635.1 Streptomyces sp. NPDC058664 | reverse complement strand
CAACATGGACATGCCCATCAAGCAGCCCCGACAGCGATCAGTACCACGATCGAGCGATCACGAACACAGAGAAGTCGGACTCAACGACCACTGAGGTTGACTGCTCTCTGACCTGCAGCAGCACTTGGCTCTTGCAGACGCAGCCGACACCCGATCGGTGGCCGTTCTGAAGAAGCTCACTGAGCCAAGATCGGCTGGGGTGGCCCCGAATCCCCTGTGCGGGATCGGGGCCATGGACCGGACCGGTCCAGCCGGGGCGCCCGAACCAGTGCACGCGTCACCCGGCCCACCGCCCCTCACTCCGCCAAGGACACGCGCTACGCCACCCTGGTACACGCGGTACACCTCGCGTGTACGTGTGGCGCGGGTGGCCTGCGTACGGGCCGGCCGGAGAGCGGACATGCGGGCGTTGGGCCGCACCGGGCACAGGTCGCGCCTCTGGTCGCGGTTCTGGGCGCGCCGGAGCGGTCGCCTACTGTTTTCGCTGATCAGGACCGGCATCCGGACCGTGCGATGTACTGCCTTCATGACAGTGAGCCGCCTGGGGATGTACCGGATCGTGTCAGTCGCCAGAACACAAAGCGCCGCCTCGTGTCAGCGCCCACCTATCGCCCTAGACCAAAAGCCTGCAAGGACATGCCGATCCTGACCAGGCGATACTGCCATGGACCCACTGACACCAAACCGGCATATCGCACTCAGTCGATCACGGCGATCTCGTTGTGGTGGGCACCGACCGGGCTGCCCTCGTCCACGACGGTCTCGTTGTGGTGGGCATCGACCGGGCCGCCCTCGTCGGACTGCACCGGGTAGGCGAGTTCGCTTTCCATAGGAAATAGCTTGTGATAGATGTTCATCGGTCCTCCACCGCTGGGATTGAACTACCCGCAAGGGGCGCTTGCTTGCCAGTAAAGCCGAGCACGCCATCTACTCCCTGAGTATTTTTTGCTCGGGCACTGTGATCAGGCGGTGTTGTCACGTTGTCGGTCGCGGCGCGGGGTGATCTTCGGGTTGTCTGTGCTGGGAGGAGTGTGCTGGTGTCGGTTGTGTCGCCGTCGTACAAGAACCACCAGCATCCGGTGGAGGTCATCTCGCACTGCGTGTGGCTGTACTTCCGTTTCCCGCTCAGCTTCCGGGAGGTTGAGGAGTTGATGCTCAAGCGTGGTGTC
>NZ_JBHXRW010000235.1:0-1176 GCF_042716635.1 Streptomyces sp. NPDC058664 | reverse complement strand
CAGATCACCGCTGTGCACCAGCGGGGTCCCGCGGCACCTACGGTGCCCCGCGCATCCACGCCGTCCTGAAGCGCGAAGGCACCGACTGCGGACGCCGCCGGGTCGCACGTCTGATGCGGCAGGCCGGACTCACCGGCCGAACCCGAAGGCAATGACACCGCACCACGATCCCGGACCCACATGCCGCCGCCCGTCTTGACCTGGTCCTTCGCGTCTTTGAGCCCGACCCGGCCGCCATCGGTACTCGCTGGTGCGGCGACATCACCTACCTCGCCACCGAAGAAGACTGGCTCTACCTGGCCACGATGATCGACATCGCCTCCCGGCGCGTGGTTGGCGCGTGGTTGGCTGGGCCACTGCCGACCACCTGCGAACCGAGCTGGTCGCTGATGCCCTCACGGCCGCCTGTCGGACCCGCCGCCCGGCCCGCCCGGTGATCTTCCATTTCGACCGCGGATGCCAAGACACCAGCCGTGAAATCGCCACCCTCGCAGTGGATTTCAACGTCTGCCTGTCGGTCGGACGGACTGGTTACTGAGGTTGAACTCGTGGTGTCATAGGGGCTGACGAGCGGCAGTCCCCTGCGGTATCACCGGGGCATGCGGTATCCACAAGGGGGCGGGCTGACCGCCGAACGGCAGCAGTTCCGCGAGGGGGTACGGCTGAAGGCGGCCGAGCGGTTCGCCCGGGGCGAGGCGAGTTCTGTGATCGCCAAGGACCTGCGCGTCAGCGTTCGGTCGGTGCAGCGGTGGCGGCAGATGTGGGAGGAGGACGGGCCGCGTGCTCTGCGGTCGCAGGGGCCGGCGTCGTTGCCGAGACTGAGCGAGAAGCAGTTCGCGCAACTGGAGGCGGAGCTGGCCAAGGGGCCGGCCGCGCACGGCTGGCAGGACCAGCGCTGGACCCTGAGCCGGGTGAAAACGGTGATCGGCCGGCGCTTCCACCTGACCTACACCATCCAGGGCGTGCGCAAGCTCCCGGTGCGCAACGGCTGGTCCTGCCAGGTCCCCGCCCGACGCGCGATGGAACGCAACGACGAGGCCGTGGCCGGCTGGGTCAAGGAGACCTGGCCCTGCGCGGAAGTCTCGCGGCGGCCCATGGAGCCTGGCTCGTCTTCGAGGACGAAGCCGGCTTCTCCATGACGCCGCCGCAGGCGAAGACCTGGTCACAGCGCGGTCG
>NZ_JBHXRW010000234.1:0-1185 GCF_042716635.1 Streptomyces sp. NPDC058664 | reverse complement strand
GCACGCTGTTGAGTTCTCAAGGAACGGACGCTTCCTTCGTACTCACCCTCACGGGCTTTCCTCCGGGCTTTTCCCTCCGGTACTTCGTGTTTCCAATCTTACCAGATCCGTTTCCGTTCCGTTTCCGGTTCGGAATTTGTATCTGGTGGCCTGTTGGCTGCCTTTCGCCTCTCGGCGTTGTCACTACTTTAGCTGATCCATTCGGCGACTCATAATCGAGCCATTCGAATTCCAATTCCGGCATGCCGGAATAGACCCCTGCTGGGGCGTCATCTTCAGTAGTGGGTGGCTGCTGCGGGGTGCTTGAAGAAGCAGGCCCGTTCACCAGCTGCTCGGGCTACGTTAGGCGTTCGGTTCTTCGGAGTCAAGTCTACGCTTCCGGGGTGTGTGGGCGCGGTACGGACTCACCGTCGGGTCCTCCTCGATCCAGAAGCGCCAGGGGTGAGGGGCGCCGTCGCCGCCGACACCCGTGCGGGGTCCGGTGCGGATGCGGTGCGGCTCGGGTGGGGTGCCGGTGAGGACGGTCAGGGGGGCGTCCGGGCCGGCGCAGGTGTCGGTGCCGTTCAGGGAGAGCGCGACGTCGAGGGCCGTGGCCAGGCGCGCGGGGCCCTTCGCCAGCTCGTGGTCGTAGCGGGCCGAGCGGCGGCGGGGACGGGCCTGGTCGGCGCCCGTGAGGATCTCGCCCGCCCGCAGCAGGACCCCGCTCGCGTGGCCCTCGGGACCGCACACCAGGTTGAGGCAGTGCCACATGCCGTAGGTGAAGTAGACGTACGCGTGTCCGGGCGGGCCGAACATGACGGCGTTGCGGGCCGTGCGTCCCCGGAAGGCGTGCGAGCCGGGGTCGATCGCGCCGGCGTACGCCTCCACCTCCGTGAGGCGCAGTTCCATCCGGCCCTCGTCGGAATTGCGGACGAGGGTGCGGCCGAGGAGGTCGGGGGCCACCTCCAGGACCGGGCGGTCGAAGAAGGCTCGCGGGAGCGGCGTACGGTCGGGGGTCTCGCTCATGGCGTCCGAGCGTAACGGGATCCCCTGGGGAACCGGCTACGGTCGTCGCGCGTATGTAGGGGTCAGGACCGAGAAGGAGTGAAGTTCATGGGATTCAAGAAGCTGCTCGCGAGCCTGGGTGCCGGTGGGGCCAGCGTGGAGACGGTGCTCACCGAGGCGAACGTGGTTCCGGGTGGTGTC
>NZ_JBHXRW010000233.1:0-1190 GCF_042716635.1 Streptomyces sp. NPDC058664 | reverse complement strand
GCGTCCATGAGGCGCAGGCCCTCGAAGGCGTCGCGGGCGTACCGCACCTCGCCCTGGTAGATCTCGTACAGGTCCTGTTCGACGTACGCCCTGGTGAGGGCGGCGCCGCCGAGGATCACCGGGTACTTGGCGGCCAGCTCGCGCTGGTTCAGCTCCTGGAGGTTCTCCTTCATGATCACGGTGGACTTCACCAGCAGACCCGACATGCCGATGACGTCGGCCTTGTGCTCCTCGGCCGCTTCCAGGATCGCGGAGACCGGCTGCTTGATGCCGATGTTGACGACGTTGTAGCCGTTGTTGGAGAGGATGATGTCGACGAGGTTCTTGCCGATGTCGTGGACGTCGCCGCGGACGGTGGCCAGGACGATCGTGCCCTTGCCGTCCGCGTCGGACTTCTCCATGTGCGGTTCGAGGTAGGCCACGGCCGTCTTCATGACCTCGGCGGACTGGAGCACGAACGGCAGCTGCATCTGGCCGGAGCCGAACAGCTCGCCGACGGTCTTCATGCCGTCGAGCAGGATCTCGTTGACGATCTCCAGGGCGGGCCGGGCGGCCAGCGCCTCGTCGAGGTCGGCCTCCAGGCCGTTCTTCTCGCCGTCGACGATCCGGCGCTTGAGGCGCTCGTCCAGCGGAAGCGCGAGGAGTTCCTCGGTCTTGCCGGCCTTCATCGACTTGGTGTTGACGCCCTCGAAGAGGGCCATCAGCTTCTGCAGCGGGTCGTAGCCCTCGGACCGCCGGTCGTAGATCAGGTCGAGGGCGGTGGTGACCTGCTCGTCGTCGAAGCGGGCGATGGGCAGGATCTTGCTCGCGTGGACGATCGCCGAGTCCAGGCCCGCCTTCACGCACTCGTCGAGGAAGACGGAGTTGAGGACGATCCGCGCGGCCGGGTTCAGGCCGAAGGAGATGTTGGACAGGCCGAGGGTGGTCTGCACGTCCGGGCGGCGGCGCTTCAGCTCGCGGATCGCCTCGATGGTGGCGATGCCGTCCTTCCGCGACTCCTCCTGGCCGGTGCAGATGGTGAAGGTCAGGGTGTCGATGAGGATGTCCGACTCCCTGATCCCCCAGTTGCCGGTGAGGTCCTCGATGAGCCGTTCGGCGATGGCCACCTTGTGCTCGGCGGTACGGGCCTGGCCCTCCTCGTCGATGGTGAGGGCGATGAGCGCGGCGCCGTGCTCCTGGGCGAGCCGGGT
>NZ_JBHXRW010000232.1:0-1197 GCF_042716635.1 Streptomyces sp. NPDC058664 | reverse complement strand
CTCCGGGCCCGGCATGACTTGTCGCCCCAGTCGATCATGATCGAAAAGGTGCTGTCACCGGGTACCGGAGGCATTGGCAGACCGCTGATTAGGGGCACGAGCGCCGATCCCGTCCGGGTGAGGCAGGCTCTTCGTAACGTGGATGCCGGCACGCTGATGCCGCAGGTGAGGCCGGGAAGGACACGACCACAGTGGAGAGCGCGCGTGATCGACACGGGTGACATCGACGTCTACCTGGGGCTGGACGTGGGCAAGGGCGAGCACCATGCCACCGCCCTGACCCCGGCCGGCAAGCGGGTCTTCGACAAACGGCTGCCCAACACCGAGCCGAAACTGCGTGAGGTGTTCAGTAAGCTCCAAGCCAAGCACGGCACCGTGCTGGTGGTGGTCGACCAGCCCGCCTCGATCGGAGCCCTTCCCCTGGCCGTGGCTCGCGAGACAGGCTGCCGCGTCGCCTACCTGCCAGGCCTGACGATGCGACGGATCGCCGACCTCTACGCCGGCGAGGCGAAGACCGACGCCCGAGACGCGGCGATCATCGCGGACGCCGCGCGGACGATGCCGCACACACTGCGGAACCTCGCACCGTCCGACGAGGCCGTCGCCGAGCTGGAGATGATCGTCGGCTTCGACGACGACCTCGCCGCCGAGTCCACTCGGATCAAGAACCGGCTGCGTGGTCTGCTCACCCAGATCCACCCGTCGCTGGAGCGGGTCCTCGGCCCCAGGCTGGACCATCCAGCGGTCCTGGCGCTGCTCGAATGCCACGGATCCCCGGCCCAGTTGAGGAAAGCCGGGCGACGCCGGCTGGTGACGCTGCTGGGGCCCAAGGCCCCACGGCTGGCCGAAGGCCTCGTCGAGGACATCTTCGACGCCCTCGATGAGCAGAGCGTCGTCGTGCCCGGCACCGACGCCGTCTCGCTGATCGTCCCGAGCCTCGCCGGCTCACTCACCTCCGTGCTCGACCAACGTAAGCGCCTCGCCGCCCGCATTGAGGAACTGCTGGAGGCCCACCCTCTTTCCGCGGTCCTGACCTCCATGCCCGGCATCGGGGTCAGGACCGGAGCCCGCATCCTCATCGACGTCGGCGACGCCAGCAGCTTCCCCACCGCCGGCCACCTGGCCGCCTACGCCGGACTGGCGCCGGTGACCAGGAGCTCTGGCTCCTCCATACGCGGCGAGCATCCCTCGCGCCGC
>NZ_JBHXRW010000231.1:0-1199 GCF_042716635.1 Streptomyces sp. NPDC058664 | reverse complement strand
GCTCGAGCGTCTCCGCCAGGCCGTGCGACACCGTGACGTTCTTGCCGCGCAATTTCCGCAACAGCTTCTGCTCGTGATTGCCCGGCACGCACAGGGCATTGCCACTCGCGGTCATCCCCATCACCAACCGCAGCACGCCGGGCGAATCCGGCCCACGGTCGACGAGATCGCCGACGAACACCGCCTGACGACCCTCCGGGTGCGTGGCATCGACAGGTCGACCCTGCTCGTCGCGAACCAGCGTCCAGCCGAGTTCACCCAGCAACGTTTCCAATTCGGCGCGACAGCCGTGCACATCGCCGATGATGTCGAACGGGCCGGTGAGTTCGCGCCGGTCGTTCCATGCCTTTTCATAGGTGATCGTCACATCGGACGGATCGCTGACGACATGCACCTTGCGGAAACCCTCACGGCCCAGTTCGCGCAATGACCGCCGCAGATCCTGGCTCTGCCGCTTCAGAACATTGCGTCCGAATGTGCGGTCGGTGCGTCCCTGAGTCCGTTCCCACGCAACAGCTTCGGGGGTATCGATGACGATCGCCACCGGAAGCACGTCGAAGGACCGTGCCAGCGCCACCAATTCGGCGCGCGCGTGCTTCTGCACATTGGTGGCGTCGATGACGACCCGGCGACCGGCGCGCAATCGGATACCGGCGATGTGACCGAGCGCGTCGAAGGCATCCTTCGTCGCGGACTGGTCGTTCTCGTCATCGGCGACCAGGCCGCGGAAGAAGTCCGACGACAGCACCTCGGTGGGCTTGAAGTGCTCAGCGGCGAAGGTGGACTTGCCGGAACCGGAGATGCCGATGAGCGCGATGAGCGACAGTTCGGGGAGGTCGATGTTCATTTACGCGGCCTTCCGGAACAGTGCGAGCTGGGTGGGGGAGCCGGTCGAAGGGTCGTGGTCGCCGACCGGGCGGATATCGACGGTGTAGCCGAAGGTGTCGGCGACACGGGCGCACCAGGCGGCGAATTCCGCACGGGTCCACTCGAATCGGTGATCATCGTGACGGTGTCCGTCGAGAGTTTCGTAGTTCACGTTGTATTCCACGTTCGGCGTCGTCACGATCACCGATCCCGGTGCGGCATGGCCGAATACGGCGCGTTCGAGGGCGGGCAGCCGGGACTCGTCGACGTGCTCGATCACCTCCATGAGCACCGCCGCATCGAACCCTTGCAGCCGGTTGTCGTGGTAGGTC
>NZ_JBHXRW010000230.1:0-1210 GCF_042716635.1 Streptomyces sp. NPDC058664 | reverse complement strand
CGGGATGGTGAATCCGGCGGGGACGGTGAATCCGGCGGGGTCGGTGAATCCGGCGGGGACGGTGAATCCGGCGGGGACGGTGAATCCGGCGGGGACTATGAATCCGCCGGGGACGGTGAGCCCGACCGGGACGGTGGACCCATCGGGGACCGTGAGCCCGACCGGCGACGGCGACCTCCCCCCGGTGGCCCCGCCGATTCCGATGTCGGGTCGCCCGCCGCTCGGTGTGCCCGACGGCGAGCTGATGCACGCGGTGCGCCGCTTCCTCGGCAATGTCCCCGAGGCGGAAGACGCGCCCCGATTGGGCGAGCACGACCGGGATTTCGCCGGGCAGCTGCTCGCGGATCTCGGCCTCACCAGCGCGGTCGGCTCGGCCCGCGACCCACTGGCCGGACTCCAGGCGCTCGCCGAGATCAGCCGCTCCCAGCAGTTGCTCGGCCCCGACCCCGACGACGCCGCGACCGGCCTGCGCCGCCTACTGCGGCGCGCCTGGCACACCGACCCGGACCCGGCTGAGGTCGCCAGGATCGACGCCGAACTGCGCAGGCTCGGCCTTGCCAACCTCGATGACCAGCCGTTCCCGACGCCACGCATCGATCCCGACGACGACACCGCGGTCATCTGGGGACACGACACACCGGTCCTCGAACCGATCGCCGCGACACTGACCAGGCTCGTCGCGCAATTCGGGTTGCGGGCGCAGGCGGTGACGCCGACGAACCTGCCCGCCACGATCGCCAGGCTGCGCTTCGAACTGACGTTGCGCGCGGGCGCGATCGAGGCGTTGCGCGCCGCCGCTGCCTGGCACGACAGCCGGACCGAGCCCGTCGACCGGTTGATCGCCCGGGGCGCGCGGGATCAGTGGGCGCGTGTGCTCGATGTCGATCCCGCGACGCTGGACGGGTCGGTGGCCGATGTCGTCACCGCCCTGCGCGAGGACCTGCTGATCCGCACTGCCGCCGTGGCCGACCTCGCCGATGCGGCCCAGGTCGTCGCCGGACACCACGACAACCCCGAGCAGCCGCACCGGCGCCGGTACAACATCGAGGTCGGCGGTCGGCGGACACCGGTCGATCTCGTAGTCGACGGCACGGGCCGCTGGCGGATGGAACCCGCTGAGCGCCTCGGCTTTCCACCGGAGCCGACACCGCGCACCCCGGAACCGAGTCGCTGGCGCCGGTGGTGGACCGAGTTCAAGCACGCCGCGCAC
>NZ_JBHXRW010000229.1:0-1211 GCF_042716635.1 Streptomyces sp. NPDC058664 | reverse complement strand
CGCCTGGAGAGCGCCGATTTGATACAGGACCTCGTCGCGCAGGTCGGCCGGGGCGATGGCGATATCGCGGCGACCGAAACCGACCAGATCGCGGTAGCCGACGTGGGCGCCGATCCGCACTCCCTTCGCCACCGCCAGCTCGCACGTGCGGCGCATGATGGTCGGGTCACCGGCATGGAAACCACACGCGATGTTCGCGCTGGTCACGATGTCGAGCATGGCGGCATCGTCGCCCATCCGCCACGGGCCGAAGCCTTCGCCCAGATCACTGTTCAGGTCCAGCGGCATGCGATGCCCTCCGGTCTTCGCGGGTCACTCGCCGGGTAGGTACCCCGGTGAATCGAGCATGAACGCACAGATCCATACCGTTATCACCGGGGCGCTGTTCAGCAGGCGTACACGCGGACCTCGGTGGCCTTCACCGCGAAGAAGGCCTGCGTGCCGATGGTGAGGTGGAGTTGGGCGACGGCGGCGGGGGTCAGGTCCGCGCACAGGCCCGGTGCCTGCGGTGCGTCGCCGCGGACTCGGACGATGCCGCCGCGGTCGGTGATCTCGGTGATGTCGACGGTGAAGACGTTGCGTGGGCTGCCATCCGGGCTCGTGCGGAACACCGACACCGCGGTCGGCGCGAAAACCGCTGCGGCGGGGGCGCCTGGGATGAAGTCACCGACTACGCAACCGTCGACGCCGAGGTCGGCGACGAACACGGTGCCGAAAGTAGGTGCGGGATTGCCGGGGTAAGTCCGCCGTTCAGCCGGTTCGCCGGCAGAACTGCCGGGGTGAGTCCGCTGGGCGGTCGGTTCGTCGACGGCGGCGGCGGGATGGGTCGCTGAACTGGTCTGCTGCTGTGGCGCCGGGCCGGAGTCCGGTTGGGCAGCTGAGTGCCCGGGGGAGCAGCCTGCCACGGTGCGGCCACCGCGTTCAGCCTCAGCACCGGCCGACAACACCGACTCGGCGGCGGTGCCGCGCAGGAGGTTGAGGCCGGCGATCCGGGCAGCGAAGGGGTTTCGGGGGTGCGACATCACCTCGGCGACCGGGCCGGATTCGACGATTCGACCTGCTTCCAGGACGACGAGTCGGTCGGCGAGAGTGATGGCGTCGATGATGTCGTGGGTGACCAGGACGGCGCAGCGGCGGTGGGCGCGGGCGGGTTCGTCGCGCAGGACGCGGCGGAGCAGGGTGCGCATGGCCGGGGCGACGTCGACGTCGAG
>NZ_JBHXRW010000228.1:0-1227 GCF_042716635.1 Streptomyces sp. NPDC058664 | reverse complement strand
GTGGTGGACGTCGTCTCGGGGGCGGGCGATGCCGAAGTCGGTCAGCAGGACTCGTTCATTGCCGTCGGTGTCGGCGAGCAGGATGTTGGCCGGCTTCACGTCGCGGTGCAGGACACCGTTGCGGTGGGCGTGGTCCAGGGCTGCCGCGGTGGCCTCGATGATGTTCAGGGTGCGGTCGGCGGGGACGGGGTGTTCGATGGTGGCCGCGTCGACGCCGTCGACGAACTGCATGCTGATCCAGAGGCGCCCGTCGTCGACGCCGCGGTCGTACACCGTGACGATATTCGGGTGCTCGAGTTGCGCGGCGAGGTCGGCCTCCCGTTCGAACCTCGCCCGAATCTCGTTGTCGGCGAACAGATCCCGGTTGAGCAGCTTGAGCGCGGTCTGCCGTGGGAGGCGCGGATGGCGGGCCAGATACACCGATCCCATCCCGCCGCGTCCGAGCTGACGCTCGATCGCGTACCCGGCGAAGACATCACCCGTCGTCAGCATGGTCCCCCGTTGTCCGGTCGAATCGGTCCCCGGCCGACTGCGAATGCCGACCCCGACAAACCTAACGCCTACAGACGACGGCAGCGCGAATGGCCCGACACCGTGCCCCCTGAGTTCGCCACGCCGCGGTCAGATCTCGACCCGCACGCCCATCGACCGCGCGGTGCCCGCCACGATGCGCATCGCCGCCTCCACATCGGTGGTGTTCAGGTCGGGCAGTTTTCGAATTGCGATGCGGCGCAATTGCTCCCGGCTGATCGACCCGACCGGTTTGTGGCCGGGTTGTGGCGAGCCGGGCTGACCGACGGCCCTGCGGATCAGCGACGCGGTGGGTGGGGTTTTGAGCCTCATCGTCCAGCGTTTGCGGGCGTCGATCGTGATGACGGCGGGGATGATCTCGCCGCGATTGTCCGCGGTGGCGGCGTCGTAGCGCCGTTTGACTTCGAACGGTGGGACACCGGTGGGGCCGAGCATCTTGCCGAGGATCATCAGCGAGGCATTGCCCGCTTCGAGCTCGAGAGTGACTGTGACAGAGGCTGTTTCGCGCGCCATAGTCAACGATCTCGAACGCGGGCGTCGATCCGGTCCCGCGACGATAACGTCTGAGCCGCAGCCATTCGGTTCGCGCGGGCAACGTTCGCCTGTCACTGTAGTCGCGTGAAACGTGACGTTTCCGCCCACTTGGAGGTCGCGGTCCATGCCGATGCGGTGCTGCAGTGTCAGATCGCGGTGGCC
>NZ_JBHXRW010000227.1:0-1227 GCF_042716635.1 Streptomyces sp. NPDC058664 | reverse complement strand
GAAAAACGCGGCTTCCACGTCGTGAAAAGGCGCTGGGTGGTCGAGCGGAGCATCGGCTGGATCATGATGCACCGCCGTCTGGCCCGCGACTACGAAACTCTCACCACCAGCTCCGAAGCCATGATCCACATCGCCTCGATCGACAACCTCGCCAAGCGCATAACGGATGAGACCACACCAACCTGGCGAGGAACCTACTAGGGCATAAGCGGCAATCCGCCTAGATCAAACGCCCTCTAAGAGAATGGATGTCCCGTGGTCATGAAGCACTACCCGCTGGAGTTCAGGGCGGACGCGGTTGCGTTGTCCGAGTCTCGGCCCGGAGTGACAATCAAGTAGATCGCCGCTGATCTGGGGGTCAACCCTGAAACTCTGCGGGACTGGATCCGGGCAGCTGGCGCCGGCAGACTCCGGGGCCAGATCGGTGAGCCGGCCCGTTCGCAGACGCAGGGGGAAGCCGAACTCGCCGCTGCTCGCAAGCGGATCCGTGAGCTCGAGGAGGAAAGGGACATCCTGAGACGGGCCGCGAAGTATTTCGCCGGAAAGACGCGCTGGTGAACCGCTGCCAGTTTGTTGACGACCACCAGCGCCGCTTCGGCGTCAGTGGTTGTGCCGCATCCTCGGCATCGCCCGCTCCAGCTTCTCCTACGGGCGCTGTACTGCGCCCGAGCGGACCGCCCACCAGGCCGCCGATGCCAAGCTCGCTGCGCGAATACGCCGGGTGCACCAGGAGCCGGATGGGCCCTATGGCGTCCGGAGGGTCACCGCTGAACTCCGCGACGGCGGCGAGCGCGAGAACCACAAGCGCGTCGCCCGGGTGATGCGCACGATCGGGCTGGCAGGTCTGCGACTACGCAAAAAGCACCGCACGACCATCTCTGACCCGGCTGCCGTGAAAGAACCCGACCTGATCGGACGGGACTTCACCGCCGACACCAAGTCTGTCGGCGACATCACCTATACCCCGCTGGAAGGCGGGGAGTTGTTGTATCTGGCCACGGTCATTGACCTCACCTCGCGCCGGCTGGGCACTCGCGGACTACATGCGAACCAAGCTCCTCACCGACGCCTTGGCCGCCGAACGGACCCGCGGTAGCCTCGCCGGCGCGATCATGCACACTGATCACGAAGCCCACCTTGGACTCAACCGGTCGTCGCAACACCGGCTTGCTGGAGGGATAGTAGGTGCTCGTTGAGGGCTTCGGCGGGGGTCTTCCAGGCGAGGGT
>NZ_JBHXRW010000226.1:0-1228 GCF_042716635.1 Streptomyces sp. NPDC058664 | reverse complement strand
GGCGGTTTCCACTGGTGGTTGCGACTCAGTGGTAGGCCAGGTCTCTTGACCAGCGTCTCATGGCCTCGGCCGGTGTTCGGTCTCCGAGGACGAGACGGGGTCGTTCGTTGAGCTCGCGTTCGACTTGCGCGAGGTCGCGAGCGGTGTACTGGGCGAGGTTCGTGCCTTTCGGGAAGTACTCGCGGAGCAGGCCGTTCGTGTTCTCGTTGGTGCCGCGCTGCCAGGGTGAGTGCGGGTCGCAGAAGTAGGTCCTGAAGCCGGTGAGCTCTTCTATTTCCTCGTGGTGGTAGAGCTCGCGACCCTGGTCCCAGGTGAGCGTGCGCCGTAGCGAGGCGGGCCAGCCGGCGGTCTGGGCGACGAGGGCGTCGCGGACCTGCGGGGCTTTCCAGCCTTCGGGCAGGTGGATGAGACGCGTGTAGCGGGTTGCGCGGTCAACCAGCGTGCCGATGGCGGATCCCTGTCGTTTGCCGACGATCAGGTCGCCCTCCCAGTGCCCGGCCCGTCCGCGGTTCTGGGCCTCGCGAGGGCGGGTGTGCATCGGCCGCATGTTCGGGATGGCGTTCTTGGTCGGTATGCCCCGGCATTGCTTCTTCCGTCGAGTCCTGCGTGTGCGCAGGCGGGCGGTGCGTTTGTCGAGGAGGCCGTTGTAGAGGGCGCGGTAGATGGTCTCCGGGCAGGCGTTCATGTCGGGTTGACCGGGGCGGGTGCGGGCGAGGTGACGAGTGATCTGTTGTGGTGACCAGCGCTCTTTCAGCTTGCCGTTGACCGCCTCTCGCAGTGCGGCACTGGTGCGGAGCTTCTCCGGCTTCGGGCGGGCCCGGCGCAGGATGGCCTGGTTGTGTGACCACCACGGGCTGTATCGGCCGTCGGGTGCCCGGCCGCGGGAGATTTCCCGGTAGACCGTTGAGCGGTGCTTGCTGATCGTTTCGGCGATGCGCGCGGCCGTATGGCCGGCGAGCAGTCCCTCGGCGATGGCGATGCGGTCATCCTGGGTGAGGTAGCGGCCGTCGATGGGCACATCGGGCAGGAGCATGCGTCCAGCCTTGATGAACCACAGGGAACCCGCGCTGGTGGATACACCCACTCGGCGGGCAGCGGCTGCCCCTTTCAGGCCACCTCTACGCAGTTCGAAGTACCTCTTCGACACCGACAAGGGCAAACGGTTCGGCGGATACCTCGACATCGGATCGACTCCTTCCAGGAGTCGCAACCACCGATGGAAACCGCC
>NZ_JBHXRW010000225.1:0-1231 GCF_042716635.1 Streptomyces sp. NPDC058664 | reverse complement strand
GCGTTACCCGCATGCCCAGGTCGAGGAACTGGCCGGGCTGGCGGTGCAGCAGCGTAGCGCGTTGCTTGCCTCCGACGAATCGGAACCGTTGCTGCGCATCATCATCGCCAACGGCGGTTCCGATATGCGCCATGCCGGGTGGGTGGTCGACCACCCGTTGCGCGAGCTGGTAGCCGATGACCCCAGCGTGCTGGGAGTGGTGGGAATCGATCGCAGCAACGACGAAACCCGCAGTGCCATCACCCGTCTCGGTGAGCTCGGTGTTCCCGCCGTGGCCACGACCTTGTCCGCCGACGGCCTCGAACAGGCGTCGCCGCTGTATTTCCAAGCGGCACCGAGCAATAGCGTGCAGGCCCGCCTCGTCGCCGACTATGTGCAGGGTGCTCGCGATCTCAATGGCGGCCGCCGCTACGACAGGGTGACGATCTATCACCCCGAGGCCGAGGGCGATCTGTACGTGACCACGCTGGTCGAGGACCTGCAGAAGGAACTCACCAAACGCGGTGTGGCGCAGGAGAGTAAGAGCTGGCGCGAACAACAGCAGCTCTACCGTTTCCCCGCGCCCTGCGAGACCGCCGAATTCGACCGCAACACCCTGCTGTTCTTCGCAGGCCGCAACGACGACTTCCCGACCTTCGCCAAATCGGTGAGTCGCGGCTGCGTGAGCGGCGCGGGCCCGGCGATCCTCGGCAACGACGCGGTGACCAGGCTGATCACCGACCCGAAGGCCACCGGCGCGCTGCCCGCCAACCTCACCGTTCGCTTCGTGTCCAAGGCCTCGACGGTGATGCTCGGCGGCGCCGATTGCGTCAACGGCATCGGCAAACTCGGCGACCAACCGGTGCCGTTCGAACACGAACAGCTGTGCACCGAGCTGGCCAGGCTGATCGAGGACCTGCGCGGCTATCCCGGCCTCACCGACTACCGCCCCACCTGGGCAGGCGACCGCACCGGCCTCGCCTTCGACGTGAGCGGCCTGTTCCTGCAAGCCGTGCGCAACAGCCGAGGCGTCCTCGCCGAACCGAACCGCACCGCCATCGCGGTCCAATTGCGCGAGTCCGACTTCCGCGGCATCACCGGCACCCTCGGCTTCTCCACCAGCCGCGTCGCCGACGGCTCCTCGATCGCGGTCCTGGTCACCACCGCGGTCGGCGGTGGTGGTCCACAGCGCTGCCTGATGATGTTTCCCCCGGCAGCCCGGCCAGGACGGATGTCCCTCGGGCACGAAGAG
>NZ_JBHXRW010000224.1:0-1241 GCF_042716635.1 Streptomyces sp. NPDC058664 | reverse complement strand
GGCCGAGGCCCGGCGGCACCGCCACGATGTTGCTACGATCGCCACGCGAACGCGCCGACCCGCCAACAGGATCGGGTGAGACGAGGCGGTCGGCCGGAACAATTCCGGGCCCCCGCGCGTCGAAGTGCGCCTCGCGTCAGAGCGTGATCAGTTAGGGGTTTCGGTGTTCGAATTCACCAGGCGGCGCAGTCGCTGGGTGCTCGGCGTATTCGCGGTGCTCGCGGTGGTGCTCGGTGCACTGGGCGCCACGCTGTTCGAGCGGGTGGAGGGCGGCGGATACACCGACCCCGGCAGCGAATCCAGCCGCGCGCTCGAGGTGTTGCGTGACGAGTTCGGGCAGGCACCACCGAACCTGCTGCTGCTGGTGGAAACCGAGTCGTCGGTCGAGGACCCCGAATCCACCGCGGCGGCAACGGCATTGGTCGCCAACCTGCAGGAACGCGCCGGTGTCACCGACGTGATGTCGTATTGGACCACTCACCTGCCCGCGCTGCGCAGCGTCGACGGCAAGCAGGGCATGATCGTCGCGAGCGTGCTCGGCAGCGAACGCGAGATCGACGAGCGCGTCACCGCCATCTCTGAGGAGTTGACGGGCGAGCAAGGATCGTTGCAGGTCAGGGTGGGCGGATTCGCCATGCTGATGCACGAGACGGTGCAGCAGAGCAAGACCGATATCGTCAAGGGCGAGGCCATCGCCTTCCCACTCACCCTGATCGCGCTGATGTTCGTCTTCGGTGGCCTGGTCGCCGCGAGCCTGCCGCTGCTCGTCGCGATCGGCACCGTGCTCACCACCATGGGCGCGCTGTGGTTGCTCACCCTGTTCACTCCGTTGTCGGTCACCGCGACCAACGTGGCGACGCTGCTCGGTCTCGGGCTGGCCATCGACTACAGCCTGCTGATCGTGAGCCGCTACCGCGACGAACTCGCCGAGGGCCGCACCCCGGCAGGCGCGGTCGCCACCACCATGCGCACCGCGGGCCGCACCGTCGCGTTCTCCGCGCTCACGGTCGCGGTGGCGTTGGCCGGGCTGTTGTTCTTCCCGCTGCTGGCGATCCGGTCGATGGGCTACGCCGGCATCGTCGTCGCGGCGCTGGCCGCGCTGGTGTCGCTCACCGTGCTGCCCGCCGCGCTGTTGCTGATCGGCACGCGCATCGACAAGGGCCAGCTCGGCTGGTGGTTCCTGCGCGCACCACGTCCCGCACCTGGCGAGGGCGCCTGGCACAAGCTCGCCACCGCCGTGA
>NZ_JBHXRW010000223.1:0-1254 GCF_042716635.1 Streptomyces sp. NPDC058664 | reverse complement strand
ACCGAAGACATAGGGGTCACCGCCCTTGAGCCGGACCACGAACTTGCCCGCCTTGTAGCCCTCGACGAGCGCGAGGTTGATCGCCTCCTGCGCCATCGACCGGCCGTAGGGGATCTTGGCGGCGTCGATCACCTCGACGTGCGGTCCCAGTTCGGCAAGCAGTTCCGGCGGGGCGAGCCGGTCGGCGACGACCAGATCGGCGCGTGCGAGGAGCCTGCGACCGCGCACAGTGATCAGGTCGGGATCGCCGGGACCACCGCCGACGAGCGCGACGCCGGGGGTCACCGGTTCCGAATCATCGGTCACCACACCGGATTGCAGCGCTTCGAGCAGCCCGT
Organism: Streptomyces sp. NPDC058664; assembly: GCF_042716635.1. Classification (NCBI taxonomy): domain Bacteria; kingdom Bacillati; phylum Actinomycetota; class Actinomycetes; order Kitasatosporales; family Streptomycetaceae; genus Streptomyces; species Streptomyces sp. NPDC058664. Next base: position 916 of record NZ_JBHXRW010000223.1, on the reverse strand, counting down.
TGCGCACAGCAGCCGAGCGGCGGTGGGCACCACCGGCCAGCACGCCGAGCGAAAGCCCGTCGTAGCGCGCGGTCGCGGGGGTGACTGCGGTGCCGTCGCGAGCGATGTCGGCGCGCACGCAGAAGATCCGCTTGGCGGTGGCCTCGGCGACCACGGCGGCATTGGTCTCGGGTTCATCGGTGCACGCCATCGCGTACCAGGCGCCGTCGAGATCCCCGTCGGCATAGGCGCGCAGTTCGATGCTCAACTGCCCCGCCGTCCCCATCCCTTCGACGGCAGGCGTGACCGCCCGGCTGACCACGTGCACATCGGCACCGGCGGCCACGAGCAACCCCAGCCTGCGCTGGGCAACGGTTCCACCGCCGACCACCACCACTCTGCGTCCTCGCAGATCGAGCCCGACCAGGTAGTTCGGGTCGCCTGCGGGCGGGGTCGATGCGGTGTCAACGGTGTTCGGCACAGTGTCCCAGCCTAGTTCCTGGTCCGATGCGGCCCGAATGGGCCCATGCCTGGCGAGAATGTCGACGATCTGTCCGCCCACGCAGGTGTCATGACGGACGTTCCGTCGGTTGTCCGCGGTGCGGGACCCGACGAATGTTCAAGAATGGCTACGACCGAAGACAACGCGCCTGCCGCGAGCTACGCCGATCGCGTGATCGCGGTGGAGCCGGGCGGCAACGAGACCATCCCCGAGTCCGCCCGGCACGGCACCCCACGCCAGCTCCTGTGGACCTGGACCTCGCCCAACCTCGAGTTCGCGACGATCTTCATCGGTGTGCTGTCGGTGACCGTGATCGGCATTAATTTCTGGCAGCCGGCGCTCGGACTCGCGGTGGGCATCGGGCTCGGCGCCGGGGGGCATTTCGTATTGTCCGCGCGGGGGCCCGAGTACGGCGTGCAGCAGATGGTATTGGGG
>NZ_JBHXRW010000222.1:0-1254 GCF_042716635.1 Streptomyces sp. NPDC058664 | reverse complement strand
TCCCCGGACCGCGCCGAGCCCGGTAGACAGCCCCCGGAGCGGACTGGACAGCGACTCCACACCGGTAGACGCGGAGTGGACAGCGCTGGACAGCGACCGGAAAGCGCTGGACAGCAGCTCGACAACCGGCCTCGCGGCACTGGACAGCGCACCGACCCCGGACCCGCTCGCCGAGCGCGATGCCGAGATCTTTCGCCGCAACGCCGAGGGTGAGTCCACTCGCAAGATCGGTGCTGCAGTCGGTCTGTCGCACTCACGTGTAGCCCAGATCCTGGCGTCCGCTGAGCCGGTGGACACCGGAGCGGAGGTGCTCACGCTCATTCGCTGACCGGTCACCGCGGGGCTGGCGCCGAGCCTGCCCCGCCCTACTTCTCACCTCAACCAACACACGAACAAGGGAACGAACATCATGACGAACGCACTGACCGACCTGGACCAGATCAACGCCGAGCTGATGGGCCAGGGCGCGACCAATCCATTCGGCAAGGACGTGCAGCCCGGCGACGGGGTGTCCGGCGAGATCGTCGCCGTGGTCCGCCGTCACCGCCACAACAGCCAGGGAATGCCGCTGTACTGGATCAACCGCAAGCCGCAGGTCTCGACCGGTGGCGATCCGGTGATCGACTCGCAGCTGATCATCGAGATCGACGCCGCGGCTCGCGTCGACGAGCAGGACGAAGGCCTGCGCGCGATCACGATGGACCGCGACGTGCAGCGCGCCATCTCGGCCGGGGTCCGCCGGGCCCGCGCCGGCGGCGTCGCACTGGGCGGCAGGATCGAGGGCCTGCTCTACGTCGGCCCGCTCAAGGACAGCAGCTACGGCCGCGTCTACGACATCGGCAGCTACACCCCGCCCGCCGCGTAACCGCCGCCCTCCTCGAGGAGCCCCTGACCTACGGGTCGGGGGCTTTTTCGTGTCCTCAGCCGTTCGGCAGTCGTGGAACTGCCCATCGGCCTGCTGCTCCCCCAACTGTTTCCCGGGCCCTTCCTCCGAAGGCCAAATGAGTCCGGATGCCGGAGCGGTCAAGGGTGGCCGCAGGCCATCGGCGCAGCCGACGCGTAGCGCCCTTGAGGGGTTCGGTAGCCGGACTCACGCTAGATGCCGAGGAAGGGCGGTCCTGTCGTGTTGCGGCGCGATCGTGGCCGGGTTTTTGGTGCTGCCGCACTCGCTGCGCTCGATTGCCACGGGAATTCGATCTTGGTGCAGGTCAGCGGTGCGAAAAAGTAGCCAAAGGCTCAGCAAACGCCGAGACA
>NZ_JBHXRW010000221.1:0-1254 GCF_042716635.1 Streptomyces sp. NPDC058664 | reverse complement strand
CAGTCCTGTCCGTAGGCGGAATCGGCCGTGACCCAGGCGATCGGCAACGGGGAGGCGAGTGCCCGCGTGATCACGTTCCGAGCCAGCTCGCCCTTGGTGGCAAAGACGCGCCCGTCGGGGATCTGGGCGGATCGGCAGCGGTCCCGGTCCTCGGTCCAGGACCTGGGTAGGTAGAGCTCACGGTCGACCAGGGCGTGCCCAGGGGTGGTGGCATAGGCGGCGCAGACGCCGATCTGGCAGTTCTCGGTGCGGCCAGCGGTGCCGGAGTATTTGACGTTGGACGCCGGCAGAGGTAGTGCCCTTCTTGAGGAATCCGGTGTCGTCGATGATTAGCACACCGCCGTCGGCTCCAAGACGTTCGGCGACGTAGGCCTGTAGGTCGTCGCGGATCTCGTCCGGGTCCCAGCGGCAGCGGGACAGCAGTCGCTGAAGGCCGTCCGGTGTGGTGTGACCCGCGTGTTCGGCGAGCTGCCAGCTGTTTTTGCGGCCGACCTGGCCCAAGAGTCCGCGGATGTAGTCACGTGCTCGCCGCCGGTGTTCCACCCGCGTGAACCTGGCTCCGATCCGCAGGACAAGATCAGCAAATTCGTTGTCCCAGGCGTTCCCTGATGCATGCTCGCTCACATCGGCGCACTGCCCGGAGCACTGTCGTTACATGCGGCGCGGCCACTCGTTGCTGGGACAGTCCGCGAAAGACCGTCCCCCACCCGGTTCCACAGCACTACCCTCCCCACACTCAGGCCTTTGACCAGCGAAAATGGAGAAGCACTGCTGGAGTACTAGGGCCTGTGTGATGTCGTGATCATGCGGTGGTCTTGAGGAGGTTGTCGATCTAGATCATGGAGGCTCGGAGGTGGAGGCCGGCGAGGTAGCTTTCGGGTGACTTGTCGTAGCGGGTGGCGATGCCTCGCCAGGCTTTCAGCTTGTTGATCAGGCGTTCGACGGTGTTCCGTTCCTTGTGGGGGCCGGCGTCGTGGCTGATGGACCGGCCGCCTCGTGAGCCCTTCTTCTTGCGGTGTGCGGCCTGGTCCTTCTTCTCCGGGATGACTGCTTTGATGTGGCGTTTTCGCAGGTAGCGGCGGTTTCCGCGTGATGAGTAGGCCTTGTCGTCGGCGACCGCGCCGGGTCTGGTGCGGGGACGGCCGACCGGCAGAGGGATTCGCACCTTCTCGAGCACGGGGATGAACTGCGGACTGTCCGCGGCCTGCCCGGCGGTCAAGACGAACGCGAGCGGACGGCATCTGCGGTCCGCCG
>NZ_JBHXRW010000220.1:0-1268 GCF_042716635.1 Streptomyces sp. NPDC058664 | reverse complement strand
AGACTTGGATCTTGATGGTCCAGGAGAACGGAGTCCCCGTGGGGATAAAGCACTACCCCGCCGAGTTCAAGACGGACGCGGTTGCGTTGTACCGGTCGCGGCCGGAGCGACGATCAAGTCGGTCGCGGCGGATCTCGGGGTGAACACCGAGACGCTGCGGAACTGGATCCGAGCCGCCGACGGGCGCCGGCCCGGCGCGGCGCCCACTCCGCGCCGTCGGCCACTGCACAGGCCGGCGGTGGCATTCAGACGGAGCTGACCGCAGCACGCCAGAGAATCCGCGAACTGTAAGAAGAGCGCGACATCCTCCGCAAGGTGGCCCGGTATTTCGCGACGGAGACGCGCTGGTGAACCGCTGCCAGTTCGTTGAAGATCACCAGCGCCGTCACGGCGTGAAGCGGCTCTGCATCATCCTCGACCTGGCCCGCTCGAGTTTCTCCTACTGGCGCCGCACCGCGGCTGCAAGGACGGTCCGGCACACCGACGAAGCCGGGCTGGCGGCCCGGATACGCATTGGTCCACCAGGACTCCGACGGCACCTACGGAGTCCCCAGGATCACCACCGAGCTCCGTGACGAGGGCGGCCCGGTGGTCAACCACAAGCGCGTCGCGAGGATCATGCGGAGCATCGGGCTCAAGGGAGTCCGGTTGCGCCGCCGGCACCGCACCACCCTCGCGGACCGGGCGGCTTCGAAGGCGCCGGATCTGATCGGCCGTGACTTCACCGCGGTCGCGGTGAACAGAAGGTGCGTCGGCGACATCACCTACCTGCCGGTCAGCGGCGCGAAGCCACTCTACCTTGCGACCGTCATCGACCTGTGCTCACGCCGGCTGGCCGGGTGGGCGATCGCCGATCACCTGCGCACCGCGCTCGTCGTCGACGCCCTGGCGGCCGCCGAACGGACCCGCGGGAGTCTGGCTGGAGCGATCATGCACACCGACCACGGCTCGCCAGATACGAGTAGGGCCTTCGCGGAAATCTGCAGGTCAGCAGGGGTCCGGCAGAGCATGGGCGCGATCGGCTCCAGCACGGACAACGCCGCCGCGGAAAGCTTCAACGCCACCTTCAAGAGAGAAACACTCAAAGGCCGAAAGGCCTGGTCGAGCGAGCGTGAGGCCAGGCTCGAAGCCTTCCGCTGGTTGACCCGACGCCGACACTCCCACCTCGGGCCAGCGACCCCCGATTGCCTACGAGTACGACCTCCAACCCGCAGCAACTGCCCTGGCCCAAGCCACATAGACGTGTTCAAAAGCCGGGGTCAAGGCCC
>NZ_JBHXRW010000219.1:0-1325 GCF_042716635.1 Streptomyces sp. NPDC058664 | reverse complement strand
GGCGCAGGGTTTCGCGGGTCACGCGATGTTTGCTGTAGTCGATGTGCAGATCGGCCACCTGCATCGTCAGCTCGCGGCCGCGCGCCGGGTCATCGGCGAACAGTTGCCGTAGATGCATCGGCGCAACGGTGCGGTGATTGTTGTGCAGTGCCTGCCAGGCCGCTGACGCGGTGATGTCGCTGCTCACGTGCCGAGGGTACCGCGTCGGCCATCGACCGGCGCTGCGTGTTCATGGGTTCGAGGTGGTGGTCGCGACAACAGGCCTAGTCTGGCGACATGGTGTCTGAACGCGACGTACTCGAATTCGTACCGAAGGGTTTGTGGATCGGTTCCGGTCCTGTCCAGGCCACGGGGGGTGGGACTTTCGACGTGCGCAATCCGGCGGATGGGACGGTGATCGCGCAGGTTGCTGATGCGACTCCCGAGGATGCGATGCGGGCCTTGGATGCGGCTGTCGCGGCGGGGGCGGCGTGGGCCGCTACGCCGGCGCGGGAGCGGGGGGAGATTCTGCGGGCGGTGTTCGAGCAGCTCACTGCGCGGGCGGAGGAGTTCGCGTTGTTGATGACGCTGGAAATGGGCAAGGCGCTGTCGGAGAGTCGCAATGAGGTGCGGTACGGGGCCGAGTTCTTCCGGTGGAACAGTGAGGAGGCGGTGCGGATTCATGGGCGGTATCTGAACGCGCCGTCGGGGACCGGGCGGATCATGGTCGCCAAGCAGCCGGTGGGGCCGTGTCTGGCGATCACGCCGTGGAATTTCCCGCTGGCGATGGGCACCCGCAAGATCGGGCCCGCGCTGGCGGCGGGCTGCACGATGATCGTCAAACCTGCCTCGGCGACGCCGTTGACCATGTTGGCGCTGGCCAAGCTGTGCAGTGAGGCCGGCCTGCCCGATGGGGTGCTGTCGGTGGTCACCACGCAGCGTTCCGGGGCTGTCACGGGCCCGCTGATCGACGATCCGCGGCTGCGCAAGCTCACCTTCACCGGTTCCACCGAAGTCGGCAAGAAACTCGTTGCGGCGTCCGCGAACCGGTTGCTGCGCACCTCCATGGAATTGGGTGGCAACGCCCCGTTCGTCGTGTTCGACGATGCCGACATCGACGCCGCCGTGGCCGGTGCCATGCAGGCGAAGCTGCGCAACGGCGGCGAAGCGTGCACCGCGGCCAACCGGTTCTACGTGCAGCGCGGGGTAGTCGCGGAGTTCACCGAGAAGTTCGTCGCCAAGGTCAGGACCCTGAAGACGGGCGACCCGGCCGAGGACGGCACCCACATCGGGCCCCTGATCAACTCCTCGCAGGTCGAGTCGGTCATGGCCGCGGTGCAGCAGGC
>NZ_JBHXRW010000218.1:0-1331 GCF_042716635.1 Streptomyces sp. NPDC058664 | reverse complement strand
TGAACCGTTCCGGGTTCGGCAGAGACTCGATCGTTTGAGAGGATCGAGTCATGGCACGTTCTTCCCAGTACCCGCTTGAGCTGCGCCGTTGTGCGGTGCGGATGGTCGCCGAGGTGCGGCCCGACTACGACACCGAGTGGGCCGCGATGAAAGCGGTGGTCCAGAAGCTGGGTATTGGCACGACCGAGACGCTGCGCAAGTGGGTCCGGCAGGACGAGATCGACGCCGGAACCCGGCCGGGGACGACGACGCAGGAGTCCGCGCAGGTCAAGGCGATGAAGAGGGAGATCGCCGAGCTGAAGCGGGCCAACGGGATTTTGAAGGCGGCGGCGAGTTTCTTCGCGGCCGGGCTCGACCGGCCATACACACGCTCGTAGCCTTCATCGACGAGCACCGGGACCGCTTCGGCGGCGTCGGGCCGATCTGCAGAACGCTCACCGAGCACGACTGCAAGATCGCCCCCTGCACCTACGATGCCCACCACAAACGCCAGGCCACGCCGTCCGCCAGAACTGTGCGAGACGCCGGCCTGAAGGAGCTGATCAGCGAAATCTTCGAGGCCAACTACCGTGTCTATGGGGCCAGGAAGGTCTGGCGCGAGCTGAACCGGCAAGGACAGGCAGTGGCCCGCTGCACCGTCGAACATCTGATGCGCGAACTCGGCATCACCGGCGTGGTCCGCGGCCGGCGGGTGGTCACCACGCTGCCCGGCGGGCAGGCCGGGCAGCCACCTGACCTGCTGGACCGCAACTTCGCCACCTGCGCCCCGAACCGCTGCTGGGTCGCGGACTTCACCCACATCAAGACCTGGGCAGGCGTCGTCTACGTCGCCTTCGTCGTGGATACCTTCTCCCGCCGGGTCGTCGGCTGGTCCGCGGCCACCGTGAAGGAGACCGTCTTCGTACTCGACGCCCTGGAAATGGCTCTCTGGCAACGTGATCGCGAACAACACCCCGTCCAACCCGGCGAGTTGATCCATCATTCGGATGCCGGATCGTAATACACGAGCTTCCGGCTCGCCGAGCACCTGGACACCGCCGGCATTACCGCCTCGATCGGATCGGTCGGCGACGCCTACGACAATGCCCTGATGGAGAGCATGATCGGCCTGTTCAAGACCGAGCTGATCAAGCCCCGACGGCCCTGGAAGACGCTCTCCCAGGTCGAACTCGCCACCGCCGAATACATCGACTGGTACAACCACCGACGACTCCACGGTGAGATAGGCCACGTCCCACCGGCCGAATACGAAGCCAAGCATTACCTGAGCACCACAAAACCCCAGCTCACAACCAACATCTGAGGTCTCTATCGAACCCGGAACGGTTCAC
>NZ_JBHXRW010000217.1:0-1361 GCF_042716635.1 Streptomyces sp. NPDC058664 | reverse complement strand
GGGCCTTCACCCGTGATGGTGGACACGCGGGTATTGGTCACGCGGCGAGCGTGAGCTTAGCGGTGTGGTGTCGTCGTTCGTATTCGTTGGGGCTGAGGTGGCCGTTGGTGGAGTGCCGGCGGCGGGTGTTGTAGCGGGTCAGCCAGGCGAAGACCGTTTTCCTGCAGGTGGCCGGGTCGCCGTAGTGGCAAGCGCCTTGGAGGGTCTCTCGTTTCAGGGATGCGTGGAAGCTCTCGCAGGCCGCGTTGTCCGCGCTGCTGCCGATCGAGCCCATCGACCGGGTGACCCCCAGCTGGTCGCAGAGGCCGGCGAAGGCTTTGGACCCGTACTGCGCTCCGTGGTCGGAGTGGAACACCGCGCCGTCCAGGCCGCCGCGGGTGCGGGTGGCCATGCGGAGGGCGTCGGCGACCAGGTCCGTGCGCATGTGGTCGGCTATGGACCAGCCGACGACCTTGCGGCTGAAGCAGTCCAGCACCGTCGCGAGATAGAGGAACTCTCCGCTCTCCAGCGGGAGATAGGTGATGTCTCCCATGTATTTGCGGCCTGGTTCGGGTGCGGTGAAGTCCCGCTGGAACAGGTCCGGGACCAGCACGGCGGCCGGGTCGCAGACGGTGGTCCGGACGCGTCTTCTCAGGCGGATGCCGGTGATCGAAAAGGTCCGCATCACCCGCGCGATCCGCTTCTCGTTGACCCGCAGGCCTTTCTCCCTCAGCTCGGCGGTGACCCGCGGGGAGCCGTAGGCGCCGCCGGACTCCGCGTGGACCTGGCGGATCTGGGCGGCAAGGCGCTGGTCGTCCCGCTGCCGGGCAGCCCTGGTCTCCCGCCCGGCCAGCCACTTGTAGTAGCTGGACCGGTTCAGGCCCAGGACCTCGCAGAGCCGCTTCACCTCGAAGGCGTCCCGGTGGTCGTCGACGAACTGGAAGCGGCTGATCACCAGTTCGTCTCCCCGGCGAAATACTTGGCCGCCTTGCGGAGTATGTCGCGCTCGGTCGCCAGCTTCCGCTCACTCGCCTCGAGCTCGGCCACCCGGGCCTCCAGCTGCCGGATCCGTTCGTCCGCATCAGCGGCAGGCTCGGTCTCCTTCGAGACCGCGCTCCTCCTGGTGGCTGTCGGCGGGGCGGCCGGACCACCCTGGCCTCGGCGCTTGCGGTCCCGCAGCACCCATTCCCGCAGGGTGCCCCGACTGACGCCCAGGTCGGCGGCGATCCCCTTGTAGGTCGCCCCGGGCGTGGACTCGAACAGGGCCACGGCATCGGCCTTGAACTCGTCCGAATAGTCCTTCAACGCCATCGGCGGTCTCTCGCTTCCTCCGGATCAAGCAGATCCAGTATCAGCGTGTCCACCACTCAGGGGGAGGCCCC
>NZ_JBHXRW010000216.1:0-1377 GCF_042716635.1 Streptomyces sp. NPDC058664 | reverse complement strand
GGACTCTGCGCCGATGGCATCCCAACGGATGGCTCTCGGCGTAACCCTCCCGCGCGGGCAGCAAGTCCGCGAACTGGTCCCACAACGGTTCGAGCAGGCATGATGGCACCGCAGGCACGAGCCCTCCGAGTAGTCACTGAGCGTAGAGAACTCCATGATCACTCAGGCTCGTGCCTGCCCTGCGTTCGGGTCCGCCTGGCCAGCCCGGCCCCACCATTTGCCGGTCGGTCTTACTTCCCGGGTCTGTCCAGTAAACGGCTCTGTCTCACATTCGGTGGTGACGGAGGGTCATGACGGCGTCGGGCAGGGCATCGGCCACGAAACCGCAGATCGGCGCCTCATAGCCGGTCTCCCCAAGAATCCGGCCGATCACTTGCTCTCCGGTAGTGAGAGTTCGCCGCGGTAAGCCCGGTGACCCGGCATGATGCCGTCCGCCTCGAAACATCGAGGTCAGGACGCTGTTCGCACTCTCCGCGAGGTGGACATGCTCAACGTGCACGATCTGTCACCACCGAATGTGAGACAGAGCCGTTCTTCGTACAGTCCCTACTTCCCACCTGGCACTGCTTTCCCTGGGCTCACACGTCCCAGTGAGCCTCTTTCATCCTGGGTAGTTGCAGGTCAGCAGCGTGTGGACGGCTTGGACGATGGTGCCGATGCGGCGGGTGGAGCATCTGGCTCGTCATAGTAGCCGCCAGGACTTCAGCTGAGCGAAGGCCCGCTCTCCCGGTGCCCGGAGCCTGGCATGGTCGCGGTTGAACTGCTGGTAGTGCTCGGGCTGTTCGCGGTGGTTCTTGTACGGGGTGCGGACCGTGGCGCCGGCACCCTGGTAGGCACGGTCCGCCAGGGCAAGGATCTGCCGGGTCAGGCAGGCCTGGACGATGCCGTGAGCCCGGGCCGCGGTCAGGTCGTGGGTGCGGCCCGGCGTTGCACGGGAGAACCACTGAGGTTCCCCCGTTGCGCGGGAGGTGCTGGTCAGCTGGTCAGTTGGGGTTGATGGGTGTTCAGGTTCGCTCGTTCGGCCGCTGCCTGCTCGGCGTAGTGCTTCTCCTCGTACTCGATCGGGCTGAGGTAATCGAGCCGTTTCTGGATGCGCCGGGGGTTGTAGAACCCGTCGAGGTACTCAAACAGCGCCAGGTTCGCTTCGGCCCGGGTGGTAAAGATGCGGCCGCGGACGCATTCGGTCTTGATCGTGGACCACAGGTTCTCGGCGAGGGCGTTGTCGAAGCTGTCGCCGACCGACCCCATGGATGCCTCGATACCTGCTCTGACCAGGCGTGTCGTCAGCTTCACGGAGGTGTATTGGCAGCCGTGGTCGGCGTGATGGACCAGCGTGCCGGGCGCGATCTCCCGGGAGGCGAGGGCGTATTCCAGCAC
>NZ_JBHXRW010000215.1:0-1377 GCF_042716635.1 Streptomyces sp. NPDC058664 | reverse complement strand
CTAGTAGTACTTCGTTAGGTTCTTCGTCTGGTTCTGTTGCGGGGTAGGGGTCGGCCGCAGGTGGTGCAGGTGCCGGTCCAGCACTGCAGGAGGTCCTGGAGGGTGTCGAGGACCTGGTAGAGGGTCAGGCCGGCGTGTGGGCTTTTGGGTCGAGCCGCCGCAGGGTGAGGAAGGCCTGGGCGGCGGTGACGAGGGTGACGTGGTGGTGCCAGCCGCGCCAGGTGCGGCCCTCGAAGTGGTCCAGGCCGAGGCCGTGCTTGAGTTCGCGGTAGTCGTGTTCGATGCGCCAGCGCATCTTCGCCCAGCGGACCAGGTCGGTGACCGGGGTGGTGGCGGGCAGGTTCGAGATCCAGTAGCCCGTCGGGGTCTCATGGCCGTGCGGCCATTCGACCAGGAGGGTCCGTGCGGGCAGGACGCCGTCCCACCGGTTGCGGCCGCCGCCCGCGGTCTGGGCCGCGGCCAGGGACTGCTTGCCCGCGGGCCGGACCGTCAGGACGGTGAACCGTGAGGTCATCGGGCCTTTGCTGCCCTGCCGCCAGGTGACCTCGGTGAACTGTTCTGGGCCGGTTTCCTCCACGAGGGCACTGACGGCTCGGGGCGGGGTGCGGTAGCGGGGCAGGGTCGGCGGCCCGAGCCCGCCATAAGCGGGCCGGTGCGGCTCGGCCTGTTCGGCATGGGCGACTTCTTTGCCGGTCAGCGCGAGGACATAGGACAGTCCGCGTTCCTCCAGGCCGGCCCGGAACGGGGTGCTGACGCCGTAGCCCGCGTCGGCGACCACCACCGGCGCCTCCAGTTCCCAGCCGGCGAGCGTGTCCAGCAAGCCGAGTGCCAGGCGCCACTTCTCCTGGTGGGCAACGGCTTCGTCCGGCACCCCGGCCCTGCGACAGCGGTCCGGCTCGTCCGCCCACTCCCGCGGCAGATACAACTGCCAGTCCAGCGGGCACGAGCCGGTGTCGGTGGCGGCGTGGACACTGACCGCGACCTGGCAGTTCGCCCGTTTCCCGAGAGCTCCGCAGTACTGCCGGGCCACCCCGACCGAAGCGGTGCCGCACTTGGGAAACGACACATCGTCGATCACCCACACCTCCGGCGTGATCGCCTCGCTCAGCCGTTCGGCAATCCGCCGCCGCACCGGCAGCGGATCCCACGGCGACTGGTTCACGAACTGCTGCAGAGCCTGCATGTTCCCGTCCGGCAGCCGGTCGGCCATCGGCTGGACCGACTTGCGCCGACCGTCCAGCATCAGCCCCCGCAGATAACACCCGCCCCACCGCCGCTGATCCCGCCGCGGCAGCGAGGCGAACACATCGGCAACGAACTCCGCCACCTCACCCCGGAGCCGTTCCACCTCCCCCAGTCTCATAGCCGGAAGATGCC
>NZ_JBHXRW010000214.1:0-1379 GCF_042716635.1 Streptomyces sp. NPDC058664 | reverse complement strand
TCTACGATGTCGACTCCGGCGCGGTCCGCCTCAACGGCGCCGACGTGCGCGACCTGACCACCGAATCCATCCAGCGCACCGTCGGCCTTGTCACCCAGGACGGCCACCTGTTCCACGACACCATCCGCGCGAACCTGCTGCTGGCCCGCCCGGAGGCGACCGAAGACGAACTGTGGGACGCCCTCGACCGCGCCCGCCTCCACGACCTGGTCACCTCACTCACCGACGGCCTCGACACCGTGGTCGGCGAACGCGGCTACCGCCTCTCCGGCGGCGAACGCCAACGCCTCACCATCGCCCGCCTACTCCTCAAGCAACCGCGCGTGGTCATCCTCGACGAGGCAACCGCATCGCTGGACTCCACCTCCGAAGCAGCCGTTCAAGCGGCGCTGGCCGAGGCCCTGACCGGCCGCACCGCCCTGGTAATCGCCCACCGACTGTCCACCATCCGCGCCGCCGACCAGATCCTGGTCCTGGAAGAAGGCCGCATCATCGAACGAGGCACCCACGCCACCCTCCTCAACGCCGACGGCCGCTACGCCGAGCTCTACCGAACCCAATTCGCCGACGACCCGGTAGCCCCGGCCACCGTCTGATCCACACGGCACGCCGGCCAGGGGCTAACCCCCAGGGTCGGCGTGCCGTGCGACATACGCACGAAGTGGACCGCTACCTGGACCGGCTCAGCTCGTCGATGGGCCGGATCTCCTCCATGGTGCCGATGATCCGTTCTGCCCGGCAACGGCCGTCTGTTGCCCTGTTCTCGGCGCGCCTCCGCCGATGGACTGACCGGAGGGTGCGACGAAGGAGTGCCCGTAGGGAGGGAAGAGGTGGAGTTAAGCGCCGAGAACCGCGGCGCCAGCCGCAAATTAGGCTGAGAGTTGTGCTTCGGGTCACTTTCCAGCAACATGTAGACCATTCGTCACCGATTTATACACAGTGAGCATGCGTCGAGGTTGAATCGTCCGTTTTGCCCTGGATTGGTTCCGCGCGACGTCCGATGAGGGATCCGACTGCGTAGCTCGGGATTTGCGCGTTCGGTCTGCGAGAAAGGTCTAGTCGAATGCGAACACTGCGCCGCAAGCGTGGGCCCGTGAAGACCGCAGCCCCTGGTTCGTGGGCTCGGCGCTGGGCCGCGGGCGTATCCATGGCTCTACTCGTTCCGATCGCGACGGCCGTCTCCGGCGGTGTCGCTCCCGCCTCGGCCGGTTTCAACGGCGCCGCCTTCGACTTCTGGGTCGACTCCGGAATGGGCCCGATCAAGTCGCGCGTGCTGCGCGCGGCCGACGGCAACACCAACCGGGTCGTCTACGTTCTCGACGGCATGCGCGCACCGGAACACCTCAACGGCTGGGAGATCGAAACCGATATCCCCAATG
>NZ_JBHXRW010000213.1:0-1389 GCF_042716635.1 Streptomyces sp. NPDC058664 | reverse complement strand
GTCAGATGTGTATAAGAGACAGCCGTAGTCGTGGTAGCGCGGAGTCTCCGGACGCTGAGGGTCGGTGACTTCGACTCGCATCCGCGCGACGCTGGAACCTGCGCTGGTCACGCCCCGGTGTGCGAAGTCCAGAGCGGCCTGCTCGCTGACCAGCGTGGCCGACTCGCTGTGCTCGACCCTGCCGGTACCGGGCTCGATCCGTGCCACCGCTACCTCGTGCACCTCACCGCGGCCGACGTGCTCGGTCTCGGGCTCACGTTCCCAGCGCGACACTGCCGCGATCACCTCGTTGCGGGGACCGTACGAGCCGCGCTTCTCCGGGTCCATTGCGGCGAGACCGTTTTCGCGGGCGCGGACATTGACCCATACGTTCTTCTCACCGAGCTGGCGATCACGGACCATCTCGCGGCGGATCTCGGCCGTTGCCTCTTCCCGCGACGGGTAGAAGTTCTGGACCTGGATCTTGTCGTCGCCGTAGCTGGCGACATAGCCGGTGTGCTCGGCCATGTAGTCGAGCTGATGGCCGATCTCTCGATTGGTCAGCCCCATGTTGCGGGCCTCGTACTTGGCCCGCTCCTGCTCTGCCTCGACACGGTCTGCAGGCAGCCGCTCTCCGACACGATCGACACCCAGCTGCGTGGCACGCAGCAGCTGCACCGCGTCACGCTGGGACTTGGTGAGCTCGTCGTAGTCCCGGGGCGGACGTGCTTCGCGGCGGTCTTCGGCCAGCTTGGCGGCTCGCGCTCGCTGCTCCTCGACCAGGCGGACGTTGTCGTCGCGGCGCCCGGCGACCCAGGTTTCCGACTGCACCGCTACCGACCGCGCTACCCGCTCCTGCTCGCGGTCCATCGGCTTGAAAATCGCACCGTAAGGGCGATCCGGGTTGCGGTCGGCCGTCGACAGCGCCATCGCGACCTGTCCGCGACGTTCCAGCGGCAGCGACTGCTGCTCGTGCAGGGTGCTCTCGATCGAGTACCGGATACCGGCCAGACGATCCTGGTCGTTCTGACGCTCGGCCGCGGTGAACCCGGGCTGCTCGCTACGAAGATTCGAAGCCACAACTTCGGCGTGGTAGTCGTTGACCCGCTTGGTGTACCAAGCTTCGGCGATCTTCTGCTCGCCGACCTGAGCGCGGAGTGCCTCGGCCAGATCGCGGCGGTCCTTGCGCGAAAGCTTCGGCGCCTTTGCCTTGCCCGGACGGCCGGTCCGGGAGTGGATGAACGCACGCGCCGCGGCCATGATCTGGCCCATCGCCCGGCCGGTGTCGCGCACGATCTCGTCCTCAGTGGCCGATCCGGAGCCGTTGTCGGTGTGAGCGTTGGCGAAAGTGAACATTGTGAATCTCCTTGTGTGAGTGGGTTTTACGGTGGTTAGAGAGCGGTCTTGGCG
>NZ_JBHXRW010000212.1:0-1395 GCF_042716635.1 Streptomyces sp. NPDC058664 | reverse complement strand
GCGAGTGTGTCTGAAAGATCGTGTAAGTCCGTGATGTGACAGCCTGGCCCGGGGCTCGGCCTCGGGCCTGTGGGCCAGGCGGATCGGACGAGTCATGGCAGACAAAGACGAAGCGGCCGCGGCCGCGGCGAGTGACGCGATGGTCGACGAGGTTGCCGAGCGGTTGCTCGACAAGGCTGATGCCTCGGGGGCGGCCCTGCTCGGTGAGGGCGGGCTGCTGACAGAGATCACCAAGGCCGTCCTGGAGCACGCCCTGGAAACCGCGAGATGAGCGAACACCTCGGCTACCAGCGAGGTGATCGCGCTGGTCACGGCTCGGGGAGCTCCCGCAACGGGACCTCACCCAAGACCGTCCTGACCGATGCCGGCGCGATCGCTCTGGCAGTTCCCCGGGACCGCAACGGCGAGTTCGAACCCCGACTGGTGCCGAAGAACGCCCGTCGGCTGGCCGGATTCAACGACCGGATCCTCTCGCTCTACGCCCGCGGGATGAACGTGCGCGACATCCGCTCTCACCTCGCCCAGATCTACGGTGTCGAGGTCAGCCCCGACCTGATCAGCAAGGTCACCGACGCGGTGATCGACGAGCTCGTGACCTGGCAGAACCGACCCCTCGACGCGGTCTGGCCGATCATCTACATCGACGCTCGGTGGGTGAAGATCCGGTCCGGATCCGTGACCTCGAAGCCGGTCTACCTGGCCGTCGGCGTCGACATGGACGGCCGCAAGGACGTCCTGGGCCTGTGGGTCGGCTCCCAGGGCGAGGGCGCCACCACCTGGATGGCGGTGCTGTCGGAGCTGCGCAACCGCGGCATCGAGGACGTCTGCATCGTCGCCTGCGACGGCCTGAAGGGCCTGCCCGACACGGTCACCGCGACCTGGCCCAAAGCAACCGTCCAAACGTGTGTGATCCACCTGACCAGGGCCTCGCTCAGGCTGTCGTCGTCGAAGGACCACCCCAAGCTGGTGCCGGCCCAGAAAGCCATCTACACGGCCCCCACTGAAGCAGCCGCAGCGCAGGCCATCGATCTGTTCGAGGCCTCTGACCTGGGCGAACGCTACCCAGCGATCGTACGGACCTGGCGATCGGCCTGGCCGGAGTTCACTTCCTACCTGGCGTTCCCGCCAGCCATAAGGACGGTGGTCTACTCCACGAACATGGTCGAATCGATCAACTCGCGGCTCCGTAAAGCCACCCGCAACCGCGGCCACTTCCCCTCGGAACAGGCCGCGTTGAAGGTGCTCTATCTTGCGATCCGCGAGCAGATCAACCCGAAAGCGCGCGACGCGAACCACGTCGCCGCACACTGGAAAGAGGCGCTGAACCAGTTCTCACTCTTCTTCGAAGACCGGCTCAGCATCCAATGACACCAAGCGACTTACACAAGATCCCTG
>NZ_JBHXRW010000211.1:0-1402 GCF_042716635.1 Streptomyces sp. NPDC058664 | reverse complement strand
TCCTTCAACGCGACCTTCAAACGCGAGACCCTGCAAGGACGAAAGAGCTGGCCAACCGAGCGTGAGGCCCGACTCGACGCCTTCCGATGGCTCCATCGCTACAACACCCGACGCCGACACTCCCGCCTCGGACAACGATCACCGATCGCATTCGAGAACGCACTCCACTTCACGCCAACTACGCTGGCACCAGCCGCATAACCCGTGTCCAAGATTCGGGGGCAAGGCCCGTGTTCCTGCTGCCCGCCTACTCGCCCGACCTGAACCCAGTCGAAGGTGTCTGGGTGCACGTCAAGTGCAGTCTGGCCAACCTTGCCGTCATGGCCCTCGACCGGCTTGAATCCCTCGTCCGCAACCGGCTCAAACGACTCCAATACCGGCCTCCCACCCTCGACGGCTTCATAGCCGGCACCGGCCTGGCCCTGAATGGCCCAGTGTCACCCTGACGAGCCGAAGTCAGTAGCGACCGTACAGCCGAGTGATCGTTTGGACTGAAGGCGCGGGTGGTCAGCCTGCCCCGCCCTGGAGCCGGACCGGCATATTTGCATCCACAGGCCTACTCCCGTGCACAGGCCGCAGTGCTCAGTCCAAACATGCTCCCGACTGAACAGTACAAATGATCATTAGGTGGTGCTCCCGGCAGGACTCGAACCTGCGGCCAGACGCTTAGAAGGCGTCCGCTCTATCCACCTGAGCTACGGGAGCTAAATCGCAATAAACCAGCCGATGGCGCCCTCGGCATGCCGCACCTGCGACACACACGGCCAGTCCTGTCAGCCGGTGATATGGGCGGCGCACCCTTCAGTATCCGGCTATCAGAACCGGTGCCCTATGCGGCCGGATCGGCTGCACGCGGGACGTAATAGACGCATGTTGGCAGGACGTGCCCGCTTGGCACGCTTTTTTGGGAGAGGGTGGGCTGCCTCAAGGTTGAGGCAGCCCACAGGCGGCACCTGGGGGGCTTTGGTGCCGCCCTCTCACCCCTCATGCGATCATGAAAGCACGCTCTCCTCCCAGAGTGATCGTTACTCACTGCGAAAGCGGCCGACCGGGCAATGGGGGTACCGGCAGGCAGGCTGCGGGCAGGCGGCCTGGCCGGCGAGGGGCCTGTCAGCCAGCCTTTCCGGTCGGCCTGCCACCACTTTCCCGCCCGGGAGTGATATTTTCCCTCTCCGTCTCGCCGCTGTGGGTGCGCGGTCTTGTGGCTGGTGGTTTCTTTTCATCCCGGCAGTTGCGACCTGCCCTCCAGTTGGCGGCAGGGCGTTACTCGCCCAGGCCGGGCATGATGTGTGGGTCTCGTCCGCACCGCATGCCCGGTGTCCGTTTTCTTCGGATTTAGGTATTGACTGCTCAGGGTGTGCGTGCTCCGTAGGTGTGTGCTGGAGGTAGCAGAAAAGGCAGT
>NZ_JBHXRW010000210.1:0-1423 GCF_042716635.1 Streptomyces sp. NPDC058664 | reverse complement strand
CTCCGGGACGGGGGCGGCGGCCGACCCACAGACCGAGCCCACTGAACAGGCACTGGCAGAGATCATCTACCAGGGCCGCGATGTGGCGTGGGGCACCGACGGCGGGCTGGGCGGCACGGGTTCTGCCTGCACCTCCGGAAGTGGCGCGGGCTCGGGCAACGGCTCCGGCGACTGCCTCGACGGTTCGGGTTCCAGCTCGGGTTCTTCGGGCGGTTACTCGTCCGATCCCGGCGCCATCGGACCCGCGTCGACGGCGTTCCTGCCCGCGTTCGGCTACGGCCTGCTCAATCCGGAGGCGGCCCCCGCAGGCGCCAACGACTGGAATTGCAAACCCACCGAGCGCAATCCGGAACCGGTGGTGCTGTTGCACGGGACCTGGTCGAACGCCTATCTCAACTTCGCGTACATGGCCCAACCACTGCACGACGCCGGTCATTACGTCTTCACGCTGAATTACGGGCAGGCCGGCCTGGTTGACGGCGGTGGGGTCGGTTCGGCGCTACCTTCGGTCAACGCCACCGGCTACATCGAGGAATCGGCTGCTCAGATCGCGAACTTCGTCGACCGCGTGCTTGTCGCCACCGGGGCGAGCAAGGTCAACCTGGTCGGCCACTCCCAGGGCGGCACGGTCGGACGGCAGTACCTGAAATTCAACGGTGGCGCGGAGAAGGTGCAGCAGATGATCACCCTCGGCGCCACCAATCACGGCACCACGCTGCTCGGGATCGCGGCGCTGGGCAGGGCGATCAACAACATGGGCATCGACATTCTCGGCTTCCAGGAAATCTTCATCGGCCACGCGGGCATCCAGCAGACCGTGGGATCGGACTTCATCAACCGGCTCAATGCAGGCGGCGACACGATGCCCGGCGTCGACTACACCGTGGTCGGCAGCCGCTGGGACCAGGTCTCCACCCCCTACGACCAGACCTTCTTGACGGCGGGCCCTGGCGCGACCGTTCGCAACGTCACCCTGCAGGACGGCTGTGAGCAGGACCTGTCCGGCCACATCACGATGGTCTACTCGCCACGTGTGCTCTCGATCGTCCTCAACGCCTTCGACCCGGAGCAAACCCCCGCCCTGGCGTGCACCTTCCAGCCCTGGCTGCTGAGCGGGGTCTGACCACTTCGGCACGACGGCCCGCCGACTCCGTGTTCGAGTCGGCGGGCCGTCAGGTCGCGGACTTCCTCGGGCGAGGAGGTCGCGAGCGTCTCCGTGAAAAGGCGGTCGGCTGAGTTAATTCCGGTCGGCGGCGACCAGTTCGGCGCAGCGTTCGCCGACGAGCATGACGGTGATGTTCGGGTTCACGGTGGTGTGTTCGGGGAACACCGAAGCATCGGCTACGCGTAGACCTTTGACGCCCTTGACCCGCAGTTCCGGGTCGAGTGGGCTCATCGGGTCGTCGACCGCGCCCATGCGGAC
>NZ_JBHXRW010000209.1:0-1430 GCF_042716635.1 Streptomyces sp. NPDC058664 | reverse complement strand
AGACCGCGTTTGAGATCTGCCGTGCCGTGAGGCTGGCGGGGTCGTTGAGCTCTGTGTGAGTGGTTCTGGGGGTGGGTATCCGTCGGACCTGGCGGATGGGCAGTGGGCGTTGGTGGAGCCGTTGCTGCCGCCGGCCCGGGTAGGCCCGAAGGGTGGTCGGCGGGAAAAGCACCCGCGGCGGCGGATCGTGGACGCGATCTTCTATGTGGTCCGGACCGGATGTGCCTGGCGGCAGATGCCGAAGGGCTTCCCGCCATGGCCGACGGTGTACTGGTACTTCACCTGGTGGCACGACGACGGCACAGTCGAGCGGATCCATGACGCTCTGCGCGGCAAGGTGCGTGAAGTCGACGGCCGCGACGTGGAGCCGAGCGCGGGCCTGATCGACTCGCAGTCCGTCCGCACCGCCGACACCGTCCCCGTAGCCACCAGGGGCTTCGACGCGGGCAAGAAGGTGAAAGGCCGCAAGCGGTTCATCGTCACCGACACCCTCGGCCTGCTCCTGGCCGTCCATGTTGTCGCGGCAAGCATTCAGGACCGTGACGGCGCGAAGCGGCCGCTGCTGTGGACCAGGCTCGGTCACCCCGGCGTCAAGAAGGTCTGGGCCGACCAGGGCTTCGCCGGCCGCCTGGTCGGGTGGACCGCCCAGATCCTCGACCGCGACTTGGAGATCGTTCGCAAGGATCCTGACCAGCGCGGCTTCCAGGTCCAGCCCAAGCGGTGGGCGGTGGAACGCACCTTTTCGTGGCTCACCGCCCACCGGCGCCTCGCGCGGGACTACGAGACCAGCCCCGCCCATTCGGAGACGATGATCCGCTGGGCGATGATCGGCATCATGGTCCGCCGCCTTACCCGAGGTCGGCCGGCAACCCGACCAGGTCCACGATCGTTCTCTCGCACTGAGTCCTACGGGCTCAACCGCGGTGCGGCCGAAGGCTCTCCGCTCACTTCATGAACGCAATCACCAGCGGGTCCGACTCTGGCGCGATGTAGTCGTATGTCGAAGAGTCGACGTGGCAATGATCGCGTGCGTCCGCCTCGGAGGCGAAGCCCTTGATGTTGTCGACGAGGAGGTCGAGAGCTTCCCGCGCCCCCTGGATCCTCAGGATCTGGGCTTCCGTGACGATCGAAACGGTGGCCCGCTCCGGATCCTCCTGGAACGCGATCTCGGACAGCGACCTCTCGTAGGGAAAAGGGCGCCGGTTCTCCGAGAGATCACAGCTTCCGACCTTCCCCCGCAGCAGCTGCCCGAACGTCAGCAGCCCTTGACGCGTCCCGGAGAGCTCGAGCTCTCTGGTTTCCCCGCTGTACAGAACCTGCAACATCACATCCCCTCCAACCTGCCGATCGTACCGATCACCAAGACGGGATCGTCCTGTCAGCCTCGGTCAGGTCTACGGCTCTACGGCAGATCTCAAACGCGGTCTGAG
>NZ_JBHXRW010000208.1:0-1451 GCF_042716635.1 Streptomyces sp. NPDC058664 | reverse complement strand
CTGACCGGCCGGCCGGTCCTACGGGCGGAAGCGCAGCACCTGCGGGTCGTGGTCGCTGTCCTGGTCGGCGAACTCCGCGTTGATGTGCACGCTGTCGTACTCGAAGTGGTGCACGCCGGGGCTGGTCAGGATCTGGTCGAGAACCTGGCTGTTGCCCTGGTAGACGTACGAGTAGCGCTCGCCGCGCGGCAGCGACTTCACGGCCGGGTACAGCGCGCCGCCGTCGGTGAGCGCCCGCGTCGTCTCCGAGAACTCGAAGTCGTTGATGTCGCCGACGACGAGGACGTCGGCCTGCTTCTCCAGCGCGACGATGTCCTTCACGAAGGCGTTCACGGCCTGCGCCTGGAGGAGCCGCTTGGCCTCGGAGGAACGGTTCGGCGGCTGGTGGTGCGAGACGAGGGACTCGTCGCCGCCCTTCGAGCCGAAGTGGTTGGCGATCACGAAGACCGTACGGCCACGGAAGACGAACTCGCCCGCGAGCGGCTTGCGGCTGCTCTCCCAGGCGGTGTTCGCCGGGTCGATGCGGCCGGGGGAGAGGGTCAGCGCGGCGCGCCCCTTCTCGCCCGTGACGGCGGTGGGCGTGGTGGTGGCGTCGGCGCCCGCGCGGTCCGTGAAGGAGACCCGCTCGGGGTTGAAGAGGAAGACCTGACGGATGTTGCCGCCGGGCTCGCCGCCGTCCTTGTTGTTCTGCGGGTCGACCGAGCGCCACTCGTACGCCGGGCCGCCGGCCGCCACGATCGCGTCCGTGAACTTCTTCACCGTCGCGCCGGCGGTGACCGTGCCGTCGTTCTTGGCGCCGTTGTCGTCCTGGATCTCCTCCAGGGCGAGGATGTCGGGCGAGGCGAGGTTGTGGACGACCGCCTTCGCGAGCGCGTCGAACTTCTCCTGCGGGTCGCCGGCATCGAGGTTCTCGACGTTGTACGTGGCCACGGCCAGCTCGTTCTTGTGCTGCTTGTCCGTGCTCTCGCGCTCCAGGCCCTCGTCGACGACGGTGCCGAGGGTGCGGGCGGTCAGCGTGTAGCCGCCGAACTGGTTGAAGTCGAGCGGGCCCTCGGTGGTGCCGGTCAGCCGGTCGCCGACGTTCGCCTTGGGGAACGGCTGCTGGGCGAGCGGCGTCAGCGACTGGATCTGGAGCCGGCCGGTGTTCTGCGACTCGTACGAGCCGTAGACCGTGCCGCCGCGCCGGTTGGCGTTCTCCCACGGCTTCACCGTCACCCACAGCTCCGCGTACGGGTCGGTGGCGCCGACCACGCGCGAGGAGCCGATCCGGACGTTGGTGCCCTCGAGGGATTCGTAGTAGTCCAGGGCGTACGTCTCCGGGTCGAGCGTCAGGCCGTTGATCGAGCCGCCGGCGGCCGGGTCACCCTCCGGGGCGTACGCGTCGGGCACGGACCAGGCGGAGATCGTCACGGGGGCCGGGACGGCGTTGCCCTTCGACAGCACGGTGACGA
>NZ_JBHXRW010000207.1:0-1466 GCF_042716635.1 Streptomyces sp. NPDC058664 | reverse complement strand
GGTCAGGGGGCAGAAGGCACTGTCGGTGCGGCACAGGTGATCCTGTCGCCCGCGCAGGCCGCGCCGGAACTGCTCGAGCGCACGGTCGCCGCCGACGAGATGGAATCGGCTGTCGCGGAACTGATGTCGACGATGTTCGACGTCACCACCGAGGTGCCACTGAAGGTTGCCCTCTTCCGTGTCGAGAACACCGACGAGTTCGTCCTTGCCCTGGTCATCCACCACATCTCCGGTGACGGTTCCTCGGTCGCCCCGCTGACCCGCGACCTGATGACCGCCTACGCCGCCCGCTCGATGGGCTCCGAGCCCGGTTGGGCGCCGCTGGCAGTCCAGTACGCCGACTACAGCATCTGGCAGCGCGACCTCCTCGGCAGCGAGGACGACGCCGACTCCATGGCGGCCAAGCAGGTCGCGCACTGGAAGCAGGCCCTCGCCGACCTGCCCGATCAGCTCGACCTGCCCGCCGACCGTCCGCGCCCCGCGGTGCAGACCTTCGCGGGTAGCAAGGTCGACCTGCAGATCGACGCCGACACCCACCGCGCGCGGGTCGAACTGGCCCGTTCCGAGGGTGCGACGCTGTTCATGGTCGTGCACACCGCCCTCGCGGTGCTGCTGGCCCGCCTGTCGGGCACCGACGACATCGCCATCGGCACCCCGATGGCCGGTCGTGGCGAAGCGGCCCTCGACGACATGATCGGCATGTTCGTCAACACCCTGGTCTTCCGGACCAAGGTCGACGGCGGCGAAGCGTTCACCGAGCTGCTGGCCCGCCAGCGCGAAGACGACATCGCGGCGTTCGCCAACGCCGACGTGCCGTTCGAGCGCCTGGTCGAGGTGCTCAACCCGGTCCGCTCCACCGCGCGCCACCCGCTGTTCCAGGTCGGTCTGTCGTTCCAGAACCTGGCCGACACCACCTTCGAACTGCCCGGCCTGACCGTCAGCGCCGTCGACTACGACTCCCAGCTGGCCAAGACCGACCTGCACGTCACCCTCTACGACCGCTACACCGACGACGGCGCACCCGCCCAGCTGGTCACCGAATTCGGTTACGCCATCGATCTTTTCGACGAGTCGACGGTCCAGAGCTTCGCCGACCGCTTCGTGCTGCTGCTCGACGCGGTCGCCGCCGACGCCACCATCCCGGTCGGCGACATCGACCTGCTCACCACGCCGGAATCCGCGCAGATCGTCACGGCGTGGAACGACACCGCGCACGCGGTCGCCGCCGACGCCACCCTGGTCTCGCTGCTGGATGCCACCGTGGCGGCCACCCCCGACGCCATAGCGCTGGTCGTGGACGATGCGCAGGGCCGCACCCCAGTGGGCCTCGCAACGGAGACGGTCGCCTCGGCCATCGACAACTCGGACGCTGCGGGCGATACCTTCGCCGCGGGCGTTGCGGTCGCAGACGACGGTGGCAGCGCGACAGCTGTCGAAACTGCCGGTCGTATCGAGCTGACCTATGC
>NZ_JBHXRW010000206.1:0-1477 GCF_042716635.1 Streptomyces sp. NPDC058664 | reverse complement strand
CCGGTACAACGCAACCGCGTCCGTCTTGAACTCGGCGGGGTAGTGCTTTATCCCCACGGGGACTCCGTTCTCCTGGACCATCAAGATCCAAGTCTTTCCGGTGTCCAACATCTGGGGTCAAGGCCCCAGCGCAGCGCAGGCGGTACAGACCTCCTCAACGCTCCACACCCGGCCGAAGGCCGCATCGTGGCGTAGGGCCAGATCCGCGGCGTCGGCGCAGTACACCTTGGTGTCCTCGTGGGCAGCGCAGCGCTCGACACGGCAGTGGCAGGCGGTATGGGGCCGTAACGTGGCAGCCTTGGCGTGAGCGGCGGCATGCTGGGCCGCAAACGTGCGCAGCGAGGCCAGTCCCTTCGAGCGCGGCGGCATCCGGCATGCAGCAGTGGAACATGTGACCGCAGCGGTGCGGTCACCGTAGCCGGTCAGGTGCACGGTCCAGAGCCTTCCCGGCACACGTGCCGCGTCAGGGACAGAACTCGTTTCGCTACAGGCGCTTGTCAACAGGTCGGTCCGTTCGGGTCGATCAATGAGATGTCCGTTCCGCTATGGGCCAAAGCCACCAGATGGACCCTGAGTAGGTGTTTACCTGGCACTCCGCTTCCGCATCCAGGAGTCAAAATTCGGCCATCATCCGCGACTCCATGGGAAGCACCGTTCCACGTAAGCGATCATGTGATCATGGTGAATGATCTATACAAGCGCTACATGAGCGCCGCCGACACGTATACGCTCCACTCCAAGGCCTGCCCAGCCTGCCGAACAGCCGTCACTTGCCGTTCCGCTATACGTTTGTTCACCACGTTCAGCGACCTGCAAGACGCGCACCTTACACAGTTGGCACAGCGAACCGTCACACAGCGTGTCACGGGCTCCTGAAGACTGAACCGTTCCGGGTTCGGTAGGGACTCGATCATTTGAGAGGATCGAGTCATGGCACGTCCTTCCCTTTACCCGCTTGAGCTGCGCCGTCGTGCGGTGCGGATGGTCGCCGAGGTGCGGCCCGACTACGACACCGAGTGGGCCGCGATGAAAGCGGTCGCGTCCAAGCTCGGGATCGGCACGACCGAGACGCTGCGCAAGTGGGTCCGGCAGGACCAGATCGACGCCGGCACCCGGCCGGGCACCACAAGCGAGGAGTCGACCGAGCTGAAGCGGCTGAAGAAGGAGAACGCCGAGCTGAAGCGGGCGAACGAGATCCTTAAGGCCGCGGCGTCTTTCTTCGCGGCCGAGCTCGACCGGCCACACACGCGCTCGTAGCTTTCATCGACGAGCACCGGAACCGCTTCGGCGGTGTCGAGCCGATCTGCCGCGTGCTGAACGCACACGACTGCAAGATCGCCCCTGCCACCTACTACGCCCACCACAAACGACGGGTCACGCCGTCCGCCAGGACCGTGCGGGACGCCGAGCTGAAGGAGCAGATCAGCCAGGTCTTCGAGACCAACTACCGGGTCTACGGTGCGAGGAAGATCTGGCG
>NZ_JBHXRW010000205.1:0-1489 GCF_042716635.1 Streptomyces sp. NPDC058664 | reverse complement strand
GTCCAGTGGCGGTCAGGGCGAACGGGTGTTCCTCACCGATTTCGGGATCGCCCGCCTGCGTGCGGACTCCACCCACCTGACCCAGCAGGGAATGTTCACCGCCACACTGGCTTACGCGTCGCCGGAACAGATGACGGGTGCCGAACTCGACCACCGCTCCGACCAGTACTCCCTGGCCTGTTCGCTGTACTGGTTGTTCACCGGGGTGGCACCGTTCGACTCCGCCGACCCGAACGAGATCATTCGCGGAACCCTCTACGCCCCGCCGCCGCCCTTGGCGCTGCGCCGGGCGGGTCTGCCGCCGATCATGGACGCAGTCCTCGCGGCAGCGATGGCGAAACATCCTGCGGCACGGTTCGATTCGTGTGCGGCATTCGCCAAGGCGGCGCGCCAGGCGTTGACTTCCAAGACGCCACCGGTTCTTCCGCGGCCGCCAGCCAACCCGGCGCCCGGTTACTACCCACCTGCTCCGCAGCAAGGACCGGCCGCGCCCTTCGTGCAGCCCGGCATGGTGCCGCCCGGCATGGTGCCGCCCGGTTACCAAGCTCCGCCCATGCAGCCTGTGCCACAACCTCATTGGCAGCCACCATCCCGGCCGTTCGGAGCTGTTGCGCCGGCACCGCAGCACCCGCCTGCGGCGCCGCCCGGTGGGGCTGCCGGAATGCCGTCCAGCCCGGTATCTCTGGACAAGCCGCCAGCGGCTGGCTCGCTCGGCAAGGAGGCGGCCGACGATGAGGTATCAGCCACGGCTGCAACCGATGTGCTGGCGACGCGCGATGCGGATGCGCTTGATGCGGCGAACGCGGCCGCGCTGACCGAGGTGACGTCGATCGCGGGACCACCGACCGTGGCCCCAGCGGGGTCTGTGCCGCCACCGAGCGCGGCCGGGCAGTCCAGCCGGCTGGGGCCGGCTGGCGAGGCGGAGCAGGGCAATGCGGGCCGACAAAGGGGTGCGGGTCAGCCGGGTAGCGCTGGTCAGCCGGGCGGGATGGGGCAGCCGGGTAATGCTGGGCAGCAACCCGGTTCGGGGCAGCAGGGTGAGGTGCCGCCGGGGCATCGGGGGCCCTTGGGGCCGTATCGGGGGTATTGGCCGGTGCCTCGGCGGGTGTCGGGGATGCAGCGGTTCGGCTGGGTTGTGTTGGTGGCGTTGGTGCTGGTGTTGATCGCGCTTGTTGTCGCGTTGGTTGTGGTGGTGTTGCCGGACGACGACGGCGATCTCGACGCCGCGGGGGGCGCGAATGTGCCGTCGAGTTCGGTGGCGGAGGTCGCCGATTCGTTCGGGGAGAGTCGGCGGGTTTTCCCGACGTTGGTTCCGCAGGGTGAGAACGGTGAGGGGGTTGGGTATCGCGGGGCTCGATGTGTGGGGGTGCGCAGCGTCAGCGAGTTGGCGTGGAAAGAGCCTGCGCTGCAGTGGACTCCGGTCGAGACCGCGTGGCAGTGCGATCGGGTGGACAACCAGGTCGGGGCGGTGAGTTACCTGGTGCTGGAG
>NZ_JBHXRW010000204.1:0-1491 GCF_042716635.1 Streptomyces sp. NPDC058664 | reverse complement strand
ACCGGCCGAATACGAAGCCAAGCATTACCTGAGCACCACAAAACCCCAGCTCACAACCAACATCTGAGGTCTCTATCGAACCCGGAACGGTTCACACACCCTCGCGGCATGACCCGCCCCCGAGAGCCGTTTTGCGGATTTCCCAACGGAGTTGTTTACGAGGGGGAGGAGTCACCGACAGCGTCAGGCACAGCCGGCGGCGGATCACGCTCTGCACGCGGGCCAGGGTCCAGCGCTGATTGTCGAAGCCGTGCTCGGACGGGCCCTTGCCGAGTTCCTCCTCGAGCACGGCGAACTGGGCGTCGGTGACGGTCGGGGAGTTGACCGGTCCGGCGGAGTGCAGGGCTTCCATGCCGCCTTCGCGCCAGGTACGACGCCAGCGTTCCACCGACCGCACACTCACCCGCAGGTCCTTCGCGATCACCGTGGTCTTCTCACCCGCCGCGAACCGCTGCCCGGCCTAAAGCCGAACCCCCTCACGAAACGCCCGCCGCTCAGCGGTCAGACCCCCGCCCTCCGGGTACCTCACCTCATCGGCATACCGCAGGGATCATGAACCGTCACCACCCGACGACGACCCGAAAACCTCCGTAGGCGGCCGCGCGTCAGCGATGCAGGCCTTGAGGTCACAAGATCGCGTCACGAGCTCTCATAGGAAAGTTGAGTACCAGTTACCTACCTTTATCGCCTGTGGTGGACGTCTATAGACATGACCATCCAACTTTGCCGGGAGGCATGTGTGAAGAAGCGTGTGATACAGACCGCCATGGTGGCCTGCGCTGGTGTACTAGGCATGGGGCTTCCAGCCACGGCGCAGGCGACACCCGCCACGGCGGCTGACAGTGCGGTGATCACATACGAGAAGGGGCATGTACTGTCCTGCACCGGGCAGGTAGGCCAGCGGTCCGCAACGGTCGAGTTGTACGACAACTCTCTGCACGGCTCCTTCGTCAACGTGCACGTCGAGGGACCAGACGGGGAGTACGGAGGCGGCTCAACGCCCACGCGGCTGTTTGACCACGGCTCAATCAACGCCAAGCTGTCTATAGAGCGCCTCGGTGAGGAACCCCGCGCCGCCGGCACGGCCGTGATCAAAGGCCTCTATGCCCCCAAGGGGAAGCCAAAGCCCGTCCACGATGTCTACGAGGACGGCGGCTGGAGCATCGTCTCTGAGGGCACCCAGCAAAGGCTCAAGTCCAAGGTCATCATCCATGTTCTCGGCAAGACAGCACGGCTGGACTGCACTGAAGCGTTCACCTACGACCTGAAGGTGACGAAAACACCCATGTAATGCCCAATGGACGGCCACCAGGCCATGAGCCTTTTCCAATCTGACGGCGCTGGCCGTGTGTTGGACGGATCGGTGGAACGATGAAGCTCCTGGTAGACGGGTTCTCGACCAAGATCCACCGCTCACCAGGAGTCTCAATGACGAAGTCAAGACTCCTGCGCGACGGGTGGGAAGGGGGTGAACAGCCTGTCGTCGCGCAG
>NZ_JBHXRW010000203.1:0-1495 GCF_042716635.1 Streptomyces sp. NPDC058664 | reverse complement strand
TACCGCAGCCACCTCATAGACGGCTGCCTTACCGAGACAGGACTGACCATCAGCCCCTGATCACCGAAGACGACATCACGAGTTCAATCTCAGTATGCGCGGATGGTCCGGTGAGGACGTTGGTCGAGCTGTCGTTGGAGCCTGAGCATCGGCGTGGGCATGGCGCCTTGTACGGCGGCTTGAACTGCGGGAATCTGGACGTGGCACGGCTGCGCAGGACGCTGGCAGGGCTGCCGCTTCCTCGCACGACGTCGGGGCGGCTGGTCCTGGCAGTCGATGTGAGCAACTGGCTGCGGCCGGACGCGAATACCAGCCCGGACCGGATGTTCTGCCACACATACGGGCGAGGCAGAAGCTCAGCCCAGATGATCCCCGGTTGGCCCTACTCCTTCGTTGCCGCTGTGGCGTAGTTTCCCCGTGATCTTGGACTCTCGTTCGTTAGGCCGCGAGGGCGTGTTGATGCCGCTGCCTGGTCTCGGCCGGTGTGAGGTAGCCGAAGATCTTGTGCTTGCGCAGGCGGCGGCGGTTGTAGAAGGTCTCGATGAAGGTGAAGACCTCGGCGCGGGCGGTGGCCCGGTCGGGCCAGGTCCGGGTTCCGATCTCTTCCTTGAGCAGGGCCCAGAAACTCTCCGCCGCGGCGTTGTCGAAACACGATCCGGTGCGTCCGCAGCTCTGCCGTAGCCCCAACTCCCTTACTTGGTGCTGAAATCGCGCCGATGTGTATTCGCTGCCGCGATCACTGTGGATCACGCATCCGGGCTCCAGACCGCCTCGGCCGTAGGCCATGTCGAGGGCATCGCCGACGAGCTCGGCGCGGTGGTGATCGGCCATGGCGTAACCGACGATCTCGCGGGTGGCCAGGTCCAGCCAGCAGGCGAGGTAGAGCCAGCCCTCGGCCGTCGGGAGGTAGGTGATGTCGCCGACCAGCCGGGTGCCGGGACGCTCGGCGTGGAAGTCGCGGCCGATCAGGTCCGGGGCCGGCTTCGCCTTCGCGTCCGCCCGGGTCAGCGAACGGCGCTTGCGGCGGGTGACGCCGCGGATGTCACGCTCACGCATCACGCGGGCGATGCGCTTGCGGTTC
Source organism: Streptomyces sp. NPDC058664 (assembly GCF_042716635.1). Taxonomy (NCBI): domain Bacteria; kingdom Bacillati; phylum Actinomycetota; class Actinomycetes; order Kitasatosporales; family Streptomycetaceae; genus Streptomyces; species Streptomyces sp. NPDC058664. Next base: position 414 of record NZ_JBHXRW010000203.1, on the reverse strand, counting down.
ACCCGGCGCCCCAGACGCCGCAGTTCGACGTGGATGCGCGAGACGCCGTAGGTCTTGCGGGAGGCGATGTGGAGCACGGTGATCTCGTGGGCGAGCGAGTCGTCGGCCGCCCGGCGGGCCCGGCGGGCGGCCTCGCCCTCGCGCCAGGCGTAGTAGGAGGAGCGGGTCACGTGCAGCACCCGGCACAGCAGCACGATCGGGTAGTTCGCCTTCTCCGCGTGGACCAACCGGTACAACATGGTCACCGGTCGTTCTCCTTCACGAAGAAGGCCGTCGCTTTTTTCAGGATCTCGATCGTCTGCTGCTGTTCGCGGTTCTGCCTGCGCAGCCGGCGCAGTTCCTCGCGCTCGGCGCTGGTCAGCTCGCCCGGGGCGCCCTCGCCCCGGGCGGCCTTGGCCCGGCGGTACCAGCCAC
>NZ_JBHXRW010000202.1:0-1516 GCF_042716635.1 Streptomyces sp. NPDC058664 | reverse complement strand
CCGCGCAGTTGGTGCCGGTCAAGCAGGACGGCGGTGTCCTCGGTCGCACGGCCAAGCCGCACGTCGACCGGGCCACCAAGGCCCGTGACTGGGCCCGGATCTGGGGCCCGGCCGTCGCCGGTACCGCAGTCGCTGCCACCGCTGTGGCAGTTCTGCCGCTGCCCGGTCCGCTGGCGCTGTACGTGCTGGCTGTCGCCGCTTTCGGGTGGTGGCACTGCGCAGGCCGCCCCGGCGTCGCCGAGTCGGTCCAGATGTTCGGCTACGCCATCGCCGATACCGGCAGCTGGATCCGTCGCCATGTCGAGGCGCTGGCGCACCGTCGCGCCCGCTACGAGACCCGCCGCACCAACCGCAACCCCATCAAGAAGGAGAAGTGATGTCGCACAACACCATTCGATCCGTCGTGATCGGCGTATCAGCAGGAGCTGCTGTCGTCGCGGCCGCGGCCGCCGTCGATATCTGGCAGTACCGGCGAGCACAGGCCCAGTTCCGGGCGCTGGCCCAGCCGACCGATCCGGAGCTGGCGGCCCTCGATGCCGAGATCGCCGCGCGGCACGAGAAGTCCGTCGCCTCTCTGCGCGTCGACAACCGCGCCGCGCTGGCGAAGTTTCGGCCCGATCTGCTGGTCGTGGCCCACCCGAAGTACGTGAGCAGCCCAGCGGATCTGTCCGCCGCGCAGCTGCTGAGCGAGATCGAGGTGGTCAAGTCCCAGCTGCTGGACGCCCGAATTGCGGGCGACCTCGCCCCGCAGTTCCCACGCTCACCGAAGGTGATCGAACTCGAAGACCAGCTCGCCAGCCTGATTGCCGAGTTCACGGCCCGCAATAACCCGCATCTGTACGGGCACGAGCCGGTGTCGCCGGTCGAGGAGCGCCGCTACGCGCTGGCCTACGACCAGGTTCACGACGGCCGCGAGTGGCCTCACAACACCGAGGCCGGCGCGGCCCGCCATGCCGACAACCTGGCCTTCATCGAGCAGGCATTCATCGCCGAAAACACCAAGGAGAACTGACATGACCGTGATGCACCAAGGCGAGCACGCCGCCGCCCGCCGTTTCCTCAAGGACTGCGCCGACGCCTACGCCCGGCCCTTCGATGACGTCGAGGAGACCGAGGAGTTCATCGACGCCATGAACGGCGACCAGCTGCGCGCCATGATCCGCCGGACCTGGGGCGAGTGGGAGGACTGGCGGGCTGAGTTCGCCGACGCCATCGCCGAAGAGGCCGCCGTCGAAATCGCCCAGGACTGGGCCGAATTCGACGCTGCCGCCAGCGGGCGTCTCTACGGATCGCTCATGCGCCGGGCCCGGCCCTGGATGTCGTGCACTGCGACCGGCGCCGAAGTCGTCGACGAGATCGGCGAACACGTCATCGAAAGCCGCCGGGAACGGGAGCGCTGGACTGCGATCGCTCGCCGCCTGGACGCGCCGACGCATGTGGTCGTCGTGTGGTCGGTCGAGACCAGAGTCCGCCAGCTCGCTGCTGCTCTCGCCCGCCTGTTCCGCAACGCCAAGAC
>NZ_JBHXRW010000201.1:0-1556 GCF_042716635.1 Streptomyces sp. NPDC058664 | reverse complement strand
GCTCCGTATGATCATCAGACGATCGGCGAACCGGTACCGCTGGGACAACCGGCCCACCACCCGACGCCTCAAGTGATCCATTTGCCGGTCGGTCTAAGAGACTGCGGCCGAAATTGCCTCCCGCTGTGCCTGTATCTGGTGCCTCAACGAACCGGGAAGCCGTACGACGGGGCTCTCGAAGAGGGCCCGGGCAGTGCTTCGTGTCCTTCCTCGTGATGGTGCTCGGCGGGACGGGCGCCCCCCGGAGCCACCCGCGCTCCTCGTCCTGCGCGCACCCGCACAGCTCCTCGACCTTGTGCCGGTACCGGATCGTGGAGTGGCTGACTCCGCGCGGTCTCACGCTGGTTCGGCCTGCCATGGAGCGACGTCTGGTCAGAGTTCGTATGGGTAGAGAGCGATCTTCTCGCGCTCGATGAAGAGCTCGACCCACGTGTCGGCAACACCTTCGGGCAGCGGATCAGCAAGGTCCAGCAGAATCTGTGTGCCATCGAAGTCCAGCACGGCGGCGCCGTCCACGGTGAGGCTCAGCCGTCCGCGCAGGACAACGCAGTGCCCGCCGGGTCGGATGTCTGGTCCGACGCCGACGGCCGGTTTCGCGTTCCGTCCCCAGACGATGTCCTCGTCCACCGTCCACTCGACGTGGTACTTGCCCGGCCTCGCGGCTTGGTCACCGCACCAGCGGACCGCTGTCTCGCCGAACGAGGTCCGGATCTGGGCCAGCCAGGGGCTCCAGGGAAACTTTGCGACCTTCTCCAGCTCGATCAGCATCGTTCGATCATGCAGCATTCAGCATCGTTCGATCATGCAGCATCCGGATTGCTGCTGGACCCCGTGAAGTGTCGGCACTGCCTGGTACAGGTTCGCCGGAGCATGTGCGCTTTGCCGAACGACTCGTTCGAGGCGGTCAGAATGCGGATCGTCACGCCAGCCGGCCTTGGACCGGGGACCGGTCCGGTTTTCTGGGGGTGACGGGGTGTGGATCACGGTGCCGGGGGCATGCGGGTGGTGAGCGTGTGGGACCGCTCTGGATATGCGGGGCCTGCCGTACTCCCCCTTCCGGCGGGTTCTTGGGTGGATGAACGGCCCGCACCGGGTGACGGTGCGGGCCGTTCGGCGTGCGGGCCCGTGGCGCCGGGCGAGTGGGCCGTGTGCCGGGCGGCGCCGGATCGTGGAGCGGCTGACCCCGCCCGCCACCACGGCCCACCGCCTTCCCCGCACACCCGAAGTCCTCGTACGGGTTGCGAGGCTTGCCCCTACCTCGTGTACGGCCCCCGTCCAAGGCTTGCCCAGGGCCGCCTACGGCTTACCCACCCGCGAGAAAACCCGGGCCGCAAGCCCGGGATCTATTGAACGTGGTCTCCTGGCGGCCGAGCGTGCCGGGGAGGTGCGCGGCTACTGAGGTTGAACTCGTGATGTCGCTGCGTCGTTCAGGCGGGTCTGATGGTCAGGCCGGTCTCGGCGAGGCAGCCGTCTATGAGGTGGCTGCGGTACTGGATGTGGCGGAGGCCGCGTCGGATGGTCTGGACGAGGTGTTCGGGGGTGCTGAAGGCGACGTT
>NZ_JBHXRW010000200.1:0-1649 GCF_042716635.1 Streptomyces sp. NPDC058664 | reverse complement strand
CGCCGCACCCACGACTACCTGCGGCACGGCATCACCAGCCTGTTCGCCGCATTCAACATCGCCGACGGCACCGTCATCAGCGAACTCCACCGCCGCCACCGCGCGATCGAGTTCAAGAAGTTCCTGGTCACGATAGACAAAAGAGTGCCCCGCGATCTCGACGTGCACCTGGTGTGTGACAACTACGCCACCCACAACACCCCCGAAATCAAGACATGGCTGGCCAAACACTCCCGCTTCCACGTCCACTTCACCCCCACCGGCTCGTCCTGGATCAACCAGGTCGAGCGCTGGTTTGGCCTGCTGACCGACAAACTCATCCGCCGCGGCGTCCACACCTCCGTCAAGGCCCTGGAGAGCGACATCAAGCAGTGGATCGCGACCTGGAACGAGAATCCCAGGCCGTTCATCTGGACCAAGACCGCCGACGAGATCCTCAACTCCCTCGCCGACTACCTCACCAAGGTCACCCCACCAGCCAACAAGAAACACACAGATACTTAGCCATCAGATTTCAGGCGCACGACAGTAGTGAGGCGTCCCCCAGGGTGTGGACACAGGGGTTCATGCTGCGAGTGTGAGTGTACGTGCTCTCTGCTGTTGCTGTTCGAATTCGACTGGTGAGAGGTAGTTGAGGGCGCTGTGGCGTCTGCGGGCATTGCAGTAGGTGAGCCACTGGAAGATCGCCAGCCGTGCCTGGCGCATCGTCGAGAACAGCCGTTGGTGCATCGTCTCCCTCTTCAGCCCCTGCCAGAAGCTCTCAGCGGGGGCATTGTCGTAGCTCGAGCCGACGCGTCCCATGCTCCTGCGGATCCTGAAACCATCACATACCCGCGCGAACGGGGCCGACGTGTACTGCGAACCCCTGTCCGCGTGGAAGACCACTCCGTCCACGTTGCCGCCGCGGGCCGCTACCGCCATCTTCAGTGCGTTGATGACCAGCTCGGCGCGCATGTGGGAGGCCATCGAGTAGCCGAGCACTCGGCGTGAGCAGATGTCGATGACGCAGGCGAGATACAGCCATGAGCCACCGACCTGCACGTATGTGATTTCGTCGCACCACTTCTTGTCCAGCCGTGCGGCGGTGAAGTCGCGTTGGACTAGGGCCTGTGTGATGTCGTGATCAGTTGCCGGGTTCTGTGCTCTTCGTGGGGTGGAACCCGATAGGACTGTGGGCGTGACGCGTAGGCACCTCACCCATGCCCAGTGGAAGTTCATCGAGCCGTATCTGCCGATCGGTGGGTACGGCCCGTATCCGGAGCGTTTGCGGGAACAGTCCGAGGGGGTGGTCTGGCGGTTCCGCTCCAGCGGTCAGTGGCGGGAGATGCCTGCCGAGTTCGGCCCATGGGCCACCGTCTACGGACGTTTCCGCGCCTGGCGGGACGCCGGTGTGTTCACCGCCCTGCCGGAAGGTCTGATCGCTCAGGCAGCCCGCGCGGAGCAAACAGACTTGTCGCTGGCCAGCATGGACTCCACTACGGTCCGCGCCCACCACGACGCCGTAGGGCTCCGCGTCAGCAAGCACCTCATGGCGGCCCTGGAGGAAGCCGCGCAGGAGCAGGAGACAGCCCGGCAAAAAGGGGTGGCACGGAGGAACAGAACGGACAGGACGAGCGCCGGCGTGTCCGGCACCGACGCACGCTCCGCCT
>NZ_JBHXRW010000199.1:0-1672 GCF_042716635.1 Streptomyces sp. NPDC058664 | reverse complement strand
GGGGTCAGCGAGCCCTACCACCGCTGGAACGACGCGCAGGGCCGCACCCGCGCCGAAGTTCTCACCCTCGTCCGCACCGCCGCCGCCCACGCCCGGCGGGAGGGCCGGTGACGACCTACCGCAAGAACCTCGCACCGGCCGGGCTGATGACCCGCCGCCGGACTCCGCCCCGGCGGCCACGACCCGGTCGCCCAGATCCGCTACTGGCGCCACGGCTGGCGCTACGCCTACCTCTACGACACCCAGCGCGCCCTGCCCATCAGGCCGATGACGCCGGGCCGCTGGCGCTCGCACGAGGCGATGATGCGCGCCCGCCACACCTGTCCCGCCTGCCGACTCGACCGGGGCTACTGCATCCCCACCTCGCTCGGCACCTGCCCCGACTGCGCCACCTCCTGACCCACCCCACCACCCACCACCAGGGAGGCCCCCCGCATGGCCATCACGGTCTCGCTCGTCGCCCTCTTCGGGCTCGTCCTGTACTTCCTCCTGCGCGCCGGAAACCTCGGCTACGGCAGCGCGCTCATCGCCGCCGGGTTCGGGTTCTTCCTCGCCTCCACCGGCGCTGCCGGCCCCATCAACCGCCTCGCCCAGAGCCTCATCGACGCCGCCTCCAACCTCTGAGGAGCCGACCCGTGTTCGAGATCCGCGTCATCTGCGACCCCGACGACACCGACCGCGTCATCGACACCCTCGGCAGCGTCTTCACCACCTGGTCCGCCCACCGCACGGCCACCCGCGACGGCGACCGCACCCGCGTCTACCTGTCCGCCGACCACCGCCCCGCCCTCACGCAGGAGTGGCCGACGCCGGAGCAGGCCTACGCCACCGCCCCGAGCATCATCAGCGAAATCGGCTGGGTCGCCCGCACCGCCGCCGACCGGCCCTTCGGTACCGAGACGAGCCGGGAGTTCTGGCTCCGCAAAGCCGCCCTACTCGACCGCATCGCCCTCGGCGACGACAAGGCCCCGCCCATCAGCGACGCCACCACGGACGCCGGCCGGGCCGCCCGGCGGCTCATGGACATCGACAACGCGGCTGTGATCTGCGACCCGCGCCACTACGTCCGCCAGCAGTACGCCCGCCAGACCACCCAGTCGACCTCCTAACAGGCATGGACCCGCTCCTGGACTGGGGCGACGCCCGGCACTTCGACCGCACCCGGAATCGGGCCTGCCACATGTGCGGCAAGCCCACCCCAATGCGGTCCCACGCCGGAGAACCCGCCCACAAGGTGTGCGCAGAGGAATGGAACGCCACCCACCCCGGTGAGCCCCGCCGCTACACCCGGCCCGGCCCGGACCGGCCGCAGCACGACGTGGGCACCTGGCGGTTCCACAACGACGGCCCCGTCACCGACCAGCGCATGACCGTCCTCGCTCCGGTCACGACCGGCGCCGGGCAGTCCGTCAATGTCGTCGATGTCCCGGTCGAACCGGGGCAGGCCGATCTGTTCGCCGCGTAACAGCCAACCGTTAGGGAGATCTCGCGTGCGTTTCTACCTGACCACCCACAAACAGCACTGGGTCCGCGCGGTGCGGATCCCGCTGTTCCTCAAGGCCCAGCACTTCACCCAGACCAAGACCCTCCACCCCGCCCTCGGCCCCTACGCGGTGGACTCCGGCGGCTTCTCGGAGCTCCAAAAGCACGGCACCTGGACGCGCACCCCGCG
>NZ_JBHXRW010000198.1:0-1748 GCF_042716635.1 Streptomyces sp. NPDC058664 | reverse complement strand
TGACTCGTCCGATCCGCCTGGCCCACAGGCCCGAGGCCGAGCCCCGGGCCAGGCTGTCACATCACGGACTTACACGATCTTTCAGACACACTCGCGCTGCCGCTTGAGGACCCGCTTGGCTAACTGGGTGCCCTTCTTCTGGAGCTTGGTCCGCAGGGCAAGCTGACGTTTGCGGTAGCGGTTCAGTCCGCGCCCGGCGTGGATCTTCCCGTCCGAGGTGGTGGCGATGTTGACGATGCCAAGGTCCACGCCGAGGAAATCGGTCGGCTCGTACTGCTCGGCCTTGGGGACCTCACAAGTGACGATGAGGAACCACATGCCGTCACGGTGGACAAGATCGGACTCGCCCTTGCGGTTCTCGGCCAGCAGCTTGCGGGCCTGCTCGGACCGGAAACCGATCGGCTTGGACTCCGCCTTGGTCCGACGCTTCGACCCTGGCTTGCCAAGGTTCCGTTGCGGATGTTCGCCCGCAGGGCGGTGTAGGCGTCGGCGACCTTCCTCAGCACATGCAGCGCGGGCAGCGCAGGCAGCGCAGGCAGCGCAGGCAGTCCCCAGTCGTTCAGGTCGTGGTAGGCGAAACCCTGCAATGCCTTGCGGGAGGTCTCACCCCGCTTGCGCGCCTGGCCCGACAGCCAGTTCGCCGCGTCATTCGCCGTGTGTAGGGTGCACTCGAGTGCTGACGCCACCTCGGGCGTCGGCATGAGCTTCACCTGTACGACGACCTTCATACGGGCATCGCAGCATCGTGTCTATGTCACCCCAATGGGAACCAAACCCCGATATCCGCAGGGGTCGTAGCGTCGTCTACTCCCTGCACGCACATCTGGTCTTGTCCCGAAGTACCGGCGCGGAGTTTTTGCCGACGAGATCCTGACGCGCTGCGAAGAGATCATGCGGGAGGTCTGCGCCAAGACCAACGCCGAACTGCGGGAGTTCAACGGCGAACGCGATCACGTCCCCCTGCTCATCCACTACCCACCCCAGGTCAAGCTGTCGACGCTGGCCGGCTCCCTCAAGGGCGCGTCCGCCCCCTACCTCCGCAAGAAGTACGCCGACCACATCCGCAAGCACCTGCGGGGCGCGCATTCCTGGTCGCCCTCCTACTTCGTGGCCTCCGCCGGCGGAGCACCGCTGTCCGTGATCAAAAAGTACACCGAGCAGCAGAAACGCCCGCTGCAACGCGGGCGCCAGAGCAGTCCAGAGAAGCCATTCCTCCCAGCCTTGAAGGGCCGGGAGGAATGGCTAGATCACGTTAAGACCGACCGGCAAATGGTGAGGCGTGTGTTTGCGGGTGGTCCCGGATGTGGTGCGGGCACGAGCCTGAGTGATCATGGAGTTCTCTACGCTCAGTGATCAATCGGAGGGCTCGTGCCTGCGGTGCCATCATGCCTGCTCGAACCGTTGTGGGACCGGTTCGCGGCGTTGCTGCCGGCGCGGGAGGACTACGCCGAGAATCATCCGCTGGGATGCCATCGACGCAGAGTCCCGGATCGTGTGGTCTTTGAGCACGTCGTGCTCGCGCTGGTCCACGGCTCCGGCTACGAGCGCATCTCCACTCCCGGGTGTTCCGACCGGACCATCCGCCGCCGCGTCAAACAGTGGGCTGAGCTGGGGATATCCGAGAAGGTGCACGCTCTCGCGCTCGAGGCCTATGACCGGATGATCGGTCTGGGGCTGAGTGAGCTCTCGGTGGACGGCTGCATCACCAAGGCCCCGTCGGGTGGTGAGAAGGCCGGACGGTCACCGGT
>NZ_JBHXRW010000197.1:0-1772 GCF_042716635.1 Streptomyces sp. NPDC058664 | reverse complement strand
CAGGTCTCGGTCGCCAAACGGGGCCGCGCCGGACGCATCGAGCTCTACGTCGCCCGTGAGCTGCCGTTCACACAAGACCCCGTCCCCGGCCCGCTGCTCGCCCTGGAGTCGGCCGCGAACTTTTGGGGCCGGATCTCCATCGGCCCCGACGTGCGCGGCATCCACCAGTCCATCTCCGTGGTGGAGCGCTCCGGGTTGATCGGCGGCGAGCCGGGCGCGGGCAAGTCGGGATCGGGCAACACGATCCTGCTGGCGGCCGCGCTCGACCCTCGGGTCATCCTCTGGCTGGCCGACGGCAAGGGCGGCGGCGACCTGGAGCCGTTCGAGCACCTCTGCGAGCGCTACGAGGGCGACGCCGACCCCGAAGCCTTCAGCGCCATGCTGGACGAGCTGCTGGACGTGATGAAGGCGCGGTACGTGCTGCTGAAGAAGCTCGGCAAGCGCAAGGTCACCGAGGAACTCGCGGGCAAGTACCCGGAGCTGCGCCAGCTGCTGCTGTGGGTCGACGAGCTGATGCTCTACACCACCGACGACGAGTACGGGAAGAAGATCACCCGCAAGCTCCGCAACCTCGTCTCGCGCGGGCGGGCGGCCGGGATCATCACCTTCTGCGCCACCCAGAAGCCCGGCTCCGACGTCGTCGACACCTCGCTGCGGGACCTGCTGTCCATCCGGTGGGCGCTGCGCTGCACCACCCCGGAGGCCTCCGACACGATCCTCGGCAAGGGCGCCGCCGCGAGCGGCTACTCGGCCAAGACGATCCAGTCCGAGATGCGGGGCGCCGGCCTTCTGTGGGCCGAGGGCACCAACCCGACCATGGTCCGCGCCGACTACTACACCGACGAGCAGGTCGACGCGCTCATCGAGCGGGCCACCGAGTGGCGGCGCAAGGCCGGGACCCTGCCCAACGGACCGGTCCCGCTCGTCGACCAGCTCCGCGCCCGGGGCGAGGACGACGCGCTGCTCCTGGCCGCCGTCCTCGACACCTTCACCGCCCACGCCACCGACGACGGCCCGGCCGACTGGCTGCCCGGCCAGCTCCTCGTCGACGAGCTCAAGACGGCCGGCCACCCGGTCACCGCCGAGAAGCTCGGCGCCCTCATCGTCCGCACCGACGAGGAGAAGGCCAAGCGGCCGTGGGGCCCGAAGGGCTCCCGGGTGACCGGCTACCCGCTCACCCGGGTCGAGGCCGCCGCAACCGACCGATTCGGGCTTACCGCCTGATTCCAACCCGGACACAACCCGGACGGGCGCCCGGATTGACCCGGAATGCCCCCAGGCGGACCAGGCCCCGACCCGGACGCCGGAGTGCCCGACCCGGACACCCGCGTCCGGGTCGGGCCCGGATCCGTCCAAGTCGCCCAACTCTCTGACCTGCGATAACGCGGAGCCGTCCGGGCTCCGTCCGGGTCTCCGCCCTAGCCCAAACCGGTATATAAGGAGTCAGGCGCCGTGACCGCCCAGATCCTCACTACCCTCGCCCCCTCCGGCCCGGAGCTCGCCGACGAGGCCGCCCTCCTGGTCCGCGAGATCGAGCAGTACCTCACCGCCCGGATCCGCACCACCGCCCACCCGCTCGTCACCAAGACCACCGCCGAACTCATCGCCGAAGCTCTCGGCACCCAGGCACCGCCGGTAGCCGCGCCGGTCCTGGCCGCGCCGGGCCGCGCGCTGCGGCTTCTGCCCAACTGGGCGCTCAACTTCCCGCTGCTGCGCCGGCTCCACGGCGCCGGACGGCAGATCAGTGTCGCCGAACACCTGGAGCTCACCGC
>NZ_JBHXRW010000196.1:0-1783 GCF_042716635.1 Streptomyces sp. NPDC058664 | reverse complement strand
CACCGCCGTCGAGCACGTCACGGGCGCGCAGGCCCTCATCCGTTCTCTCGAGGAAGTGGGCGCCGACACCGTCTTCGGTATCCCCGGCGGCTGCATCCTCCCGGCCTACGACCCGATGATGGACTCGAAGCGAGTGCGTCACATCCTGGTCCGTCACGAGCAGGGCGCGGGCCACGCCGCCACCGGCTACGCCCAGGCGACCGGCAAGGTCGGCGTCTGCATGGCGACCTCGGGGCCCGGTGCGACCAACCTCGTCACCCCGATCGCCGACGCGCACATGGACTCCGTCCCGCTCGTCGCGATCACCGGCCAGGTCGCCTCGAAGGCGATCGGCACGGACGCCTTCCAGGAGGCGGACATCTGCGGCATCACGATGCCGATCACCAAGCACAACTTCCTCGTCACCAAGGCCGAGGACATCCCGCGGACGATCGCCGAGGCCTTCCACATCGCCTCCACCGGCCGTCCGGGCCCGGTCCTGGTCGACATCGCCAAGGACGCGCTCCAGGCGAAGACCACCTTCAGCTGGCCGCCGCAGACGGACCTGCCCGGCTACCGTCCGGTGACCAAGCCGCACGCCAAGCAGATCCGCGAGGCCGCGAAGCTGATCTCCGCCGCCAAGCGCCCCGTCCTGTACGTCGGCGGCGGCGTCATCAAGGCCGGCGCCACCGGCGAGCTGAAGATCCTCGCCGAGCTGACCGGCGCCCCGGTCACCACCACCCTGATGGCCCTCGGCGCCTTCCCCGACAGCCACCCGCTGCACGTGGGCATGCCCGGCATGCACGGTGCCGTCACCGCCGTCACCGCGCTGCAGAAGGCGGACCTGATCGTCGCGCTCGGCGCCCGCTTCGACGACCGCGTCACCGGCAAGCTCGACAGCTTCGCCCCGTACGCCAAGATCGTCCACGCGGACATCGACCCGGCCGAGATCGGCAAGAACCGCGCCGCCGACGTCCCGATCGTCGGGGACGCCCGCGAGGTCATCGCCGACCTGGTCCAGGCCGTCCAGGCCGAGCACAGCGAGGGCAACAAGGGCGACTACACCGCCTGGTGGAGCGACCTGAACCGCTGGCGCGAGACCTACCCGCTCGGCTACGACCTGCCGGAGGACGGCAGCCTCTCGCCGCAGCAGGTCATCCAGCGCATCGGGCAGCTCGCCCCCGAGGGCACGATCTTCACCGCGGGTGTCGGCCAGCACCAGATGTGGGCCGCCCACTTCATCGACTACGAGCAGCCGGCCACCTGGCTGAACTCGGGCGGCCTGGGGACGATGGGGTACGCGGTCCCCGCCGCGATGGGCGCCAAGGCCGGCCTGCCCGACCGTCCGGTCTGGGCGATCGACGGCGACGGCTGCTTCCAGATGACCAATCAGGAGCTCACGACCTGCGCCCTGAACAACATCCCGATCAAGGTCGCCATCATCAACAACGGCGCCCTCGGGATGGTCCGCCAGTGGCAGTCCCTCTTCTACAACCAGCGCTACTCCAACACCGTCCTGCACTCCGGCCCGGACGACGTCCAGGCGAACAAGGGCACCCGCGTCCCCGACTTCGTCAAGCTCTCCGAGGCCATGGGCTGTGTCGCCCTGCGCTGTGAGGACCCGGCCGACCTGGACAAGGTCATCGCCGAGGCCAACGCCATCGACGACCGGCCGGTCGTCGTCGACTTCATCGTCCACGAGGACGCCCAGGTCTGGCCGATGGTCGCCGCCGGCACCTCGAACGACGAGGTCATGGCCGCGCGGGGCGTCCGCCCCGACTTCGGCGACGGCGAAGACGACTGA
>NZ_JBHXRW010000195.1:0-1815 GCF_042716635.1 Streptomyces sp. NPDC058664 | reverse complement strand
CCCGCTTCACCCACTACCCCGGCACCTACATGCTCCACTGCCACAACCTCGAACACGAAGACATGGCCATGATGGCCGACTTCACCACCGAATAACCGACCGCGGACCCCGGCCAGACCAAAACCCGGAAACACCGGCCACCACAGGAAGCCGAGCCCCCCTCCACAACCGAGCCCCCCTTCAGCACCCGGCCGCCACGGACACCGACCGCCACGACACCGACGGGCAGGAACAAGCCCACCCACGACCCACCGGACACCCACCCCGAAACCCGCCCCGCCCCACCCCACCCCCCGCTCCCACCCCGGGCACAGCCGAGAACCGCACGGAACAGGCCGAACAGACCGGCATTCACCCAACCGGTAGAGGACCTCCCCACCCAACCACCCCCCACCCCCGCACCCGACCAGACTCAAAACCGGCGGTACGCGGCCGACTCCGGAATCCCGGAGCAAGACCGAAGAGCCCGCCAGACACACCCCCTGACCAGCACATAGACGATCGAAACGTCACAGCAGACGTGTCCGGCACCCCGCCGCTCTGCGGAACACGATCCGCCCACCGGACCGGCGGTCGACAACAGTCACCCCCAGCCCTGGCAGCCAGCCGACCCTGTTTATGCTCACGCCCATGGCACTCGAATGGGAACAGATCATCGTCGACTCCTCCGACCCCATCGCCCTCGGGCGCTGGTGGGCCGAGGCTCTCGGCTGGGTAGTGGTCGACGAATCCGAGGAGATCATCGAGATCCGGCCTGAGCCGGACCAGATGCCGGGCCTGCTCTTCGTGCCTGTCCCCGAGGGCAAGACGTCGAAGAACCGGCTCCACCCCGACTTCCGCCCCGACGACCAGGAGGCCGAAGTCGCCCGGCTGCTCTCCCTCGGTGCCCGGCGCGCCGACACCGTGCAGGACGAGCAGCACTGGGTGACCCTCCTCGACCCGGAGGGCAACGAATTCTGTGTCCTGGGTGAGCGGAAGAACTGAGCGGGCCGGGCAGCCGTTCGGGCGGAGGTGCCGGACAGGTTTCGCCCACCCGCAACTGTCCCAGCCGCCGGTCGCCCACCCGGCCACACCACTACAAGCGAATTCGTCCTAAAAGCCTGGTCAGTCTCATGGCGATGTCGTATCCGACATCGACCGTGAGATTCCGACACGGAACATGAGGCCCTACAGCTTGGTGGTAGGGCCTCAACGTCGGCGTCAGGCGCCAAAGCTCGACCTGCACGTTTCCCCTCAGCCTCATAACGTGTCGGCAGGCAGTGGCCTCAGATCGGTGTCCTTTCCTCAAGCTGCCCAGCACGCTGCAACGCTGCCCGAGACTTCACGAACCTGCATCGGCAGCCACCGAAGCCCGTGACGCACTCCTGCGGGCCATCGCCCAGGAAGCACAGCACGTCACGGACAAATCCGCCGGACAGGCGTCCTCGGCGCTGGGGAACTGGCCCGCGCCTACGCCCTGGTGACCGGTGGCGTTGCCCGGGAGCTGCCGAGCGGCGCCGTCAGCAATACGGGATTCCGTACCGCGGGACGCCTGCTTCCCATTGACCAGGAAGACGTCGAGGAGAAGCCGCCCGTCCCCATCAACAAGTTCTGACCCCAAGTCGTATCGGGCGCGTAGGCCAGGCGCCTCGACCAGGCTTCCCGCCCCATCCGGCATGAGCCGTCCGACGCCCGTTCCCGGGCAACGCTACGGCCACGTCGTCGGCCATGGCCAGGCACCTGAGGTGGCCCCTGCGGTGTGGACACACCTGACAATGGACGTTGGTCCAGGAAGGTGAAGATCTACGTGGCACGGCCCTCGAAGTACAGTGCGGA
>NZ_JBHXRW010000194.1:0-1863 GCF_042716635.1 Streptomyces sp. NPDC058664 | reverse complement strand
CTGTCCGACAGCCTGTCCGATCTGCGGGTCGCGTCCCGCGAGCGACTGCTGTCGGAGACCGAGTCCGAAAAGGCCGGCATATCTGAGGGATACGCCAGCCTCGAACAGCGCCACCGGTTGTCGATCGAGCACAACGCCGACCTGACCGACCGCAACGGGCAACTGACACGGCAGCTGGCGGCGTTGACCGCTGAGCGGGACCAGGCCCTCACCGACCGGGACAAGTTCCGCGGCGAGCGCGACGAGGCGGTGCAGAAGGTGGCGTCGATGACGCCCGCCAAAGCGCGGTTCGGCAGCCCGGAGCGCCAGGCGGTCAACGCGTTTGCCAACGCCAGCTCTTCGGCGAACGCGTTCAACGTCGAGACCGAGCGCGACGGGATGGAGCGATGAGCACCGACGACCTGGACGACCCGTTCATCGCCCGCTACGCCGACCGGGTGGTCTACGAGGACGAGGTGTTGTGGCGGGCCGACTTCGCCCGCGCGATGGACTACTACGACCGCGGTTTCGACGAAGACGCGAGGTTGCTGCCCCAAGCTCGCGCGATCGAGGCCCGATGGAGCAGCGACCTGGAGGTCGGGCCGCATTGGCGCGAGCTGACCGAGATGCACGACGCCTGGATTCAAGCTCCGGAAGCGATGAAGCGGGCGCACGAGGTGCTCATGCCGGGCGGATCGCAGCCGCCCGGCATGAGCGACACCCGGTGGTCATCGCACATGCAAGCACGAGAGATGACCGGCCACGGCGCCTGGCCCGGCTTCGAACCCACCTATTCGACAGACGTTTCCGAAAGGCACGAACCAATGACAAACACTACCGACCACGCCGACCAGGCCGACGAGTTCACCACCGAGTCCGACGCCGAGCAGCTGATGCGTCACGACTTCACCCACTGGGCTGCGGTCGGCTACCACCGCGACTCCGACGACTACGACCCTGCCGACGCCCTCGATCGCGACGAGTGGTCGTCGACCTGGGTCAACCACGCCGAGGATCGCTGGCTCGACGAATGGGTCACCCTGTCCGATGCCTACCTGGACTACCGGGATGATCCGGCTGCCGCCGCCGCGAAGCGAGCCCAGCTGGGCGATACTCTCGGCCCGGTCGAGGCCCGCAGCTGGGACCAGGCTCGTGATCTGGCCGTCAACGGCATCAGCCGAAACGACTGGGGCCTGCTCACCTCTGACTACGTGACCCGGATGCCCTACGAGCGGGCCGACGAGATCCGCGCCCAGCAGCGCACGCTCGCCGATGTGCAGCGTGAGCAGGCCGCGGAGCGTTCCGGACAGGACCGCGTCGTCGTCGTCGACCAGGTGTCGCTGCTTCCGGCGATGGAGGCCGCCCGCAACGACCAAGCTCTGCCCCAACGCACGCGGGACCGGATCGCGGAGTGGCAGTGGACACCCGAGCACTACCGCGACCACGGCGCCAGCGATTCCGAGGCGGTGATGCGCGCGGACTTCGGGTGGCGGGCGCAGATGCGCCAGGACGCCGACAGGCTGGCCACTTTCGACGAGCAGCGGCCGCTGTTGGACCGCTGCGACGAGATCGACCGCCGATGGTCGGCTGATCCGGAGCACCACGACAACTGGTGGGACCTCAAAGAGTCGCTGCGCAATTGGCGCCAGGCGCCCGATGACCTGGCCTCCGATGCCAACGAAGACCGGACACCGATCCAGGCCCGCACCTACGAGCAGACCCGCCAGATCTTCGAGGCCGAATGGGAAGCCACTGCCCGAGTTCCGTTTATGTCCAGCGATCAGGTCCGCTACTTCCCAGGGAACCCGGTGCCATCCTTCGGCGCCAGCGTCGCCGCACGAACCAGCTCCCTGAACGCGTTCTCCAACACCAGCGCGTCGGTGA
>NZ_JBHXRW010000193.1:0-1868 GCF_042716635.1 Streptomyces sp. NPDC058664 | reverse complement strand
GTGTATAAATGGGCACTCTCTGTGAAATTTGAAGCTTTGAAATTCCGAATGGCGCACTTATACACTCTGTCGAGTGAGTGCTAAAATGCTGAAGCATTTCCGTCAAGCGTGTGGAGGAATCTTGTAGAGAGATATAGCATAGATACCCGTATCTCTAGAGATATTTTGGTATATCCCTGCTATATCTATGGGGTATCTATGCTATATCTTTGGCTTCAAAAACGGCACCTGTTCTAAGAGCATAGAAACTCAACAGGCACAGCCTGTTTGACACCCTTTTTTTTAGGGTGGCACCGAGTTTCCTTATGCTCTTTTTCTCTGAAGCTAAACCTGTTTTATATGTCGTAGTCTTTTTATTGGGAGTGACCCCTTGCTGTACAATTTCCGGAGGTGCCGATAAGGGACGAATTTTCCCTTGTCGGTTGCCTTTGGGGATTGTAAGGGGTGGAGGCTCGGAATCAAAAGGAAACGAAATATCATTCCGAGTGTGCTTCTTTTTTCTGTTCTTGAATTCTATTATTTCCAATGTTAGAATTATGTTAACAACTTGTTAGGAGTGTGTTTGGATGGAAGAGAAAAAACAAATTGGACCTCGAATTACTGTTGAAACATTTAAAAAGCTAGAGTTATTAGCCGAACATTTTACAAAACACAATGAATTTGGAAGAGTTTCAAAAGATGCTGTAATTGAGTTTGCTATTAAGGAATTGTATAGGGACTATTTGGGAAAAGGACGCTAATTTTTGTTGAAAAACTGACTTCGGATTTGGGGTTCTTTATTATTAACTTGATTTTAATTAAACATTACAGGAAAAATTGAGGGGAAATGGATGGATAAACGCAATGGTGACGCGGTTTTCATAGCTCCAAATGATGTTGTAAAAGTGACCACTATGAATCACGTCATTGAAGTTCAGCATATGGAGAAGATGAACCGGAAAAATAATATCAAAAAATTGGACAAGGATAGGTTTGTAGACCTCTCTACTGGGGAGATCCGGGAGTTCGAGCATTCGGAAAATCGGCAGGAAAATTATAATTCTTTGAGACAAACCTTTAAGAAGCTGCGTTATTTGATAAATAACAATTTTATAGGACGGCCAAATGAATTACATATAACTTTGACATACAAGAAAAATATGACGGACACGAAAAAACTTTATAGTGATTTTCAAAATTTTATCGACAGGTTGCGTTATAAATACAAGAAAGAAAGTTCGATAGATTATTTATCGGTGGTAGAGCCACAAGGACGTGGAGCCTGGCATTGTCATGTTTTAATGCGCTTTAATGATTTGGATAAGATTTATATTAAAAATGCTGAATTAAGGAGTCTATGGGGTTTAGGATTTGTAACAATCAAGTCATTAAAGGATATAGACAACATAGGAGCCTATTTGAGCGCTTATTTGACTGATATAGACCTAGAAGATGTCCAAGACAGGGAAACAGCCTTAAAAGTGGCTTCAGAGGGCTGTGAGGTGCAAACAAAGATCGTAGAAGGTCGGGAAAAGAAATTTTTAAAAGGCGGACGGCTGCACATGTATCCTTCCGGAATGAATATGTATCGAAAATCAAAAGGGATTGTTAAGCCGGAACGGGAAGAAATGAAGTTCGGAGACATAAAAAAAGTAGTGGGTTCGGCAAAACCACACTACGAGAAAAGTTATCATGTCGAAAATGACAATTTTGAAAACACAATTTCGTTTCTCCAGTATAACACAAAACGTGATTTTTGAAGCAAAACGGTTCCTCTTTATGGAGCCGTTTTTTTTATTTCCCGAAGGGTTATTTGTCAGAATGACAAACCGATTTCGAGCCGGCGAGAACCCATTGTCACACCACGATTTAGGGGGTGTGTATAAATG
>NZ_JBHXRW010000192.1:0-1891 GCF_042716635.1 Streptomyces sp. NPDC058664 | reverse complement strand
TAGTACTCCAGCCGTAGATCGTGATCTTCACGGTTGTTGCGCTGCTTGGCGCTGGTAGCGGCTGGCACGGGCTCGGTCTGATGCCCTCGCGCCAGTC
The DNA here is from genome assembly GCF_042716635.1 of Streptomyces sp. NPDC058664. Taxonomy (NCBI): domain Bacteria; kingdom Bacillati; phylum Actinomycetota; class Actinomycetes; order Kitasatosporales; family Streptomycetaceae; genus Streptomyces; species Streptomyces sp. NPDC058664. The sequence goes on along the minus strand of NZ_JBHXRW010000192.1, from coordinate 1,794 downwards.
GTCGGCGGGTCACGCCGCCGGGTGGCCGGACTCGGCGAAGGGCCCCCGGTCGGGCCGCAGCGAATAGAGCACCTCGTACACCTCGCGACGGACCTCGACCGCTTCGTACGCGGCAGGGATGGTGCGGGCAAGCTCGGTCTCCCGGAACGCGTCGAGCGCCTCCTGGCTCTCGAAGAAGTAGATGCCGCACACGTCGCCGGTCGCGCTGTCGCGGCCGTAGACCTTCTGCAGGAGACCGGGTACGTCACGGAAGCGGGGCCGCCGCTCCAGCAGGCGCCGCTCGAACTCCTGCGCATCGAGTCCGGATGTGATCCGGACGAAGAGGATAGCGGGCATGGAGTCACCTCCGACCTTGAGATGCCCCTGATTCGAGTCTAGCCAGTAGCGGCACTGCGTGACTTCGCTGGTCAGGGCCTGTGCCGACACAGGTGCGGCCACCGTTGATCATCGTGAGTTGTGTGGACTGACGAAGAGACGGTGGCCGCAGGTCACAGCATAGATCCCGCCCGCTGGCAGGACGCGTTCGAGGGCCTGATGGGCCGGATCGCGGGGCGGTTCACGCGGGTCGAGCCCCGGCGCCGGGTGAGGTTGTTGGTGCTCGGTCTGCTGTCTGACCTGCCGCGCAAGAACTGCTGGACGATCGCCGAGTGGGCCGGCGATGCGACTCCGGACGGGATGCAGCACCTGCTGGGCCGGGCCAAGTGGGACGCCGACCTGGTGCGCGACGAGGTCCGCGAGTACGTGGTGGAGCATCTGCGCGACGACCAAGCGGTGTTGGTGGTCGACGAGACCGGGGACGTGAAGAAGGGCACCCACACGGTCGGTGTCCAGCGCCAGTACACCGGCACGGCGGGCAGGATCGAGAACTCGCAGGTCGCTGTCCACCTCGTCTACGCGGGGCGGCGCGGTCACGCCGCGGTGGACCGGGAGTTGTACGTGCCGCGCTCGTGGACCGACCAGCCCGACCGCTGCCGGGCCGCCGGGCTCGGCGGGGAGACCGTGTTCGCCACCAAGCCGGAGCTGGCCGCCCGCATGATCGGCCGGTTCCTGGACGCGGGCCACCAAGCCCCGTGGGTCGCCGGCGACGAGGTCTACGGCGGCAATCCGACGCTGCGGGGCGCACTGGAGGAGCGCGGCTGCGGCTACGTCCTGGCCGTCGCCCGCACCCACGAAGTCACCACCCAGGCAGGGAAGTTCCGCGCGGACGCCCTGGCCAAGAAGCTGCCGAAGAGGGCCTGGCAGAAACTGTCCGCCGGGACCGGGGCGAAGGGACACCGCTTCTACGACTGGGCCGTCATCGACCTCGTCCACCCCGGCCCCGGCAGCTACCAGCTGCTGATCCGCCGCAACCGCGGCACGGGTGAACTCGCCTTCTACCGCTGCTACTCGACCACCCCCGTGCCGCTGCCCACGCTGGTGAGAGTCGCGGGGTCACGGTGGCGGGTGGAGGAGTTCTTCCAGTCCGGCAAGGGCTTGGCCGGACTGGACGAGCACCAGGTCCGCCGCTTCGCTTCCTGGTCCCGCTGGGTCACCCTCGCCATGCTCGCCCACGCCTTCCTCGCAGTCGTCCGAGCCGACGAGCACACCCGGCAACTCGGACCGGCCGACCTGATACCGCTCACCTGCCACGAGATCCAGCGCCTGTTCACCACGCTCGTCATCCGGCCCGTCCGCGACGCGGCCCACCAGCTCGACTGGTCCTGCTGGCGACGTCGTCACCAAGCCCGCGCCCAGGCCAGCCACTATCGACGGCAAGCCGGTCAGACGTGAAGATCACGATCTACGGCTGGAGTA
>NZ_JBHXRW010000191.1:0-1896 GCF_042716635.1 Streptomyces sp. NPDC058664 | reverse complement strand
AGCAAGCCCGGTGCTTCACCCGCCGCATCAGCACCATCATCCAAGCCATCCATACCCTGCTGACCTGCAACTATTCAGGATGAAAAGAGCTCACTCATTCTGAACGCCTGGCCGCCGCGATGTCTGAAATATTTTCACTAATCTGCTCCATTGTTTCCTCGTCACAGTCATGTGAATGCAACAGGGCGTCCAATGATGCAAGGAGAGTTGCCAGCCGCGCACCATTTCGATGAATGAATTCAGCCGAGCCTTCCCAAAATGCCGCACGGATATGACTAGAAGTAATCACCCCTTCCCTCTGTTTTGCGTCAGCCAGGATCCCGGCGATGCGGCGCTCAAGAGAAGACGGCACCCAATTTCCCGATCGGAGATCCCGTTCCAGATCGCTTGACTGCCTCCGGACACGCCCTAGAGAAGTATCCTCGGATGACACAAACGAATTAGACATCAAAACTCCCTAAAGTGGTCAAACCTGTAGGCATCAGAAAATCCAGAGAGGGGGTTGATTAAATCACCCTCTTTCGCTCTCATATGGCCGACTCGGGGACTACATGGGAGGCGCTCGACCTGCCATCGACCTCACCACCAGCCCTCGACCGACCCGGTACTCACTAAGTACGGCGGCAGCATCCGCGGACGCGCACTCAACTGAGCGTGCGTGATGAAGGGGCGGGATCCCTGCGTCCGGCGAGGAATCCCGCCCCTTCTGTGGCCGACCGCGCGGCTCCCGTCCTCGCGGTCAGGCCGCCGGTCTCCTCGTCAGGTCGAAGAGACCGGGGCTTTTCAGAGCATCAGGCGGCGGCCAGGCATGCTCAGTGAGGGTAGTGCCGCCGGAATGGGCACGGGTGCCATGCATGTCGACCACCGCCTCAATGATGTCGGGGGCGCCACCGTACTCGTCGTCGGCGCATCAATCACCGTTGCTGGCACCTACCCAAAACCGGCTGCCCGAGCGTTCACGGTGCAGCCCGATGGGCGGCTTGGCGTGCTTAACGGCGTTGGTGACGGGCTCAGACACAAGCAACAGCACAGCGTCGAACCTCTCTGCGTCCATGTGCCAGCCCTCCAGCACTGCACGCGTCACATGGCGTGCCTCACTCACCGCATGATGTTGATGCTCGAGGTTTTCGCTCGCCCTGTTGGGTCCGTCGGAAAGCTCGCGCGGAGCAGGCACTCGCATCTCGCGGCCATCGGCGGTGCTTGTGGTGGGCCACCCCGCCGCACTGTCGGACTGGCGTGCGAGGTCCTTGTGGGCGATGGCGTGCATGACGATCATTTCTGGGCTGTTCACTCGACGGCTGGGCGAGCAGTGAGGAACCTGGCTTTCCATTCCTGTCTCTGCATCCACCACTCTTGCCCGTCGACTTTGAGGGCCGCCTGAGCAACTGATGCTCAAAGGCATCAGCCGCGTCATAGAGTGACCGAGACAGACAAACAACGGCCAGCGGTTATCCTGCACCACCGCAACGACCGGCCACCCCGGAATCGCCAGCGCGATACCCGTACCGGCTATAGAGCGCGCTAGCTTAAGATCAAATACATGCGTCTGGCCTCACTCTCGCAGTTCGCCCGCTGCTGCACCTGTGCACGGACCGTGAGGCGGCCTGCAGAACCGGAATGGCAAGGATCCACGTCCGTTCGACTGTTATAACCATGCGGGAACCTTAAAGAGCGTTTTGTCCTGGCTGGGAATTACTCATTTCTGAAAAAAATCACATGCCGTGACGCTACCCTGTGTCGCAAATAGCATCCCGAAGACTACCCCGCGCCGCATGTTCAGAATTGATAGACCCTGAAAGAGCTCAGTGAACCTCTTTCATCCTGTGCTGGAGGGTGAAATGGGCTGGTCAGCGGGGGTGGTGACGAGGCAGGGCCCCTCGTCGTTGGCGTGGTGAT
>NZ_JBHXRW010000190.1:0-1903 GCF_042716635.1 Streptomyces sp. NPDC058664 | reverse complement strand
TGTCTCGAAGCTGGCGCACACCTCTCGCATGCTCTCTTCGCACCGCCTCAGCATGTCGTCATCGACGATGTCACGTCGGTATTTCGTTACACACACCACGTGAGCGTGGAGGGTGGAGGCCACGTGGCGACCGGTGCGAATATCGGGGTTTGGTTCCCAGCGTGGTGACATACCCCACGCGCAGTATGATCAAGCGGCTTACCCGAGAGGTGGGTGGGCCGGATGATCCGTGCATACAAGTTCCTCCTGCGGCCCACCATGAGTCAGACGAGCGCGCTGGGCGAGATACTCCGCGACCACTGCGGCCTCTACAACGGCGCGCTCCAAGAGCGCCGGGACGCCTACCGGCACGTCTCCAAGACGAGCATCACGTACGGGCAGCAGTCCGCACAACTCAAGGACCTTCGGGCGATCGCCCCTGAGCGGCACGGCCGGTGATCGTTCAACTCGCAACAGGCCACGCATCGCCGTCTCGACAAAGCATTCGCCGCGTTCTTCCGCCGGATCAAGACCGGCGATACGCCCGGCTATCCCCGCTTCCGGGAGCCAACTGGTTCGACACGGTCGAATTCCCCAAGGACGGCGACGGCTGCCGCTGGGATGCCACCCCGCACGACCCGGTCACCCGCGTCCGACGGCAAGGCGTCGGGCACGTCAAGGTCAACCAGCACCGCGCCGTGGCCGGCAAGGTCAAGACCGTGTCCGTCCGGCGTGAGGGCAGGCGCTGGTACGTCGTCCTCACCGCCGAGCAGCCCCAGCCCGCACCGCTCCCGGCCACGAACAGTGTCGTCGGCATCGACGTGGGCATCGCCCACTTCCTCGCCGACTCCAACGGCGCATTCGTACCCAACCCCCGCTGCGGACGCCGTGCTGCCGCGAAGCTCGCAGCCGCGCAACAGGACCTCAGCCGCTTCCCCCGCGTCCGCCGCGACAAGCGCACCGGCAACCACCGGCGAGCCGTCGAACGCGTTGCCATCCTGCACCGCAAGGTCCACCGCCAGCGCCTCGACCACGCACACAAGACCGCCCTGGATCTCGTCCGCGCACACGACGTCATCGCACACGAAGACCTCAAGATCCGAAACATGAGCAAGGCCCCCAAACCGAAGCCCGACCCTGAGGCACCAGGTGGTTTCCTGCCCAACGGGGCCGCCACCAAGGCCGGACTCAACCGCTCGATCAACGATGCCGGATGGGGGGGTGTTCCTCGCGATCCTGAATGCCAAGGCTGAGAGTGCCGGACGGGACGTGATCGCCGTGGACCCCCGCAACACTCCCCCAGACTCCGTCCGGGGGGACCCCCACCCGGACCTGCCCCGCATGCGGGCACATCGCCAAGGAGAACCGGCCCACCCGGGAGAAGTTCCACTGCCAGTCCTGCGGCCACATGGCACACGCGGACACAGTGGGCGCCCTGAACGTCCTACTGGCCGGACTGGTCCGTCGCGAAGCCCCACCGGCCTAGCGAGAAACCCCCTCATTTACGAGGGGGAGGAGTCACGCCCTTATCCACCGCGTAAGGACAATGCTGCTCGGCATCCGAGACAGACGGCCAGGCTGTCGCCGCCTGTCAGTTGAGTAGCGATTACCTGCCCGGAATAAACAATTCCATGATCATCTGAGGTCGACGCGGTAGATATCCCCCGACGCGTCGCACGCAGGGTCTGTCCCGGCTGGGGCCGGGACAGACCCTGCACCCCACAGCGGCAGCAGTACGGCCAAGCCCGGCAGCATGAAGCCGGAGGCCGAAAGGCCCTCAAACAGGGCCCTGGACATCACTCCTGTCTCGCCTGTGCCTGCATGCCCGGTGTCCGTTTTCTTCGGATTTAGGTATTGACTGCTCAGGGTGTGCGTGCTCCGTAGGTGTGTGCTGGAGGTAGCAGAAAAGGCAGTCTCCACCCGG
>NZ_JBHXRW010000189.1:0-1925 GCF_042716635.1 Streptomyces sp. NPDC058664 | reverse complement strand
AAGAACATCGTCCTGCCGGTCCTGCAGTCTTTCGACGACGGCTCCTACCTCTCCGAGATCGTGGCCAGTGGTGACCATGACCGCCACGCTCCGGCCCCGGTCCGTGTCATCGAATACCGGCTCGACGACCGCGACAAGGACACCGTCTACCGTCTGATCACCACCCTCTGCGATCCCGATCACGCACCCGCCACCGACCTCGCTGCCCTCTATCACCAGCGGGGGGAGATCGAGAACACCCTGGATGAGATCAAGACCCACCAGGGCGGTCGGCAACTCGTCCTGCGCTCGCAGTATCCCGACGGCATCGAGCAGGAGATCTACGGATTCCTCCTCGTCCACCACACACTGCGCGACGTCATGCACCAGGCCGCTTACGAAGCCGGCCTCGACCCCGACCGGATCTCCTTCACCCGCACCCTCAACGCCGCCCGCCGCCACGTCACCGGCCAGGCGGCGCCTTTCCCCCCTCACGACTCCACCAAGCCCTGACGCACACCACCCGTGAGCTGCTGCAACGCCCCCTACCGCCCCGCAGACGACGCTCCAACCCCCGCGTTATCAAACGCAAGATGAGCAATTGGAACCTCAAACACCCCCACCACCGCAACCCACCCCGGCCACCGACTCACACCGTCACCCTCACGCCACCCACCAAACCAACCAGTCAGCGCCTGAAAAGAAGCTAAATCACCGGTATTGGGCCTAGTGCTGCAACGGTCTTTGGTCTGATGGTTGGGCAGTTTCCGGTGGTGTGTGGCCGCGTTGTTTGTAGTGGCTGAGGCGGGCTTGGTGCTGGTGTCGGCGTCGCCATTGGGACCAGTGCAGGACGTGGTCGATGGGTACCGGTTGGCGGTGGGTGAGGCGGTGGATCAGGCGTCGGAGTTCGGGAAGGCTGAGGGGGACGAGACCGGAGGATCCGTTTCTGCTTTCTCCGTGTCGAGCTCGCGGGCCCGCAGGACGGTGAGGCAGACATGGGCGGCCATGACCAGGGTCATGTGGCGGTGCCAGCCGGGATAGCGGCGGACCTGGTAGTCGTCCAGGCCGCATTCCTGTTTCGCGGTCTGGAAGCATTCCTCGACGGCCCACCGGCTGCCGGCGACACGGATCAGCTGGTCGAGGGTGGTCTCGGCGGGGCAGTAGGCGATGTAGTAGGAGATCTCCTCGGGCCGGCGAATGCTGCGGCGGGCGATCACCCAGTGCCGGCGGTCTTCCCGGTGCCAGGGGCGGACCTCGACTCTCGCCCAGTCGAAGACGCGTGGTCCGTGAGAGCCGTTGCCGCAGGAGCGGCGTTTCCACTTCTGCCTCGGCAGATCGTGGAACAGGTCGTGGACCGGGTGGTCGATGGCCCAGCGGGTGACGACGGTGTCGTGCCGGGTGGTGGCCATGACGTGGAAGACATCGGCCCGCTCAAGCTCGGTCCGCCAGCTTTTCGAGTAGCCGTAGCCGGCGTCCGCACTCACCCACCCGAACGGGATCTTCTCCTCGATCGCCCGGCGGACCATCGCCCTGGCCATCGCGACCTTGGTCTCGAAAGCGACCGCGTCGTCGATGCCGGCCCGACGGCACCGTTCACGATCGTCTGTCCAGGAGGTGGGCAGGTAGAGGCGGCGGTCGATCAGCGTCCGTCCCAACGGAGCCGCATAGGCGAGGAAGACTCCGACCTGGGAGTTCTCCGTCCGCCCTGCCGTTCCCGAGTATTGCCGCTGAACCCCGGCCGACCTCACCCCCTTCTTCAGGAAACCGGTGTCGTCGACGATCAGCACCGCTTCGGGGTCGCCGAGATGCTCCACGACGTACTCGCGCACGTCGTCCAGGACCTCCTCCGCTTCCCAGTCGATCCGGTTCAACAGCCGGTGGATCCGGTCCGGACCCGCATGACCGGCCTCCTCGGCCAGCGTCCACCCGTTCTTGCGCTCGAGCGG
>NZ_JBHXRW010000188.1:0-1938 GCF_042716635.1 Streptomyces sp. NPDC058664 | reverse complement strand
CGCGTCCTGGGCGTGTACGCCTCGCGGGTAATGACGCCGCGCGGCTCGACCGCCGTGACCGGTCTGGAGCTGATGACCGCCCTGCACCCGCCGACGCGCGCCTCCGAGCCAGACGCCGACGGCAAGCGGCACTCCGAGCACAACCCCGGCTCGCTGGGCAAGGACGCCATCGACCCGATGAACTGGCCGCCGTGCGAGGTCCCCGACGGCCACCCGGTCCTCAAGGACCTGCCCCGGTTCCACGTGCGCGGCCCCGGCGAGAAACTGTTCGAAGAAGCGTACGACTGGGCCCGCCCGATGACCGACGCGGAGTGCACCCTGCGGCACCTGGTCGGCATCGACGTCAACATGGCCTTCGCCGCCGGCGCCAACGGCCTGAACGTCGGCCTCGGCGAGCCGACACACGTCACGAACCCGGTGTTCGACCCGAAGCTGCCCGGCTCGTGGCTGGTCGACCTCTCCCACATCGACCTGTCGAAGGTGAAGGTCGGCAAGCAGTGGGTGGAGCTGGACGGCAGCCTGCTGCCCTCCCCGTTCACGCCGAAGGGCGACCGCCCCAAGGGCCCGGCCTGGTACACGACGCCCACCGTCGCCTACGCGGCGGAGCTCGGCTACGAGGTGCGCCCGACCGAGGCGTGGGTGCGGCGGGAGAACGGCCGCTACCTGGACGGCTGGTACAACCGGTTGCGCGACGCCTACCTCGCCACGATGGCCGACCTCGGCGTCGACGCCGACCTGTCGCCGACCGACTTCCTCGCGGCGATGGACGGCTACAAGGCCCGTGACCCGGAGCTGGGACTCGTGGTCTCGGCGGTCAAGGCCACGGTGAAGGGCGGCCTGGGCAAGCTCCGCGAGCGCCCGCGCGGGGAGGGCTGGCGGCCGGGCGAGCCGTGGCGCGCCCTGTCCCGCCCGACGTGGCGGCCCGACATCCGCGCGGCGGTCATTGCTCGCACCCGGATCAACCTGCACCGCAAGATCGTCAAGCACGCTGCGTTCACCGGGCAGTACCCGATTGCGATCCTGTCCGACTGCGTCGTCTACGCCGCCGCCGGGCCCTCGCCGCTGGACTTCCTGCCCTACCGGGAGGGCAAGCCGCTGCCCGGCGGCTTCAGGCTCGGCATCAACCCCGGCCTGGTCAAGCACGAGGGCACGCAGGACGTCCTGTGGGGCGAGGAAGTCCGGGAGCGGTTCAACGCCCCCGAGCTCAACCTGGCCCGGTACATCAAGGACGGCACCATCACCGACGTCGACAGCGGAGAGTAGGAGAAGGCCACGATGAGCCTGATCGGGGACGGCCTGGAGAAGGCGGTGCAGAAGGCGTTCACCCGCCCGGCACCGAAGAACGCGGGTCCACAGATGCGCTACCTGGTCAAGCGACTCGGCGGCACCAAGACGGTCGCCCAGATGCTGCGGATCTCCCAGCGCACCGTCGAGCGGTACGTGAAGGACCAGATCAAAAAGCCCCGCCCCGACCTCGCCGCGCGCCTGGAGCGCGAGGTGAAGAAGCGATGGCAGCCGCAGATCCGGGCGAAGGCCAAGGCGAAAGCGGCGTCCACGGGCGGCATCGTCATCGACACCCGCGCCCGCATGGGCTACACCGCGCCGATCGGGTCGACCGACCAGGACCGCATCCGGCACCTGACCGTCGCCCTGCCCCCGCAGTACGCCGCCCGCCTCTTCGACGCCCAGGAACAGGGAGCCACCGAGCAGCGCCTCCAAGAGCTCGCGGCCGAAGCGCTCAAGGACGTGTACTTCCAGGACGGCGGCCGCCGCGCCGGCTCCCTGGAGGAGGTCCGCTTCACGGACATCGAGCACCTCGAGTTCGACCTGTAGCCCGGCTCTTTACTGACTTCGGCTTGTCAGGGTGAGGTTGGAGTGTCCAGGGTCAGGCCGGTGCCGGCTCTGAAGCCGTCGAGGGTGTGGGGCCGGTATTGGAGT
>NZ_JBHXRW010000187.1:0-1968 GCF_042716635.1 Streptomyces sp. NPDC058664 | reverse complement strand
GAGGCGGTCGGCTCGGCTTTGCGGCCTTCCTTGACGCGGGCGAGACCGGTGAGGTCGTAGTTGAGTTGAGCGAAGACTCCCTCGTCGCGCCAGGCGGCGTAGTAGGCGTAGACGGTGTTGTGGCTGGGGAAGTCGTGCGGGAGGTATTTCCAGGGGATTCCCGTGCGGTTGATGTAGAGGATCGCGTTGAACACGTCCCGTAACTCGACCTTGGCTGGCTGGCCGGTGGGCCGGCGTTCGAGCCGGGCAGTTCGCCAGGCCGTCAGCGTCGGTTCGATCAGGGCCCATCGGGCGTCGGACAGGTCGCTGGGGTAGGGCTTGCGCTCGCTCACGGCACAGCGTGTACATGACCGCGTTTGGAGGGTGTAGTTCCGCTGGCTGTCCGGCGATTCTGGGGCGTCTTAAAGCCAGACGGACTTCGAGACACGGAAGCGAACGAGACGGGCAGGCGGGTTCGTGATCCGGGTGGGGATGCACACCTCCTACCGGGCAGAGGCGATCAAACTGGGGCATGAGCAGACCTCGCATACTAGAAAAGTGCTACGTAAACGCCCACTTAAAGAGCGTTTTGTTTGGGAAGAGGAGATCTAGTCCTGTTCCTGGTGCCATGCGGCCACCCACGTGGGCGGCGAGTGGTTCGAGATTTCACAACCGCCGTATCTGCCCGTAGGGATGCGCTGGGAGGAGGCCGTCACGGACGGTCTTGCCCCTGGTATCTCCCACGCCTTCGGCACCTTCGACAAGACGCTGTGCGGCATCCAGGAAGCCGGCATGTCATCGTCCGACTACTGGTGGCTGCCGGAACGGGAAGGCGCCTGCGGTGCCTGTCGGGAAGCGGCGGGTATCATTCGATGACCGTTGGCCGCATGAAATGAGGGGTGAAAACGCGCGGGACAGCGTGGCTCGGTGGCTATGAGTCCTTTCAGCTCGGAGTCGATTCTCGGGTGAGCCTGCGGCTCATGAGGTGGATCATGGCTTCGGAGCGGGTGGGCAGGGTTTCGTAGTCGCGGGCCAGGCGCCGGTGGAGCATGAGCCAACCATAGGTCCACTCCACTGCCCACCGCTTAGGTGAGCGTTTTCCATCCTCGCGTTGATGTGTGGTGAAGGGCGAGGACGGTCTTCACGACGTCGGTGATTCGGTTGGTGCTGCAGCGGAGCTTGCGTAGGAGGCGCCAGTCCTTGAGGGTGGCTATGGCTTGCTCGCCAATACAGCGGATCGTGGCGTGGGTGGTGTGTGGCGGCGCTTCCCTCGCTTGAGGCACCGGCCCGAAACGGTGCCCGGGTGGGTCCGCCGGCGCCTTGATACGCCTTGTCCGCCCAGCATGCCAGCATGTGAGTCCTGCTTCGGTGAGGGCTTCGATGATCCCGTGCTGCCTGGCGGCGGTCAGGTCGTGAGCCGAGCCGGGCAGGGCCGGCGAGGTCCGGAGCGGCCGTCCGAACGGATCGGTGAGGACCTGCACATTCATGCCGTGGCGCTTGTGTTTCCCGGAGTAGTAGGGGCTATCGGTGGTGATGCGGTCGATCGGCGGCAGGGTGCTGTCCAGGATGACGAACGCCTTCTCCCGGATCCTCTATGTCGCCTCGGCCAGGGACGGGGCGAGGCCGGGCAGGGCTTCGACAGCTTCACGTATGCAGCGGTAGACGGTTGCGATCCCGATGCCGAACCCCGCGGCAAGCTGGGTGCAGGTGCCACCGCACCGTGGACGGGCCAGGATGAGAGCCTGGCGGCCAGCGGTCAGGCGCCGCCATCTGGTCTCGGTTTCCTCTCGCTGCACAGCAAGACGTCCGGTCAGGAACCGCAAGGGCGCGGTGGGACCGAGTGATCGAATGGGGTCTCCCCTGCTCGAGCGAAGCCGAGAGGTCGGGCAAGGGGAGACGAGCACGCGAAGCTCCGTAAGTTGTTGGGCGGCCCGGGAGGGCCGGGTGTGGCTGACGCGAAGCTGTCTTCAGTGGCTTGCCAGGAGTGGC
>NZ_JBHXRW010000186.1:0-1999 GCF_042716635.1 Streptomyces sp. NPDC058664 | reverse complement strand
AGATCTTCGGCTACCTCACACCGGCCGAGACCAGGCAGCGGCATCAACACGCCCTCGCGGCCTAACGAACGAGAGTCCAAGATCACGGGGAAACTTCAAACGCAGCGCTGCACCGCATCGTGGTCACCCGCATGCGCCAAGACGAGCGCACCCGCTCCTACCTGGAGCGACGTAGCGCTGAGGGGCGAGGTAAGCGCGAGATCATGCGCTGCCTGAAGCGCTACGTGGCCCGCGAGGTCTACGCGCTGATACGCACCGACACGATCGTATGCCACCAACGCCCTGATGACCCGTCAACCCTCACGACCGCGGCTTGACGAACATAGGGGCATCAAGCACAAGCGCCACGGCATGAACATCCAGGTCCTGACCGATCCGTTCGGGCGGCTGCTGTGGGTCTCACCCGCGCTGCCCGGCTCAACGCACGACCTGACAGCGGCGCGTAAGCACGGCATGGTCGATGTACTTGCCGCGGCCGACCTGAAGTGCTGGGCGGGCCGGGCCTATCAGGGTGCCGGCCGCCCGGTTCGGGTGCCGTTGCGGGGACGTCGGCTCAAGCGGTGGCAGCGTCGACACAACAGCACCCACGCCAAGATCCGCTGCGTCGGCGAACAAGCCATGGCCACGCTCAAGGGCTGGCGACTGCTGCGAAAGCTCCGTTGCAGCACCAACCGGATCACCGACATCATCAAGGCCGTCGTCGTCCTTCACCACACCCCGTCCTGAGGGTGGAAGAGGCTCACTTCTGTATTTTGAGTGATCTTCACTCAAGGGCGCCAGGCGATTTCCGTAGTAAGTATTAACCATGAAGATCATCACTGGATATGAGGGTCGCCTTGCCGCCCTAGCGGCTTCGCTGGTTGTGGCGGCAGGTGCATTGGTGGCAACTGTAGCGACGCCTGCAACCGCCCAGATGTGTGGGATGGGGACGAATACTGTAGGCCCTGTCTACTACAGAAACTGCAGCACTACCAGTGCAAAGATGGTTTCAGCTTTCATTCAAGAGAGCATTAATGGAACTACCTATAGTTCAAAGAGCATGGTCTGCGTGCCCAGCAATAGCTCCAAGTACGTCGATTCCGTGTACAACGATGGGTATAACTATCGCAGGATCGTTTATTGGGATGCGATGGAATATGGCACTGGAGGAACCTCGTGCTGAGCCTTAGTATTCCAGCAGGACTTTGCTGTTTGACCTGCGGGTTTCACTGGGCGGCTGGAGTGTAGCGGGAGTTCGATCGTGCGACAACGCCGCAAGTAGTGAGCCTTTTCCAACCTGATGGGCGTGTTGGCGGGAGGAATCCCATGGAGGGTCTCCACAGGCCTCGGCCGACCGTGAAACTTCTGGTCAGGAGCCCATGCCAGCTGCGAGGGCCCAACCGGCATCAGGACGCTGACCAGCGCAGATACCAGGCGGATACCAGGTTGGGAAAGGCTCACTGCCGGGGCGTCATCCGCTTTCACCGGTGTGGTTCCGTCTGGGGTGGGCGGTTCCTGCCGCAGACGGAACCCAGGCGGTGAAGGGCGGCGTCGTTCTCCCGGCAAGGCGGATGACGCCTGTGTGGCTCACAGGGAGTCTTCCCAAGTGGGTAGGCAGGTCTGAGGCACCTGACCACGGCCGTTTCGGCCACGCCCTGGCGGTGCCCGGCAGGGGCCAGCGCTCTGCGTGCGATCTCTCGGTTTCATGACAGTGGTGTGAGAGACAGCGAGGGTTTGTGCGTTGGTGCTGGTGTCGGAATCTGGGCGCAGGTCCTGGTGTTCCCGGGTTGGCCGCCCGTGGCCTGTGCATGCCGGGGTGCTGCAGGGCAGGGCAGGTTGGTTTGCTGTGGTGGTGAACGTGCTGGTCAGCGCCTTGACAGGCGGGTCATGATGGCCCTGTTTCATATTGTTTTCCGTGAGAGGAACATCGTTGATGGGAGCTGTACCGCAGCTGACTGACGTCCAGCGCCGGGCCGCCCTGGACAAGGCCATAACGGCGCGCCGGGAGCGCGCTGAGGTG
>NZ_JBHXRW010000185.1:0-2034 GCF_042716635.1 Streptomyces sp. NPDC058664 | reverse complement strand
CACCGCTGACCGTGATTCGTCAGTACATCGAGGTCCAGAAGCGGCCTATCTGACCGTCACCCCGAAGGCGCAGGGAACTCCGGCGCTTCGCGCCTCCGGGCCAAGGACGCGTTTCCCTCCCCGGCTGAAGCCGGGGACACCCACGCAAGATCAGGGAAGGCCCAGGCGACGTCCTCAGACGCCACTCCCTCGCCATAGGCATTGGTTGGGGCCGCAAGGTCGTCGCGGCCGGCAGTCGTCAGGACCGATTGAGGATGGGGTCTGCCAAGTAGCGCGCACCGCCGTAGTCCATGGGCACGGACAGTCTTTGGAGACGGTCGCTTCACCAGCTGCCTAGGACAACTTCATCTCCAGCAAGAACCAGCAGAACGTTGTCAAGGCCATGGTCCTGACCGACGCCACCGGCAGGCTCCTGTTCTGCAGTCCGACCCAGCCGGCAAGCTGTGCCGACACCACCGACGCCCGCCAGTCAGCCCTGGTCAAGCACCTGACCGACGGCCCCTTTGTGGAGATCCTCGCCGATGCTGGCCACCAGGGCCTGGGCGCTCAGACCGGCGGCCGCGTCGTGGCAACCCCGCACCGCAAGTTCAAGAACCCGCCGGACTGGTATGAGGAGAGCCGCGAACGCCGGCGCAAGGCGCACTCCTCACGCAGCATCCGCGGCGAGCACGGCATCGCGCACACCTGAAGAACTGGCGAGCACTCGCCCGCCACCATGGCCGCCGCGAGCAGATGAGCGACATGATCCAGGCCGTCGCCGGACTGCTCTAACACCAGCAGACCGCCATCCTCGGGTCCGGCCAACCGCAGTGACCACCGGGCTGGGCCGCACCTTTCGACGTGACACCACCCAGCATGCACGACCTCATTGGGGACTGTAAATCGTTCGGCTCTGGCCCGTAGTCGGTGGTGACACCGGGTAGCCATCCGCGATCATGATCTTGTGATAGATGTCGACTCTCTTAGAGCGTCCGCCAGTAGGTGGGTGAAGTGGTGCAGGCACGGTCCCCGATCATGGAGTTCTCTAGGCTTCATGATCATTCGGGGTGTCCGTGCCTGCTGTCCCAGCATGCCTGCTCAAACCGGTTCGCGACCAGTTCCTGGCCTTGCTGCCGGACCGCGAGGACCGCCATCCGCTGGGCTGTCACAACCCGCGGATTTCTGATGCGGTGGTCTTCGACCGCCTGGTACAAGTTCTGGTATTCGGCTGTGGATACGAACGTGCGGCCGATGAGCAGTGCTCCGCCACGATGCTGCGGCGCCGCCGGGACGAGTGGATCGCGCTCGGAGTTATAAAAGACCTGCGGCTGCTGGTCCTGGCCGCCTACGACCGCATGATCGGCCTCGACCTGGACCACCTCGTCGCGGACGGCTGCATCACCAAGGCTCCCGCCGGCGGTGAGTGTGCGGGAAGAAGCCCGGTCGACCGCGGTAAACAGGGCGTAAAACGCTCGCAGTTGACCGACGCCCAGGGCATACCCCTGGTCACCGAGCCCGCACCGGCAAACGTCCGCGATCACACGCTGCTGCCTGCCACCCTGGATGCCTACAGCGATCTCGAAAAGGCCCGGGGGCCGTTGCCGGAGCGCCCCCGGCTGGGCCTGGACGCCGGCTACGACTACCGCCCCGTCCACGATGATCTGGCCGGACGCGGCATCGACGCACAGATCACCCGCCGTGGACAGAAAGTCCCGATCCAGGCCGGCGGACGCTGGGTCATCGAGCGCACCAACGGGCCTTGACCCCTGATGTTGGACACACGAGACACTGGATCCTGAGGATCTGAGAACGGACATCTCGTGGTCATGAAGACCTATCCGCCGCAGTTCAAGGCGGACGCGGTCGCGCTGTACGAGTCGCGGTCCGAAGCGACAATCAGGTCGGTCGCCGCCGATCTGGGGATCAACCCGGAGACCCTGCGGAACTGGGTCCGGGCGGTCGGCGTGAGCCGGCCCCGGGGACGCCGAGTGGAGGTGCCGGCCGAGCCGCCCACACCGCTGGAGGCGGAAAACGCCGCTTTGCGCAAGAAGGTCC
>NZ_JBHXRW010000184.1:0-2040 GCF_042716635.1 Streptomyces sp. NPDC058664 | reverse complement strand
GGCGGTGGCCGGAGCCAGCGGGTCATGCTCCAGCGGCAGACCAAAGACGCGCTCACCGGTAGTGACAACCCGCAGCACAGACTGCTGCCGGTCGGGGGAAAGGGTGGTGGTCGTCATCGGGATCACTGCCTGTCCAGTGGGGCCGGGTGGATACTGCCTTTTCTGCTACCTCCAGCACACACCTACGGAGCACGCACACCCTGAGCAGTCAATACCTAAATCCGAAGAAAACGGACATCGGGCATGCGGGCGCAGGCGAGACAGGAGTGATACGCCTCTTGCGGGGCGGGTGGGTGGTTTCCCGCTGTCGCCGAGAGGCAGACGGTTGCCAGGAGGCGGGCTGCGGTGACTGAGATGGGAGAAGGGCTGCGGGCCGCCGTGTTCAGGCCTCTGGCGTGCGACCGGTGTGGGTGCGGCTGCTTTCATCAAGCAGCGAAAGAGGCTCGATGCGCCGGCAACCAGGGGTTGCTGCCCGTGCCGGCCCATCGAGGATGAGGCGCATGCTCAGGTAACACGTGCAGTCGGGGGAATGCGACTGTCCTCATCGGCTGCTTCGCAGGAGTAGTCCTCCCCAGGCCCTGCATCTGCTGGGCAGCCCTCTGGGGCTAGGAAACTCTGCCCGGCGAAGCCGGAGAATGAGCAATCAGTGCTTGCCTTGCCTGAGAGCGCCCGCCGATAGGTCATGGGCATGCTCAAGTGATCTTCTTGAGGCGAGTCACGGCTTGTGGATGCGGCATCGACAGTGAAGCCGTGCGCTGAGGTTCTGTGGGTTTCTTCGGCTTGATCCTCAGCCAGGGGCAGCCAAGCGGGCCTGCCCTGTGCAGATTTTTCAGTTGCGTCACCTGGCCGGTGGGTGGAAGAAGTTCAGTGCTGGGCTGCGGTGAGGCGGTGGGTTTCGTCGTGGAGTTCGGTGATCCGGCGTTCTAGCTCTGCCTGGTAGCGGCGGCCGTGGTGGGCGCAGAAGAGGAGTTCGCGGTTGTGGCTGAAGCGGGCGCGGATGTAGGCCTGGGCTCCGCAGCGGTCGCAGCGGTCCTGGGCGGTCAGAGAGGGGCTCATGGTGTCTCTCCGTCGGGTGATGGGGATGTGCTGGAGCAGGGTGATGAAGGCGTAGCCGGTGTTGTCGGGAAGGCGCTGCACGCGGAGGGCGCCGGCGAGGGTGGCTGCGGTGTGGAGATCGCGGTCGCTGATGCAGGAAGGGGCAGGACTTGCCCAGCCGGTTTCCGTACGCTGGCGCACCGCTATAGCGATAGAGGGGGAGGAGCGGGCGAGCTCCAGGAAGAGAGGGCCGCTGCCGTACCGGGCGGCACTGGCAAGGAGCTCTGCGACCACTTGTTCCGCTGTGCGGATGACCGACTCGGGGATAGTCCACAGTTCCAGCCAGCGGCGAAGAACCATCTGGGCGGCCAAAGTAGATGGGGCGGCTGCCGGGTCAGGCAGATGCCAGACAAAAGCAGGACCGAGAACCCCGCAGACCGGAGGCAAGGGCCAGGCCAGATCTTCCGCACGCCATGACAGGGACACCTCTGCCGACCTCCTCCCATAGTGGGAACAACGCTCCTTACCACCAAACGCTCGCCCCGCTCCCAGCGAATGGGTAATAGCTACCTACTTCGCTAAAATGCCCGCTACTGATCTTTTCGTTAGTTCGGTGGGATTGGTAGGTGGAGGGTGAGGCCGGGGTGGGTGAGGAAGGACCAGGGCAGCTGTCGGTTCTGGTTGATGCGGTGGATACCCTGTTCGGTGGCCCCGGCGACATCGACGAGGTGGTCACCAGCAAGGTTGGCGAGCTCGCGTTTCTTGAGCGAGGGCCACAAAAGTTCCACCGGGTTGAGATCGGGCGCGTAGGCCGGTAACCGCTCCAAGGGCCGGCCAGTTCTGCTCGGCGACCCAGGCCCGCATGGCGCGGCTCCCGCCCAGACCAGCACCACCTTCTCCCCGCGGTAGAAGGGACTGTACGAAGAACGGTGTAACTCCGATCATGGGAGAGTGCGCCTGTGACCAGCGAGAACATAGCCACGGCATCTGAGGTGGGGGCTGCGC
>NZ_JBHXRW010000183.1:0-2056 GCF_042716635.1 Streptomyces sp. NPDC058664 | reverse complement strand
CGGGCTCATCTACTACTACCGCGGTGACCGCGTGAAGAAGGTCATCACCAAGGCCGCCGCCGAGCTGAAGGCG
This sequence comes from Streptomyces sp. NPDC058664, assembly GCF_042716635.1. Taxonomy (NCBI): domain Bacteria; kingdom Bacillati; phylum Actinomycetota; class Actinomycetes; order Kitasatosporales; family Streptomycetaceae; genus Streptomyces; species Streptomyces sp. NPDC058664. Next base: position 1,983 of record NZ_JBHXRW010000183.1, on the reverse strand, counting down.
GCGGGGTTGTTCGAGCAGACCCCGATCCGGATGCGGCTGGCCGATCTCGACACCGAGCTGCTCAAGCCCCGCAAGCCCGCTTCGCCCGATCTGCGACCCGGTCTCCGGGTGCTCGCGGGCGGCGCCGCTGATCACGAAATCCCCCAGGTCACAGACCCGAACGAGCATGGAGAGGCGGTGTCGTCATGACCTGCACCCCGTTGATTACCCCGGCCGATTGCGCGCCGTACGCGCCGACACCAGTGCTGTCGGCTCAGCCGCAGCCGACCGGATCCCCCGAGATCAATGTCGATCCGACGATGCCGCCGATCGGCCTGGACAACGACCCGATCGGGTGGATTCCCAACCTCTCCGAGATCTCCCTGGACGGCGTCGCGGACGGTGCGTTGCTGCTCGCGGCCGTTGTGGTCGCGATTCTGATCATGACGATCATGATCCTGGTTCCGGCGACCGCGCTGGGGTGGAAGCCCACCCGCCTGCGCAACTGGTTGATCGGGTCGTTGCTGGCGATGCCGGGTGCGACCGCGCTGTGGGCGTGGGATGTGCTGGCGCCGGGCACGATCGCGACCGAAGCCAGCCGCCAGTTCATGGACGGGCAGTACACGGCCGGGATGCTCGGTATGGCTGTGGTGTTGGTGCCGATGGCGTGGTTCGTCGCGACCGTCGCTCACACGAACCGCCGGGTGCAGCTGGCTACGGTCGGTTTGCAGTCGCCGGCGCGGACCGAGCGCGCGTTGTGGGCCCAGGCTCAGCGCGAGCAGCGGGCCGCGGCTCGCCTGTCGCGTCGCCGTCTGCCGTTCACGTCGGGCTACTGGTCCCCGCAGCTGGTGATCGGACGGTTGGCGTCGGAGCAGACCCAGGCCCCGGCGAAGTCGATGTTCCGGATGCTGTTGGGCCGCGCGGAGACTCGGCTGATCGTGCCGTGGATCGCGTTGGCCGAGCACGTGACCACGGTGGCGTCGTCCGGTTCGGGCAAGACGACGCTGCTCAAGCGCACCGCCGTCAGCTGGTTTGTGACCGGGTGGACCCGTCACCGGCAGTGGTGGCGTGCCGACCGGCCCGGCCGCCCGCAGGTGATCATCATCGACTGCAACGGTGGACCGGAATCGCGCAAGGTCGCCGAGAGCATGGCGAAGTGGTTCCGCGCCCTGGGCGTTCCCGAGGAGCGGATCGGCCGGTTCCCCGAGGTCAAGCTGCGTATGTGGCCGGGCAAGGACTTCGACCAGCTCACGCCCGCCGAGCAACAGGCCGTCGTCGATGATCTGCGGTCGACCCTGTCGGCGATGGTCTCGGGCGGCTCGACACCGACGACCGACACCGAGAAGTACTTCCACGAGATCCGCGAGACGCTGATCCATCTCATCGTCGATGCCCCGGCGAGGGTCGAGCTGATCGACGGTGTGCCGACCGCGATCGGGTCGAACCCGCCGCGCGACTGGGTGGAGTTCTTGCGTCGGTTCAACGAGCGGGTCCTGGCTCAGCTGTGGGGCGGGGTGTACGACCCGCAGGTGCCGTGGGGTGGCGTGCCCGGTGCGGACCGCGAGATCGCGTCCACGGTCGAGGGCAAGCAGCCGGTGATGTCCTCTGCCCGAGGCGAATTCGGCAATCTCTACCGCGCACTCGGCGACGCGTTCGACGGCGACAAGGAGTTGACCGACTACGACCTGCTCTACATCACCCTCGAAGGCGTCAAGACGCCCGACCGTGCACGGGCGCAGTTCGGTGCGATCGGGTCGATGCTCGAACAGCTCGCCGACAAGAAGCACGGCCGGTCGATCCTGATGGTCGTCGACGAGTTCTCGGCCGTCAGTGACGGAAAGACCCGCGCCGTGAAGTGGGTCGAACGCCTGCGTAAGGCCGGGATCGGGTCGTGGTGGGTCGCGCAGTCCTGGCAGGGCCTGGGCCACGACGACGACAACCGCACCGCCCTGGTCTCGGCTGCCTCCGGTGGGTCGCTGCTGGGGCGCACGACCAACCCGGAGC
>NZ_JBHXRW010000182.1:0-2150 GCF_042716635.1 Streptomyces sp. NPDC058664 | reverse complement strand
CCGGTGACCTCCTCGGGCTTGACGCCCTTCATGGAGTCCAGGACGCCGCTCTTGGTGAGGTCGAAGGGGAAGCGGGCGATGACACAGCGCACGATGCCTCACAGGGAGAAGAAGGGGGTGGTCCCGCCGTGGTGACGCGGTTCACGCAAGGACGAGGGCGGGCGCGGGGACGTCCGGGGTGCCGTCCTGTTCACCCACGACGGACGGGGTGAGGATCCGGCGTGTCCGTACGGCCCGTCCGGTCGCCGGAGTGGCGGCCGAGGTGAGCGGCCCGCCGTCGTCGGGGAGGTCGCGCAGCTGGACGCGGTCCGTGTAGGCGGAACTGCCGCGGACGGTGGTGAGCTGGTCCCGGGTGACCAGCCGGGTGCGGAGGCCGTCGTCGTCGCACACGAGCAGGTGCCCGGTGCGGGCGCCGGCCATGACGGACAGGGCCACCTCGACGGTCATGTCATCGGAGACCCGCGGCCCGTCGGTGTCCAGGGCCGCCCCCCGGTACCCGGGGGTGACGTCCTCCGGAGTGGCCTGCGTCTGAACCAGCGTCACGAATTACCTCCTGCGAAGACGGATCGGCCCGGGTCGGCTTTCTGGGCGCGTGGCGTTCAGGCCGCCGCGCCGGCGGCGGAACCTCGTCCACCGGCCCGCCGGGCGGCCGCGGCGGGACCGCGCCGGCCGCGGGTGGCCGTGCCGCGCTTGCGCCGCTCGGCGACCGGCGCGGTGATGGTCACCGGGATGCCCGAGGGGGTCCGGGCGCCGGTGATCCGGGCGAGCGCCTCCTCGCCGGAGCGGACCTGGGTGGTCTGGGGCACGATGCCGGCGGCCACCATCAGACGGGTCATGTCGCGGCGCTGCTGGGGGGTGACCAGGGTGACGACGCTGCCGGACTCGCCGGCCCGCGCGGTGCGGCCGCCCCGGTGGAGGTAGTCCTTGGGGTCGGTCGGCGGGTCGACGTTGACCACCAGGTCGAGGTGGTCGACGTGGATGCCCCGGGCGGCGACGTTCGTGGCGACCAGCACGGTGACGTGCCCGGTCTTGAACTGGGCCAGGGTACGGGTGCGCTGCGGCTGCGAGCGCCCGCCGTGCAGGGCGGCGGCCCGCACCCCGCTGTCGAGGAGGTCCTGGGTGAGACGGTCCACCGCGTGCTTGGTGTCCAGGAACATGATCACCCGGCCCTCGCGGGCCGCGATCTGCGTCGTCGTGCGGTGCTTGTCCGCGCCGTGCACGTGCAGGACGTGGTGCTCCATCGTGGTGACCGCGCCCTGGGAGGGATCCACCGAGTGCACCACGGGATCGGTGAGGTAACGGCGCACCAGCAGGTCGACGTTGCGGTCCAGGGTCGCGGAGAACAGCATCCGCTGCCCCTCCGGTCGGACCTGGTCCAAAAGCGCGGTGACCTGCGGCATGAAGCCCATGTCGGCCATCTGGTCGGCCTCGTCCAGGACCGTGACCGCGACCTGGTCCAGCCGGCAGTCACCGCGGTCGATGAGGTCCTTCAGACGCCCCGGGGTGGCCACCACGACCTCGGCGCCGCCGCGCAGCGCGCCGGCCTGCCGGCCGATCGGCATCCCGCCGACCACGGTGGCCAGGCGCAGCTTCACGGCGCGGGAGTACGGGGCGAGGGCGTCGGTGACCTGCTGGGCGAGTTCCCGGGTGGGGACCAGGATCAGGGCCAGCGGCTGGCGGGGCTCGGCGCGCCGTCCGGCGGTACGGGCCAGCAGGGCCAGGCCGAAGGCGAGGGTCTTGCCGGAGCCGGTCCGGCCGCGGCCCAGGACGTCACGGCCCGCCAGGGAGTTCGGCAGCGTCGCCGCCTGGATGGGGAACGGCACGGACACGCCCTGCGCGACGAGCCCGGCCAGCAGCTCCGCGGGCATGTCGAGGTCGGCGAACGCCTCGACGGCGGGCAGTGCGGGGGTGATCGTCTTCGGCGGTGCGAACTCTCCCTGCACCGCGGCGGGCCGCCGGCCGTGGCCGCCCGACCGGTTCGGGCCCGCGGAGCGCTTCGGCGCGGACCCGCCGAAGCGGCCGGCCCGGCCCGTACCGGCGGTGGAACCCGAGCCGGAGGAGTCGTACGCGTGGCCGCCGCTGCGGCGGGTGCGAGAAGAGCGGCTGTTCGTGCGCGTGGGGTTCATACAGAACCTTCCTTGATACGGCGC
>NZ_JBHXRW010000181.1:0-2231 GCF_042716635.1 Streptomyces sp. NPDC058664 | reverse complement strand
GCGTGTATGGCGCAGGTAGGGCGGCTGTCACAGTGTCTTTGCCCGCCGCAGGTGGTCCATACAGGATCACAGCAGTATCAGATGTCATGTCAGATTGAGTTTCAGTTGGCGAGCTTGGCCAGGAGATCCTGGGCTTGGTCGCGTAGCGGCGCAGAGTCCGAGTTGTTCGTCACCAGCGTGTAGTCCCACGCTGGAGCAAAGGTCAGATTGATCGCGTCGGTGTACTCGCCCCAGTGCGCAAGCTTGTAGCTATCGCGCGCCGCGCCGCGGCGAGTGATGTAGGAGTGCATCGAGTCAGCGTCTGCGCGAATCCAAACCACGGTCATATCTGCGCCGAGAGTGTCGAGGTCGACCGCTGTCCGGCGAAACCATGCCTCCGACCCGAACTCTTTGATGAATGGGGCAGTGACGATGACCGAAACGCCGCAGCTCACGTTCTCCTGGACCGTCGCGGCCAGGCATTCGTACTCAGCAGGTCGGATGACGGTCATGTACAGATCCGACTCGCGATCAGCCGGGCTGCTGCCAAGTTGGACCAGTGCCGCGTCGACGACGGATCGGGTGAGCGTGTCCTTGTCGAGCATCGCCCACCCGCTCTCCCTGGCCAGGGTGCGCCCGAATTCGGTCTTGCCGGATCCGGCATAGCCGCCCACGTAGATCACCTGGGGCCGACCGACACGACGCCGCGGTGCACCAGGTGTGGCGGTATCGCTGACGGAGCGGCCAGACCTCGGCTTGCTGACTACAAGGCCCTCAGTTTCGAGGATCGCCATTGCGTCGTTGATCGGCGCGACGGAGACGTTGAACTGCTCGGCGAGCGCCCGCGTCGACGGCAGCTTCTGTCCTGGACGCAGTCGGCCGGCCTCGATCTCGTTCCGCAGCTCGCGCGCGATCTGCCGGTGCCGCGCATCCCCATCCGTCGTGTTCATTGCCTGCTCTCCTGCTTCTCTCGCCCCGCAAGCAACGTATCAGTTGACACCCACAAGGAGTGGGTGTCGGGTGCGTCACCCCACATCAAAACAGCAATTTGTGACCAAAAACGCGCCAAACACTAGACATCAGAGGACATCAGTCGTACCTTAAAGAGGCATCAGATATTCGATCTGATGCCTTACTGGGAGCGAGTGATTCCATGAGATCGACCCTGATCCTTGTGGCCGGTCTGGCCGCTCTGGCTGCGCTGGTCAGCGCGCCGGAACTGGTGATCGACAGCCTGTTCACGGCCGCATTCGTGGTGGTGCTGTGGAAGATGTTGACGCACCGCCGCGGCCCGCTGCGTCGAGGTGGTCGGCGATGATCGGCCCTGTCGTCAAGACCGACGCCGCGGTCATGAGTGCCGGATCGCGTGCCTACAGCTCGCTGCCGCCCGTCCTGCAGGGCATCTTGCTCGTCTTGGCGCTGCTGGTCGGCATGGTCGGCTGCTCGATCGCATGGGTTGACCAGCAGAGCTACGTGCCGTCGCCGAATATCTGCCGCGCGCATGAGGTCACGAGGACCGATTGCCAGCACGTGCAGCGTGTGCAGCCCACTCAGGTACCGCGATGAGCGAGGGCATCAAGACCTACAAATGGCGTTCCGCGCCTGCGCATTTGCGGACCCGTCGCCAGCTGGCAGCCGAGGGTTTGCGCCCGGCCGGGCAGGACATCGCGGGCCGGATCCCGTTCCGCCGCCACGGTCGTGAGCTGGTCGCGCACCTGTTCGACGTCGAGAAGGCCGCGCCGAAGCGGACCCCGACCGCAGCCCAGCTCGCGGCACTGGAGAAGGCGACCCGCGCCCACCAGCTGCGCGCTGCCGAGCGTCGCGGCGTCGAGATCGACCAGACCCCCGGCGATCCGGGCCCGGCCTGGACCACCAACGAGCCAATCAACGCATTCAGCACGGCCGCACCCGTGAACGCGTTCGCGGCCGTCGCCGAGCACGAACGAGAACAGGAGATGGAGAGGTGAATCTGACTTCCCGCGAGATGGTGCTGCTGACGGTGCTGTCCGACATGTACGGCGCCCCACTGGATCTGGTGGCGCAGATGCTGGGCGTGAGCGAGTCGCGTGCCTACCGGATCGTCAGGAAGCTGCGCAAGGCCAAGGTGGTTTCCGAGCTGGGGATGCGCCCGGTTCCGGGCCCGTCATGGATCACCCCGACCCGCTCGACCGCTGACGCGCTGCTGGGCCGATCGACGAAGTACTGGATGCCCTCGCCGAAGATGGCCGCGCATACCCGCACGGTCCTCGAGG
>NZ_JBHXRW010000180.1:0-2272 GCF_042716635.1 Streptomyces sp. NPDC058664 | reverse complement strand
GAGCGTAGAGAACTCCATGATCACTCAGGCTCGTGCCTGCCCTGCGTTCGGGTCCGCCTGGCCAGCCCGGCCCCACCATTTGCCGGTCGGTCTAACGAAAAGATCAGTAGGTCGTGTTTTGAAAATCGGCTCTGTGCCTCGTCCCGCATCGCGATGATCTCGGTGTGGGACGAGGGGATCTTTCTGACGACCAGTGGGCTGTGCTGGAGCCGCTGTTGCCGGTCGCGGCGCTGGGGCGGCCGTCGTTAGGCCGGCGGAAGCTGATCGACGGGATCCGGTGGCGGGTGCGGACCGGTGCTCCGTGGCGGGATCTGCCGTCGGAGTACGGGCCGTGGCAGACGGTCTACGGACTCTTCCGTCGCTGGCAGCGCGACGGCACCTGGCCCGGACTGCTGACCCGGCTGCAGGCCCGGGCGGACGCGGCAGGGCTGATCACGTGGGAGGTCAACGTCGACTCCACGATCTGCCGGGCCCATCAGCACGCCGCAGGCGCCCGCCGCGACGGCCAGGCCCAGAACGAACCGCCGGGCGGAACCTCTATCGAGCCCGACGACCATGGACTGGGCCGGTCCCGGGGAGGCTTCACCACCAAGATTCATCTGGCCTGCGAGCAGGGCCAGCGGCCGCTGTCTTTGCTGGTCACCGCAGGTCAGCGTGGTGACAGCCCGCAGTTCGTCGCCGTTCTGGAAGGTATCCGGGTGCCCCGCACCGGGCCTGGCCGTCCCCGTGTCCGCCCCATCCGAGTGCGGGGCGACAAGGCGTACTCCTCCCGCGCCAACCGGGCCTACCTGCGAAAGCGGGGAATCCGCTGCACGATCCCGGAGCCTGCCGACCAGGCCGCCCATCGCAAGCGACGCGGGAAGGTCGGCGGGCGGCCTCCGGTCTTCGACAGCGAGGACTACAAGGCCCGGCACGCGGTCGAGTGCGGGATCAACCGGCTCAAGCGCAACCGGGCGGTCGCCACCCGGTTCGACAAACTCGCCGTCCGCTTCGAGGCCACCGTCCTGATCGCCGCGATTGGCGAATGGTTATGACCGGCCTGGGCTGTCCGTTCCGCATGCCATGCTGACCGCGACCAGGGCCGACAGGGTGAGGGAGAGACCACGATGGGGGCTCAGTACTACGGCGCCGACAGCGAGAACGGCGACCGCATCGACGACCCCTCCGAGGACGCGCTGTTCATGCTGATCAGCGACCTCAACGACTCCGACAACACCTTCGTCGTCGTCCAGCCCGACGAGGACGACCCCGTCTGGTTCGCTTCAGTGGCCGTCCAGGACGAGGGCGGCTACGAGATCGTCCGCCGTGACACCACCCGCAACGAGCACGAGGTCACCACGGCGACCGGCATCAGCGACATCGCCCGTGACCTCACCATCTGGATGGCCGCCCGAGACTTCCCCGGACGGCCAAACAGCCAGGTCAGGGCGTTCTAAAACACCGCCTAGCCGTCGTCGATCGGCCTGTCCGGTCGCACCCCGCGGTAGCTGACCGGACGACTCTTTGTGCGGCGAGGGGAGATCGGGACCCGGTGGCGGCGTCTGTGACCGCCGGCCGTCAGGCCCTCCTCGCCCTGGCTCTGCGATGCGGAGACACCTACGCCCAACTCGCTGCCGGGTTCGGTATCGGAATCGTGACCGTCTTCCGCTACATACACGAGGCCGTCGAGGTTCTGGCCGCCCTCGCGCCCACCCTGGCCGAGGCGATGCGCGTCGCGCGGACCAAGGCGTTCGTGATCCTGGACGGCACCCTGCTGCCGATCGACCAGATCGCCGCCGACACCCCGTACTACGCGGGTAAACACAAACGTCACGGCATGAACGTCCAGGTCCTGACCGATCCCTTCGGGCGGCTCTTGTGGTCCTCGCCCCCGCTGCCCGGCTCTACTCACGACCTGACCGCCGCCCGCGCCCACGGCACGGTCGACACACTCACCGAGACCGGCCTCACGTGTTGGGCCGACAAGGCGTATCAAGGCGCCGGCGGCTCCAGTTGAAGCCGTCTGGTCACTCGTCCGCAGGGCGACGGCCAACACCGCCTTCGAAACTCCCAAGGACCTCGACCACAAGCTCCGCAGAGAGTTACGCAAGATCCAGCTCCGCCCCCACCTGGTCGACGGCTGCCTCACCGCCACAGGTCTGGCTATCACGCCACCGACCCCACCCTGAAAACCTCAGTGAACCTCTTTCATCCTGTGCTGGAGGGTGAAATGGGCTGGTCAGCGGGGGTGGTGACGAGGCAGGGCCCCTCGTCGTTGGCGTGGTGATTCCAC
>NZ_JBHXRW010000179.1:0-2384 GCF_042716635.1 Streptomyces sp. NPDC058664 | reverse complement strand
GATCTTGGTCGAGAACCCGCCTACCAAGAGCTTCATCGTTCCGCAGGGCCGTCCAACGCATAGACAACACCGCCAGGTTGGAAAAGGCTCAATGCGATCGAAGTTTTTGCCGTGCCGTTGCGCGAGTATGCGGTATCTATGCCGTATTTGTGAGTCGTCCGCCGAGATCTTCGACAACGAGTTCACGGTGGCGGCGTCTGACTGCTGGCCGTCAAGCTCTGCTCGCCCTGACCCATCTACGCCGCGGTGAGGCCTGCGTCCAGTTCAATTCCGGGTTCGCAATCGGGATCGCCGCCACGCACTGCCACACACGCGAGATCGTCGACTTTACGCCCGAACCCACCCCGACGGACGCTGCCTATTTCTTGATCACCAGGGTGTGCGCCGCACGGTCGTGCCAACCCTGAAGTTTTCCTGAGTTGTCGAAGAAGGGTGACACGTAGACGAGGATCTGACCGACTCCACACGCGATCGATCCGGCTACCGGTACGACCCAGCGGATAAAGGAGATTCCAAGCCCGGGCGCTTGGCCGGTGCTCTCCTTGACGACCTTGAGACCTAGTGCCATTTTACCCAGCGTTGCACCCGCGAAAGAGATCATGAGCCACTCGTAGAGCAAGGTGGCAAGGAAGAAGATAAGGGCGAATCCAAAAACAGCAGCGAATAGGTCGTCGGCGGCTTCAACCTGATTGTTGATGCAGGCCTGATAACCGGGGTCGCTGTACTGCCCGCAGTCCTCGAGTCCCTTGGCTGAATCCATGGCGCTGGCGAAACCTACTGTGCTCAGGATGAAGTACAGGATGCTGATGGCCACGCCATCGATGAGGCGCGCGCCAAGGCGTCTGCCCATCGTAGCTATCTGCACAATACCCAAGGCTGGCACGTGGATATGATTGTTTTTGGTGCGAGGCAGGGGAGGTCCATGAGGAGGCCCTGACTGCTGATAATGGTACAAGGGAGTCGGATCTTGCTGCGGGTGCCCGTATCCAGGTTGCCCTTGCGGATGGCCAGAATACTTGGGGTGCCCTTGTGGAGGCTGCTGGCCATACGGATCGCCCGGGCTGTCAAAACTCATATCAATGTTCCTCTTGAATGTCGGATTGCTTTGAAGGAACCCGAGTTCCATGTTTATGTCTCAACCGAGAGGGATGAATCCATCTGGGCAGATTCGACCAAGGATCGGCCGTGCGCCCATACGTGAGCGAAGCCCTCCGCGGGGTTTACGTTGGTGTCGATAATTCGTGGCACAGGCACAGTTGGAGTATGTCTGGACCCGCACCCATTGCCGGGCTCGAGCACACCTGCTCAGAGTCGCTGGCAACGCAACCTACTACCAGCCCATAGAGAGAAGTTGGGTACTGGCTACTCACATGCCACACGGAGCCTGCCATGCGCAGGTTGGGGGTGCCCCTATGTGTTTGGTCAAGGTCAAAGGCCAATAGGTTCGTGCAGCGAGGGCGGACCGAGTCACAGAGGTGTGCATGGGTGATAGTCAGGTCACGATCAAGCTCACGAGTGACGAGGCGCTGGTGTTGTTGGACTGGTTGGAGAAGCTGCAGATGACGAGCCTGAGCCGGGTTGTCGACGATCCGGCGGTCTGGGCGCCGATTCAGCGGATTGCTGGAATGCTCGACAAGACGCTTCCTGGGCTATTCACGTCCGACCATGACGAGCGGCTTGAGGCGGCTCGTCAGAGGCTTCGGCTGGTGGGCTGATCGAGTGGTCTGAACTCCTCACCTGGCTGCGGCGGTCCGGGACTCGTAGAAGGTGCCGTCGCGCAGCATCGCGAACAAGACGTCGGCTCGTCGCCGGCCCCGCTTCTCGCATGGCCCGAGCTCACCTCGCCGACCCCGCGCGAGGGAATCACCACCACCGACCCCCGCCCTGGTCCCTCGTCCAAGCCTGCGTAGACCGCGGCTCCCGGGTCTGTCGTCCTCCTGGAACGCCTTGATGCACAGCAGGACGCCGCCCAGTCCGACCGTCATACGCAGCCACGGAAGCGCCCCGTCGTCACCAGGACGGAGGCGAAGAGGAAGAACCCGAAGCTGTCGAAGATGGCCATCAGGAGGCCGTTCCCGAAGGTCCAGGTCCCGAAGGAGGCGCAGTGGCCCGCCGCTCGCCGGCAGCCCCCAGCGGGTCAGGCACCCGATATGTGTCGGCTCTGCTGTGAGGCTGGCCGGATTGGCGCACCGATGGGCGGGGCTGACCTCTGTCGCAGCATGTATGGCAGCTGACCTGCCCGGCATTGCGCCGGACCGGGCGGTGGCCGGGTCTCTGAGCTGCCCCGACTTTCGTGGAGTCCGCGGTCGTGTGATCAAGTGGTCTGCGGGGCTTGCGCCCGGTGTTGCCAGTACGCGTGTTCGTACTCGTCCGGCGGGACGTAG
>NZ_JBHXRW010000178.1:0-2419 GCF_042716635.1 Streptomyces sp. NPDC058664 | reverse complement strand
CGCACGCTCCCGCAACTCCAGCGGGTACTTCCTCGGGGCAGCCATGATCAGATCTCCTCTCGTGAGAACCATCTGACCTGCTGTCACCTTCCGCCGCATCTCGGGGGAACCTCACTTCCGGGTTTCGGTAGTAGCGGGTGAGTTCGCGTTCGAATACGCAGCGGTCGAAGGGCATGTTGTAGCCGACCAGGGTCCGTCCGTGCAGCAACTCGGTGAGGCGGGGCAGGAGTTCTGCGAAGGCCGGAGCGTGTGCCACCTTCTGCGGGGTGATGCCGTGTATATAGACAGCGGCTGGCTCAATCACCGCATGTGGCTGGAGGTATTCCTGGAACACGGGGGTGCCGTTTCTGTCCAGGACTGCGATCTGCACGGCGTAGGGGTTTTCCAGTCCGGTGGTTTCGCAATCGAGCACCAGCATCGACGGATCAGCCAGCAGACAGCGTGCCCACCGGGCCACCCGCTCCCGCTCGAAGAGCCACGAGACCGGGCGGCGCAGGAAGCGCACCACGTCGGCGAGATCGCGGAAGGATTGCTCCGTCCCCTGCACCCGCCAGGCCGGGCGGCCATGGTCACGGTCCCAGCGCACCATTCCGGCGTACTCCCGGTCGTGGTAGACCGCCCACGCCGGCCGGTCGCTGTCGGCGGGTCTCACGAACTGCACGGGACACCCGTCGACATCGCGTGTGAACACATCCTCAAGTACCCCGACGTCTTCGGCACTCGCGGCATCCATCTCCACCCCGTATTCCTTTTATGACAAGTCGTCATGCAGATTACCGGTTTTCATTGGCCCCTGGGTTTGTCGTGCCGGGGTGGCAAGCGGCATGCTCGCGCCTCACGGTTCACGTGGTAGTCAGACGTAGCCGTCTGTCCCGCCAGCTCTCGCTACGGCGCGCCGGTGAGGGAGTCGGCTGCCTTGCATTCCCGGCAGGCTGCCGCGCGGGGTTGCTGGAGTGCAGTGAGGGCTTGTTCCCGGTTGAGTGTCCGGTCGCTGGGGGTGCAGCCGATGACGTGGAGGAGGGTGGCGCCGGGGTGACCGGGGCGGTGGGGCAGGTCCTGGAGGGTCCAGGCAGGTTGCCCTTTACACAGCGGGATGCTGTCCGCCGGGGAGGGCCGGTGGGTGGGAACGTGCGCGTAGGAGGTGCCGGAGAGAGGACGTACGTGTGGGGGGCTCACCCAGGCACGGTGCTCGACGGCCTCTGTGCTGCCGTCGGCGGTGTCCTGCCATACGAGGAAGCCCACCAGGTACTGCCAGCCGCTTTTGGTCTGCCGCCGCGCGTGAAGCCGTCCCCGGACCTCCTGGCCCCCGGGCAGAAGAACGGTGATCGGAGCCGCAGCGTGACCATTGCTTCTCTGGCCTGTACTCACTGCTTCCTTCCCGCCCTGTCCACACACGGTGCGCTGCCTTTTACCGAGCCCTGGCCGATCGCCGGGAACACCCCCCATACCGACTGGCGCGCTGCGCGGTGATGATACACAGGCTGTGACGGTCACGGATTCAACAGCGAGGGCTGCTTTTCCGATCACAGGCGGCCTTGCTTACCAGTATCCTCGCTGTCGCAGACGGGTCCTCAGTGATTGTGCCGCGATGTCGGCGGGAACGTCCGGGAGGAAGTTCTCTGCCGCCCATGCCTGTACCTCATCCGGGGTTGTCCGGATGAGCCTCTGCCCTGCTCTGCAGGCCGCGTGGTTGATCGCCTGGTCGGCTGCGATGAGTACACATTGAGCCTTTTCCAACCTGAAGCACCTGCCAGTAGGAGAACCCCGCGGCAGCTCCCCGGAGGCGCCAGTCAACTGGTGAAGACCTGGCCAGGAGCCCGTGCTGGACTCGGGTAGCCGATCAACGACAGTGCGCTGACCAGTGCGGATGCCAGGTTGGAAAAGGCCCATTGCCTGTCGTACTCGGCCCCTCTGTAGACGGCCTTCCGATCGCCTTTCCGCCGCCACTGGACCATGTCGCGACTTTCTTGACTCGAAACTCTCGGCGAGCGGCACGGAGAAACGGAACGACGGCAACGCCGTTACCACGCTCCATGCCGACTCAACCCCGCTGACGGGGGAGAACTCTCCTCCTCCCGGCTGATCACGATGCGGTCACGACGGAGGAGTTCTTCAAGACCGGCGTCACACGAGAGCGGAAAGCCGGACCTGTAGAAGGTGAACGGCGGTATGGACCCGCCCCACCTTTCAGGAGCACCCTGTAGTGTCCTGCGCCTGAAATCTGATGGCTAAGTCTGTATCCTATTGTGATGTCGCCGGGTCCTCCTGCTGTTGAAGTCCGTTTGTCCGTTGAAGAGCGTGCGGAGTTGTCTCGTTGGGCGGGCGGGGCGGTGGCGCCGCGGTTCGCGGAGCGGGCACGCATCGTGCTGGCGTGCGCGGAGCCGGCGCCGAACGCGCGGGTGGCGGCGGAGGTCGGCGT
>NZ_JBHXRW010000177.1:0-2544 GCF_042716635.1 Streptomyces sp. NPDC058664 | reverse complement strand
CCCGACAGACCCGACCAGACGTGCCACCCGAGCCAGAACATGCGTTTCCACGGCAACACCCGAAAACCAGCGGGTTGCTGGAATGAACATCCCGCCCACGCCCGCCGAGGCGTTTCAGCTCCTTTCAGATCACTTTGGAGCAGCTTCAGCGTATTTTCGGGCACCTTTCGCCGCCTCCGGGAGAAACGGAGACCTGCACCGGTAAATCGCACCGGTGGAGCCAATCGTGAGTCTGGTCACATATTGGCTACGTCGCGACACGGGCGACAGGAGCGACAGGAGCGCCACGAACCCGCGCGGTGCTCGTGCCGGATCGGGTGGATAATCGAACGTATGTGCGAATCGATTCAGCCATACCTCCACAACGCGCGGTCGGCCGACAGCGCGCCCCGGTTCTGCCCCGTCGGACATCGACTCGGGCCTGGAAGAGTCCTCGTCGGTGCGATCCCGTGCCTACGAATCGGCGGCCACCACCGCACCCACCACTGCCTCTCGTGCGGCGCGACCATCTACAGTCCACCCGCGCACACCGACTGCGAGCACTGAACCACGCGCTTGGCAGTTCTGAAACTGCTAACCTTGTTGGCAGTTCTAGAACTGCCAATCTGGGGGAGCACGTGGCCACAGCGACACCGGAACGCTCGACGACCTGGTGCTCATGCTGCGCCCCGCCTGGCGCGGATGCGGGTACGACACCCACAAGGGCTCGCTGTGGATCGGTCGCCGCACCGACAGTCCACCCGCCGCCCAGATCACCCGGCGCCGACTTGCCGCCTTCGCCGCGACCCTGCCCGACGACGTGCGCGAGCAGCTGCGCGCCGACCGACGCGGGCGCACCTACCCCGAGACAACTCGGGTGATCTGGTGGGCACTCGGCCTCGGCCACCCGCCGGCGGAACGTCGTCCGCCTATGGCCTCCTATCGGCGCACCCCGGCCGGGCCATGCGATGTGCCGTGGCGCAACGCTCTCGGCGACCCTGGCAGTCCTGTGACTGCTACCGTCGCGGCCGTGACCACCGATCGCGCACCCGAGACCGTCTCCGCTGCCGACCGCGTCGCAGCGCTGCGCGCGTCCTGGGCCTCCGGACAGCCACTTACCGGCGGCTCCCTGTTCGGGCTGCCTGCCCTCGACGGCGACGTGTGGGCCGACATCGCCGGGGCCACCGTGATCACCGGGCTGCCCGCCAAGACCATCACGTCCTACCTCGCCCGTGACAAGCCGAAGTCGAACCCGTTCCCGAAGCCCTCGCAGTACCTCGGCCGCAATTACTGGCCCGCCTCGGTCCTGCTCGAATGGGCAGCCGAACAGAGCGACCGATAAGGCATCAGGCGCTGCCACCAAAGTGCATTTCGCCTGTTCCGAAAGCCCTTGTGGCACTGAATATCTCGGCCCTGGTGCTGAAAATTCCGGGCTGTTACGCTGCGTGAGCAGGCGGCTAAAACGGCTCCTGACCTGGGAGGGGACCACACATGACTACCACGCCCGCCGCCGCTGTGACCGCGGCTCTCGCTGCCGCTCAGACCGCCGCCGACGCCGCCCAGTGGGCTGCCGCCGCTGCTCACGCCCGGCACGCGGCCGCGCTGGCTACCGCCCTCGCCACCGCGGCCGCCCCCGCTCCTGTCCCGGTCCCAGTCCCGCCGCGTGCGTCAGTCCCGCCCAGCGCTGCCCCAGCCGGTCCCGTCCCGGGTGCTGGTGCCAGCGCTGCCGAGTCGGCCGCGTACCTGCGCTCCTGCGGCACCGCCACCGACGGCGCTGCCTACCTCGCCGGGATGAGCAAGGACGCTCTCCGGGCGATTGCGACCGCGGTGGGCATCACGCGTGTGCCCGCCAGCATGAGCGCGCCCGCACTGCGGGACCGGATCGTGCAGCACGCCATCACCGCGCGAATCAAGTTCGCCGGACTACGCAGCTGGTGATCGGGCGGGCCTCGCCGACCCCGGAAAAGCAGTTCCCAAGGTGCGCGCGTCAGCGGACGTGCGTCCGCGCGCCCGCGGTCGCATGCACGCGGACCTGCGTACGCGCGCCCGCTGGCACGTACACGCGGACTCGCGTACGCCCGACCGTGGACGCGCGGCCACGCGTACGCGCTGACACGCGCCCGCGTACGCGCGTACGCGCGTATACACGCCCGCGCGTGCGCGCGTCCACGCTGACACGCGGCCGCTTGGGCGCGTCCGCTCGCACGCGAGGACCGGATGTGCGATTGTGCTCGCATGAGCAGAGCCAAGGTCGTTGCCATCGCCAATCAGAAAGGCGGGGTGGGGAAGTCGACCATGACCATGTTCGTCGCCCGGTCGGCTCTGACCCACTACAGCTGCCGGGTCCTGGTCGTCGACATGGACCCCAGCGGCAACGTCACCACCGGCCTGCTCGCC
Organism: Streptomyces sp. NPDC058664; assembly: GCF_042716635.1. Taxonomy (NCBI): domain Bacteria; kingdom Bacillati; phylum Actinomycetota; class Actinomycetes; order Kitasatosporales; family Streptomycetaceae; genus Streptomyces; species Streptomyces sp. NPDC058664. Next base: position 168 of record NZ_JBHXRW010000177.1, on the reverse strand, counting down.
AAGCCGCTGCCCGCCGATGGCATCAGCCTCGCTGACGCGCTCGCGCCGTCCGCCGGCGTCCCGTTGCGGGAGGTCATTGTGCCGACGATCTGGGATGGCGTCGATCTCGCCCCGGCCGCGTGGACCCTGACCACAGCTGACCAACAAGTGGCCTCGATGCAGTGGGGC
>NZ_JBHXRW010000176.1:0-2591 GCF_042716635.1 Streptomyces sp. NPDC058664 | reverse complement strand
ACGACTATGGCAAACTCCGGCGCTGCACCGAGAAGAACGGCCAGGTCGTGGACTTCTACCTCTACCTCGCCGCCACCCTGGTCACGCTCCGTATGATCATCAGACGATCGGCGAACCGGTACCGCTGGGACAACCGGCCCACCACCCGACGCCTCAAGTGATCCATTTGCCGGTCGGTCTTATCCGAATGTTTTGCGTCATTGCGGTCCCTGCCTGTCGTGCACGGCGGTCGTGTAGCGCCGCTGGAGCGGCCGGATCCGCAGGGCTGCTCCCCAAAAACGGCTTTCCGCCGGGCTGGTCGGCGGACGCGTCACCCGTTCGGCCGGCAGAAGATCCAAGCGGCACCGACCCCGGTCGCCGTGACGACACTGCGGTCCGTGTCCTCTTCCACATCACTGAGACCGGACATCGGCGGCCTGGATGCACGCGCCTGAACAAGGACCGCCGGACACCTTGCCCAGCGACAGCGCCGAGGAGCGACTCCGGGCTGCACCAGGCAGCCGACGTCCTGCGCGGGCCGCTGGTCCGGCCGGGCGTGTGGCACCGGGCCCGGGCCGCGGGGATCACCGAGCGCCTCATAGGCGTCCCGCTCGACACCCCCACAAGGAGTCCCCCGGCTCCTCGTTGGGGCTGCCGGGCAGGCCGGTCAATCCCAGTTGCACTCGTGATCGATCACGAAGACCGGGTTCATGGCGTAGTCCCAGGAGACATCGGGGTGCTCGGTCTCGAGGTCCCAGCTCGGTCCGCCGAGTGCACCACCGAGGTAGGCGTAGCGGGCATGGCAGGCGGCCTGCTTGTAGAGCGAAGAACCTTCCGAGTCGGTGAGGCGGGTGTCCGGGTAGGGGACGGTGTTCCAGATCTGGCGCCACAGTTCGTCGTAGTCGCGGTCGGCGTTGTCGAACCCGGAGTCCGTGGGGAAGGCGCGAGTGGTCAGGAGGCCGGAGCTCTGATCGATGATGACGCCTACGGTCTTGAGCCAGCTGTCGGCAGGGCTTGAGTCCGCACGGTAGCCGACGCAGGTTCCGTGTTCGGGACAGCCGTACACGTCCGGGGCGGAGTCCGTGGTGTGCCAGATCTTAGCGCCGGGCTTGCCCGAGAAAGTCTGGTACATCTGGTTCAGTTCATCGTCCCACCGCTCGTCACTGGTGGGGTAGCCGAAGGCCCCGGCTTCCCAGCCGACGTGGCCCCAGAGACCGCCGATAGGGCCGCGTACGGCGTGCGCGCCGTTGGAGAGGGTGGGATGCCAGTAGATGGTGCCGCCCTGGAACTGCTGACGCCTGCCGCTGCCGTCGGGGTTGGCGAGCTCGTCGCTGACCGGGTAGCCGAGGAATCCGGACTCCCAGCCGTGTTGCCCCCACTTGTCGCCGATACCGCCCCAGACTGCATGGGCGTTGGTAGATGGAGTCCAGTAGATGCTGCCGCCCTGGAACACCTGGCGCCGGCCCACGCCGTCCGGTGTCGGGATCTCCCCACTGGTCGGACAGCCGAGCTGAGAGGCAGGGCCGCCCAGCTCCTCGTACTTGGTGAGAATGGCGCCTCCGACATCATGACCGCAGTACGGCTGGGCAGCAGCCGGTACAGCCTGTATGCCGAGGAGAAGTCCCGCGGTGGTGACGGCGATGGCTAACGCACTGCGGACCCCGCGCCTCCAGGCCGCTGTCACAGTGTGCCTCGTCAAGTCGTGCCTCCACTTCGTCTGTGCGAAGGATCTGTCGCGGCTATCTACCCTTTCCCAACTAAGCAACTGAGCTCTCGCTGAACCTTGACCAACGTCTCAACGGAGCTTCACCAGCCGCACATCTTTGACCAGTGGTGGAGCCGGTCAAAGATCAATAGGAACGGCCAAGGCTCAGCGGGAACAGACACGAGCGGCAGGAGCACCGTCACCCCAAAAGCATCACTGAACGCTCTGCGTACGCGAAAAGTGCGCAGAACGTACGCAAGACGTGCGGTTTGTGCAACGGGCTGGGCCAGGAGGTGTTCTCATGTCTGAGTTGTTCGACGCGGTCGACGCGCTGCTCGCGTCCCGCGCCGTCCTGCCGCCGCCCGAGGAACGCAGGCGTCTGCGGCAGGCCCATGCCCTGACGGTCGACGAGGTCGTGGCCGCGCTGAAGGTGCGCCGGGCCACGGTCACGAGCTGGGAGTTCGGCAAGACCGAACCGCGCCCGCCTGAACGTGGCGCGTACGCCCGGCTCCTGGACGGGCTCGCCAAGCTCTACCCCGCCGCCGGCGGCCCCAGCTTGGCCGATCCTGCGACGACCGAGCCCGCCCCGGCGCCTGCCGAGATCGCCCCGGTCCCGGAGACGTTCACCGACTCGCCCGCCCCAGCCGAAGTGTCCGCGCAGAAACCGACCGAGGCTGTGGCCGCAACGGCACCCGAGCACCCCCAGATTTCCGCCACCCCTGCTCCGGCCCCCGAGCCCCATCCGGCGAGCACCACCAGGGCGTCGTCGACGTCGCGCCGCCCGGGTGCGAAGAAGGCGGCTCCGGCCGGCCCCCCGGCGGGCGGCGCCGATCCGCGGTTCGCCAACGGACCGCTGGCGGTCGTCGACGTCGACGACGAGGGCAAGGTGCTGGCGTACTGCACCGGC
>NZ_JBHXRW010000175.1:0-2635 GCF_042716635.1 Streptomyces sp. NPDC058664 | reverse complement strand
ACCGGGACCTGACGCCCTTGAGACTGTTGATCAGCTTCGACAGGGCGACCTTCGGTGGGTAGTGCACCAACAGGTGCACGTGGTCGGTCTCGCCGACGTATCGCTCCCAGGGCCAGAGCGCCGGCTGGCGTGGTGATGCCGCAACTGCGCCGAGAGGCCCGCTACTCCGCTACCGGTATATGACTTCGCCCCCGCTGGAGGATCCACTTCCGTCGAGAGCAGCAGCCGTAACGGTTCATCTAGATGGCCTCTTGACGGCCGACGTGCCCTATTTTTGTCGCCTAGTCAGTTTTTGCCCTATGTGAGGAGGATGTTCAGCCATCATTCCATTGAGTAAATTCCACTCACATTGAGCGACTGATGAATGTCTACGATGAGTAGCCGTAGGGAGCGAGTGGACGATTCTTCGCCTGCGGGCTGTCGGCTTTAGGTGAAAGGGATGCCTTGTTTTATGCGTTGATGAAGTATGTGATTATTGGACCTCTCATTCGTGTCATTTTTCGTCCTGAAGTTAAGGGGCTTAGGAATGTGCCGAAAATGGGCGGCGCCATAGTCGCAGGAAATCATCTCTCGTTCCTGGATCAGTTCGTACTCGCCTTGGTGTTGCCTCGGCGCATTACGTTCATTGCTAAGTCGGACTACTTCAATCAGCGTGGCCTAAAGGGGAGGTTGATGAATGCATTCTTCCGTGCAGGAGGTCAGATACCTGTAGACCGCGCCGGAGGGGCGGCGGCTAACCCAGCCCTCGTGGCTGGAAAAAGGGTTGTGACTGCAGGGGGTCTACTCGGAATTTACCCAGAGGGCACCAGATCGCCGGACGGTAGGCTTTATAAAGGACATACAGGTGTCGCAAAGATTGCACTATCCGCTAGAGTTCCGGTAATTCCTTGTTCAATATCTGGAACGTTTGAGGCGATGCCGCCCGGTAGGGTCATTCCTCGAGTCCGAAAGATTTCAATCTCGTTCGGAGACCCTTGCCATTTCATTGGAACGAGTCAAGCGGATCATGTGACGCTCAGGCAGACTGCAGATGCGATTATGGTCGCCATTGGTGAACTGTCTGATCAGCAGTATGTGGACCGGTATGCATCCGAGGTAAAGTCGGAAATTTCGGCTTAGACTTGCATGCGCGCGCCATGAACCTCGCAGTTGGATGCTACTCGCCTATTCTCGTAGTCTAACGGTCATTGAGTTGAGTCGTTGGCTCCGAAAAGGATAGGTCCCTGCGCCACGGAGTTTTGCCGGCCCAAAAGGATATGTAGATCCTGCCTACACGCATGTTGGAGCCGCTCTGTGAGTTCATCTCATTTTAGTGAAAGCACATCAGTAATGGGGTTTAGGTTGCCTGGCTGGCGTTGCCCGGAATGCTTGCAGATCGCCCATCAGGTGGGGGACTTCCTCTGGCGTCCTTACTGCTCCCGGCTATGCAGAAAGCGATGGCTGGACCACTTGAAGGTCTCGATAGCAGCGTCAGAAATTCTGGCCACGGATCAGGAGGCGTTGCTGAAAAATGAGGCTGGACGCATGGGCTGACGTGTGGACGGAGGAACGATTCACGGAGTCTCCGACCATCAACGACTCCAGACACGGGCTAACAAGTTCGGTTCTTCCTACAGTCCTCTGCAGGAGCAGAACCTAGGTGCCGCATCACCTTCTCAGCTAGGTAAAGCCTACCTAGCGATACCAGGTATTCGACTCCTCGAACGGCCGGTTCTGGCACAGAATACGTCACCACACGCGATGTCATCAGTTGGCCTTCACCATGTGGAATGCTGCTGCCTCGAAGTTCATTGATCTGTGCTATTGACCAGAAACTTATTGGGTCCAATCGTCGAGGATGTAGCGGACGCGCGGGGCTAAAGTGACTGGTGACGGCATGTGCCTGGCGTTGTGACCGGTGAGAGAATTTGCGAGTCCCGGCGGCAAGTTCGGTCTGGTTTCTGGCCCGGTAAGTGTGAGACAGGCTGCGTTTGAGATCGAGGGCGACCAGTTCGTCCGGGTTCAGCTCGAGAGAGCAGGAAGCGCAGTTTGATCTCGTTCTTGTGGTCGGCGAGCCAGTCCCGGACGGTCTTCTAGCGATGGGCCGAGTGCCGGTTGACGGTCAGATGGACCCTCCGGTCGAAGTGCCCGGAGAATGGGCGAAGAAGCGGCACATGACAGCGCCGAACGTCTTGGCGGTGAGCTTGTTCCGCTTTGGCGGACACCTTTGGTGTGGTGGTCAGGCCGCGAGGGCGGTCTCGTATGCGGCGGGACTGCGGTAGCCGAGGCTGCTGTGGAGCCGGTGCACGTTGTACCAGCTTTCGATCCACTCGAAATATGGCGGTGTGGGCAGCGGCCCGGCTGGGCCAGGGACGAGTATCGCCGAGCTCGTTTTTCCGGGTGGAGAAGAACGATTCGGCGAGGGCATTGTCCCAGCACTGGCTAGTGCGTCCGACCGGCAGCCTGATACTGAGCCGTTTCCAACCTGACGTCGCTGGCCGTGTGTTGGACGGATCGGTGGAACGACGAAGCTCCTGGTAGACGGGTTCACGACCAAGGTGCACCGTCCGCCAGGAGTCTCAATGACGAAGTCAAGACTCCTGCGCGACGGGTGGGAAGGGGGTGAACAGCCTGTCGTCGCGCAGGAGAGCCCACA
>NZ_JBHXRW010000174.1:0-2719 GCF_042716635.1 Streptomyces sp. NPDC058664 | reverse complement strand
CCGCCAGGTCCGACGGATACCCACCCCCAGAACCACTCACACAGAGCTCAACGACCCCGCCAGCCTCACGGCACGGCAGATCTCAAACGCGGTCTCAGGGACCTTGGCCGGGGCGGGCGGCGGGCGGTCAACTCCGTGGTGCGGACCATTCCGCAAGGCGCTGCCTTTGCCGGGGGCCTAACCCGCCCAGACGCCGACTGGGAGCGATCTCCATCTCGGCAAGAAGCCGCTGGGCACGGACCCTGCCAATGCGAGGAAGTGATTGGAGCAGAGCCCGCACTGGCATCTTGCGCATCGCCTCGGAATCACCGGCCAGCGCCTCATGCAGCGACATCCTTCCCTGCTTGAGGGCTTCCCTCACCTCAGCGCGCTCCCTGCGCGCCGTAATGGCCTTGCCCAGGGCGGCCCGGCGCTGGGCGTCACTGAGCTGCGGTACAGCTCCCACGAACGATGATCCTCTCAGCTCTTGGAGCAATTGATGATCATGTCAACCTGCGTATTACTGGGCCTGTGATTGATGAAATGGAACTTCACAGTGTCCGGGTTCGTCGACCGGTCGATTTGGGAAGTCCATCCCACGTTTGGCATAACATCGGCGCCTGAGGAGGATGCAACCGGGAACATCGAGGGGCAGGGAAAGAATCCGGTGCCGATTCCTGGACCCCAGAGCGTCTCGGGGGCAAGTGTCAAGCCGGAGGTGAATTTCATGCCTTCGGGAAGGGTCCCCGGAGTGGGGTCGACGTTCGAGCAGTTTAGGGTGAGTTCCTGGGATATGGATATCTCCTTCATTGGGTCAATGTTGTATGTGGACGTGTTTTGGTACTCGATGCGAGAAATAGCTGGATAGTCGACGACGGTTGCCGATACGATCTTGGTTGCCGACTTTACGGAATATCCGCCTGGCGGGGGGCTTGCACTCTCGAAACCCCTGGCCTCGGCCGACACAACGAATGGATGGGTGGACGGGCACTTCGCCCCCACACTTCCCTTGTTCTGAGGGCCGACGTATGCGCCGTAATTGCGAACGACTACGGTGCTCGACTCCGCTGCGGTAGCGGGCGGCGCAACAGAGAGGCAAATGAGTCCGATTGACATTGCGGCGAATGTTCCACCAAGTATGGACGTTGATGTACCTTTGTGCATTTGGCGCTCCAGTCGTACTGAGGTCGTCGGGGATTTAAAGAGCGTGCGGGCTTTCCGCCCTGGGTGGGCGACTCAAAGTCGCTTTTGGGTGAACATACTTCGCGATGGAATCCTGCGGCGACTTCCATCGCGCGCGCCAGTGAACAGATTCGGTCCGCATGATCGCCGTAGTAGCACTCAACTGCCATGCTGGCCGTGGCTCCGGGCCTGGCTAATGGAGAAGCTGAGCGTCCAGCGATCAAGTGCGTTAAAATATTGCATAGTCGGTATTAATGGGCGACCAGAAGAAGCAGGATCCGTAACCGGCGACGACCAAGGTGAAATGGCCAGAGAGGGATCCCGAGGAGAATCTGACGCCGTTCACGTAGCACTTGAACTCTCCTGCGTTGTACCTGCCTCCATTGAGCCAGCCGATGTAGTCTCGGTTGTACTTCCCCCAGCCTGATACGACCTTCTTCCACTCGCCGCCCGTTAGCTTCCCTCCTGCCACCACAGCTGCCGGACTTGGGGAACCCTCGGCGTTCGCAGCCGCATCAGCGGCTGCCATTTTGTCGACGATGGCGTAGCTCGATGGCGACGGTGACGGCGAGAAGGTGGTCGAGGCCGGGGCCGCTACCGCCGGAGTCATTGCGGCAGTGGTTACCAGAATTGCTGAGCCAATTCCGACGACAATTGGACGAAATACCCGAGATGTCTTCAATTCGCGATTGGATAGCATGGCGTGACCTTCCAATAAAATCATCGAACCCACCTGCAAATCGGGTGGGAATTTCAGCTTGCGAGTTAATGGTGAAACTCTGGCGGCGCCCAGGCGGGAGACGGTAGGGCTGATGACTAAGCCAAGTAAGACCGTAAGGTGACGGACATCCCTGAAGCAGAGTAAGTGGTCCTCAAACTCGATCTGCAGGCGCGGTCACTGCGGCACGATGCGAAGGATTCGGCGACTTCCTATTCAGGAGCACGAATCGGGCGTTCCCCGGGATATGTTTACCTGACGTGGACAGGCCACGAAGAGGGTGCACCCTGGCTGACGGCAACGCTGCTTGCATGCCTGGCCGAGATCCTCACCGAGTAGACCGCGCAGCCGTAACAACGCTGAGGCATCGTAGCTGGAATCACGTTGTAGCCAGATCGCGACGGACATCGCAATGGCGGTGCCGAGGGAACGTGGTCGCGTTTGTTGTAGTTCACGATTATCCAATCGATGGAGATTGCAAACCCCATGAATTGCGGTACATGTGCAGTACCAATAGATAGGGTAGGCCGACTGCCGTTGGCAGAGATGAGTAAACCGTGCTCCACGGCGAGGGCCGTGCCCTACTTGGCTTTAGCGTGGAGTTCGTTATGGGGCTTGGCGGTGAGAGGTGGGGGCAGGGGCGCTGTCACGTTGTGAGGGTGGGGTGGCATGTTCTTCGGGTTGTTCGGGTCCGGGGAAGGGATCGCGGTGTCGGTTGTGTCGCCGTCGTACAAGAACCACCGGTATCCGGTGGAGGTCATCTCGCACTGCGTGTGGCTGTACTTCCGTTTCCCGCTCAGCTTCCGGGAGGTTGAGGAGTTGATGCTCAAGCGTGGTGTC
>NZ_JBHXRW010000173.1:0-2817 GCF_042716635.1 Streptomyces sp. NPDC058664 | reverse complement strand
TCGGTGGCGACGGTGTGGCGGCGGTTGAAACGGCACGGCTGGTCCTGGCAGGCACCCGCCCGCAGAGCACTCGAACGCGACGAGCACGCGGTGGAGCTATGGAAGAGGGAGGTGTGGCCGCAGGTAAAAGGCTCGCGGCGGCGTCCGGTGCCTGGATCGTCTTAGAGGACGAAGCCGGGTTCTCGATGACTCCGCCCCGCGCCCGCACCTGGGGCCGACGCGGACACACCCCTGTCATCCGCGTCCGCGACAGGTCCCGCCGCCGGACCTCCATCGCCGCATTGTGCTGCTACAAACCCGGCGAGAAGAGCCGCCTCATCCACCGGCCCCGCACCCATCTCCTCCTCAAGGGTGCACGCAAGAGTTTCTCCTGGAAGGACTACCGTGACCTGCTGGTCCGCGCGCACATCCACCTCGACGGCCCGATCGTGGTGATCTGGGAGCATCTCCATACTCATCTGGCCGCCGGACTGAAGCGGTACGAGGCCGAGCACGACTGGCTCACCACCGTCCGCCTCCCACCTACGCACCCGACCTCAATCCCGTCGAGGCCGTCTGGCCACTCATCCGCAGGGCGATGGCCAACACCGCCTTCGACACATCCGACGACCTCGACCGCACCCTTCGCCGCGAGTTACGCAGAATCCAGCTCCGACCCCACCTGATCGACAGCTGCCTCACCGCCACAGGTCTGGCTATCACCCCACCGACCCCACCGTGAAAACCTCAGTAGCGGGCCGGTGTTGGTGAGATCCAAGCCCGGGATGATCCCAGGCAGCCGGGCTCGGAGCCGATTGACTGTTTGGGTATGGTCGGCGACCAGATCCATGCGGCGCCCGGTGAGGATCTTGAGGTCGATGACGGTTTCATCGCTGGTGCGTAAGGGGTGCAGGTCACGGCGGATACGGACCTGGTTGGCGATGACCGCGGCGTCCTTGGTATCGGTCTTGCCTTCGCCGCGGCAGCTTTCCGAGGCGCGATGGATGGCCCGGCCGGAAATGTAGTTCACCGGTTGGTCGTGGTTGAGGAAGGTCGTGATGGCCAGGGCGGCTCCGCCGTCGGCCAGGTCGATTCCCCAGGTCACCTCGTCTCCCAGGGCCAGGACATCGGCGAGGCACTCGAGGAGTTCGGGCTCGTCGTTGGCGACGCGTCGTGACAGCAGCCGACGGCCGCTCTCATCGATCGCGACGCAGTGGTGGTGGGTCTTGCCTGCGTCGATGCCGGCCCAGCTCGCGGCCATGGTGCCCCCGTGCGGTGGGGCGTGCTGAATGCCTCCCGACGGACGACCTCGCTGTCGATTCCCTACTCAGCGATCATTCACAATTCCTCATTGGCAGCCGAGTCGTCGTGGGGCGATGCTCTTATGGATGTCAAGTAGCGGTTGCGAGGTGGCTCGGGGTCGCTGCGTTGGCGTTCGTGGTGGTCAGGACGTGGTAGATCTCTCGGGCGACGAACCGCTTGAGGCAGCGGATGATCTCCTTCTTCGACAGGCCCTCCTTGGTCCGCCGCTCCACGTATTGCTTGGTGCGCTGGTCCCAGCGCAGGCGGCAGAGCACGATCCGGTAGAGGGCCGCGTTCGCGGCCCGGTCACCGCCCCGGTTGAGCCGGTGGCGGTGGGTGCGGCCGGATGACGCGGGCAGCGGGGCGACGCCGCAGAGCATGGCGAACGCCGCTTCCGAGCGGAGCCGGTCGGGGTTGTCGCCCGCGGTGACCAGCAGCTGGCCGGCGACGTCCGGGCCGACGTCGTTCAGCTCGGTCAGGGCTGGGTTGATCTCCTGGGTGAGCGGGGCTATCAGCTGGTCCAGTTCGTCGATCTCCTGGCCCAGGTCGCGGTGGCGACGGGCGAGCGACCGAAGGGCGATCTTCGTCGCGGTGACCGGATCGCCGACCTGGCCGGGGCTTGGGCGGAAGCCCGCGCAGATGGTCAGCAGGTCCTTGTCCTTCAGGTGCCGCAGCATGGTGCGGACGCCTTCCGGCGCGGTGACGATCAGGTTCTTGATCTGCCGGGCAGCATCGGACCGCTGCTGGACCGCGCTGCGGCGGGCGACCCGCAACGCCCGCAGGGCCTCGACCCGGCCGTCACGGAACTTCGGTGTTCCGGTGCGGCGTTCGGCGAGCGCGGCCCGGGCCGCCGCCTCGGCGTCGACCGGGTCGGACTTGCCCTGCCACCGACGCGTCTTGCGGTCCGGGCGGTCGATCTCCACGACCGCCACGTCACATTCGCGCAGGTGGCGGGCGAGTCCGGCGCCGTAGGCGCCGGTGCCCTCGACCCCGACCATCAGCAGGGTTCCAAAGGACCGGAGCCAGGACAGGAGCTTGCGGTAGCCGAGCGCGGAGGCGGGGAACTGGGCCGAGCCCAGGACCCGGCCCGCTGAATCGATCGCGGCCGCGGTGTGGGTGTCCTTGTGGGTGTCGACGCCGCCGGTGACCTCGACCTCGTGCTGTGCCATCGTTGGGTGTGCCGTCCAATCCATTCGACCGGGTGGGATGGCACCCGTCGGCCGGGAGGGCGGACAAGACAGTGATGGGGCCTCTGGCCAGGCTCTTATGAAGTCACGTCCCCCGGCCCGACGGATGCGGGCGAGCGTCCCCCGGACAGGGCCGACAGATCCCGTTGAGGACCCTGAGTCAGTCAGGCGGTGGGTCAGACCCCGCCGGAGAACGCTCACGTACATCCTCACTGTCAGGCGGCGAATCAACACGAGCCACATTCGGCGGAGGGCTGAGTGGACGTTAAGTCCGTTTCTGGTAGCGGCCTCGTCCGGGTTGGGTGAGGAAGCCTTGGCGGGTGAGTCGTCCGAGGCGGCTGCGGGTGAT
>NZ_JBHXRW010000172.1:0-2861 GCF_042716635.1 Streptomyces sp. NPDC058664 | reverse complement strand
TGAGCGGTGGATCTTGGTCGTGACACCGTCTACCAGGAGCTTCGTCGTTCAGCGCAGCCGGGATGCCTCAACCCGACCAGCCCGCCAGCAGGTTGAAAAAGGCTCAGTATGCGGGGATCCACGCCCCCGGAGTTCCAGGGCAGGACGGCTCGTCCGCTGCGGGGCTCCCGTCCGCGTAGAGCGGGAGCCGGCGGATACATGGGCGACGCCGTTATGGACCGCGACGTGCGAGTAGTGGCCGAATGGGGCGATCGTGGCGGCGCTGCGGGCCAGGCGGATGTTGCCGAAGGCGGTCCGTCCGGTGGTCGGGGACTTGGCCATGGATGCTCTTCCTGGGGCATATCGCGGCCGGTTCTGAGGGCGTTCATCGGCGTGGCTACTTCGTGTAGTTGTAGACGGTCGCCCGGGAGATGCCGAGCTGGTCGGCGATTTGTTGTGCGGAGCTCCGGGTCTCGAAGAAGCCCTCGGCATGCAGCCTCCGCACCAGTTCGCGCTTCTGGTCACGGTTGAGGCCTCGCGGGGTGCTGGAGCGCTGCGCCGCGAAGGAGTCGATGGCCGAGCGAAGTTCGCGTCCCGTGCGGTCGCGCAGTGTCTCCAGGGCCTCACCTTGGTGTTCGACATCGGTGGCCACGAGGTTGGCGAGGGTCAGGGTCAGCGGGGACAGCGTGCTGACGTCCAGGTTCAGACACAAGGCCGCGACGTAACGTCCCTCGGCGTTCTTGATGCCGATCGAGGTGCTCTTGGCCGGGCGTCCGTCGGGGAACTGGTTGCTGTAGTTCTGGATGACGCCGGGGTAGTCGGGGTCCGCGATGCGGCGCAGGCCCAGTTCGGTGGCGGGGTCGCCGACCTGCCGTCCGGACAGGTTGTTCTCGATGGCGCGGATGGCGTTGCCGGGTCGGCGCAGGTCGTGCAGGACGACCTCGCACAGACCTGGGAACATGCGCCCGACGGCGACAGCGATGCGCTCGGCTTCCCGTACGAGGTGCTCATCATCCGACAGGTAGCGCCCGTCTTCCGGTGCGGCGGGCTGGACGGCGCGTTCGTCATCTCGTCGGCCGGTGGGGTGTGTCATCGAGCGCTGCTCGATTCCTGAGCGCCGTCACGGTGCCCGGCGAGTACCTCGGCCATCTTCTCGGTGGACTTCAGCCCCGCACCGGTGAGCACGACCACGGTCGTCTCGTCCGAAGCGATCTCTCCGGTCGCGATGAAGTGATCGAGGGTCGCCGCGGCGACGCTGCTGGTCGGTTCGGCGTACAAGCCTCGCGCGCTCAGTGCACAGACCGCTGTGTCGATCTCCGCCTCGGGGACAGCGTAGGCGGCCCCGTCGGAGCGGCGGATGGCCTCCACCGCCTCGGGCAGCCGGACCGGGTGGGCGATGGACGCGCCCTCGGCGATCGTCGGCATCCGCTCGCCGCGGCCGGCCGGGTCGACGCCGTTGAACGTGTCGGCGATGGTCGCCCAGTGCTCGGGCTGTCCGACGAAAAGGCGCGGGCGCCTGTCGATCTGGCCGGCGTCGAGCAGTTCGCCGAACGCCAGGTCGCACCCAATGATGTTGCTGCCGGCTCCGGCCACGAGGACCACGTTGTCGGGCGCGGTGAAGCCGAGGGATTCCCACATCTCATAGGCGATGGTCTTGGTGCCCTGGATGAACATGGGGTGCCAGTTGTGGCTGGCGTAGGGGATCTGCTCGGACTGCCGGATCGCCTCGTCGGAGACCTCCTCGCGGGTGCCGCCCACGAGCTCGATCTCGGCGCCGTAGGCGCGGGCCTGGATAATCTTGGCCGCTGAGGTGGCGGCGGGAACGATGATCTTGGCGCGGATGCCGGCGGCGGCGGCGTAGGCGGCCACCGATGAACCGCCGTTGCCCGAACTGTCCTCGAGTACGCGGTCGACGCCGTGCGCCGCGAGGTGGGACATCATCACCGATACGCCCCGGTCCTTAAAGCTGGAGGTCGGGTTGAACCACTCCAGCTTGAAGTGGATACGTCGGCCGCCCCAGTCGACCGGAACCATCGGCGTACACCCTTCACCAAGGCTCACCCGCCGGGCGGCCGGGACGGGCAGGGCCGCGTGGTAGCGCCACAGGGACCGTTCTGCGGTGTCGATCTGCTCGGGACGCAGGCCCGGCAGTGCACTGACGGCAAGGGGGCTGCCGTCCTCGCCCCGCCAGCGAGGATCGTCCAGGGAGTAGCGCTTTCCGGACCGGTCGTAGAGGTCGGGGGCGGTAATGGCTGAGTGCTGTTCGTTGGTCATGGGCGGCTCCGGCTTCTACTCGCTCGACGTGCTCTCGTGTCGCTGGGTCTCGCACCCCGAAGGGCACCCCGCTATCTCCACGTTAGACGCATCATCCAGATTTATACAGCCTGTCAAATCACTCGTCGATGCACTGCACGGCGCCGGCCGGGAGCCAACCGAAACCGGCGAGAGTCGGTGGAGTGACCGGCGGGATGGTGAGCGGCTACGACTGCACAGGCTCCGGGCATCCCGTGTGCCCGAGGCGACTCCAAGATCTTTACGGGATAGCCCTTACTGATCTTTTCGTTAGTTCTGTGGGGTTGGTGGGTGAAGGGTGAGACCGGTGTGGGCGAGGAAGGACCAGGGCAGCTGTCGGTTCTGGTTGATGCGGTGGATGCCCTGTTCGGTGGCGTCGGCGACATCGGCGAGGTGGTCGCCGGCGGGGTTGGCGAGTTCACGTTTTTTGAGCGAGGACCACAAAAGTTCCACCGGATTGAGCTCGGGCGCGTAGGCGGGTGACCGCTCCAGGGCCAGCCAGTCCTGCTCGGCGACCCAGGCCCGCATCGCCCGGCTCCAGTGAGCCGACAGCCCGTCCCGGACCAGCACCACCCGCTCCCCGCGGTAGA
>NZ_JBHXRW010000171.1:0-2972 GCF_042716635.1 Streptomyces sp. NPDC058664 | reverse complement strand
AAGGGCGCCCCGATCGCGGGCATCGGCGTCGCCGGCGCCCCCTCCGGCGACCTCGACGAGAAGTTCGCCCAGGCCGGCGTCGCCTCCCTCGGCAAGTAGTCCGGCGCCCGCGCCCGTACGGGGAACACCGCCATGAACGCGCTCGACGCCACCCTCCTGGCAGCCGCCGCGCACGGTGACACCGACGCCGTGCGCGCCGCCCTCGCCGCGGGCGCCCGGGTCGACGCCCGCGACCGGCACCGGCGCACCCCGCTGCTGCGTGCCGCCCAGCGCGACCACGTCGCCGTCGCGCGCGTCCTCCTCGCCGCGGGCGCGGACCCGAACGCCCGGGACGACCGGTGTGACAGCCCGTGGCTGGTCACCGGCGTCACGGGGAGCGTGGCGATGATGCGCGCCCTGCTGCCGGCGGGTCCCGACCTGGGGCTCACCGACCGCTACGGCGGTACGGCCCTGATCCCCGCGGCGGAGCGGGGTCACGTGGCGTACGTCCGGGCCGTCCTCGACGAGACCGCCATCGAGGTGGACCACGTCAACCGCCTCGGCTGGACGGCCCTCCTGGAGGCGGTGATCCTCGGCTCGGGCGCCCGCCCCCACCAGGACGTCGTCGCCCTGCTGCTCGGAGCGGGCGCGGACCCCGAACTCCCGGACGCGTACGGCTGTACGGCCCTGGATCACGCCACCCGCCACGGCCTCACGGAGATCGCCGCGCTCCTCACGAGCGGGCGGGGAGCCCGGATCCCGTCCCGCCGCTGACGCCCGGCTCCTCCGCCACGCCTCCCCTGCTTCTACTTCTCCGCGTGGGCGAGGCCCCGGCTGATGACCAGGCGCTGGATCTGGTTGGTGCCCTCGAAGATCTGGGTGATCTTGGCCTCGCGCATGTAGCGCTCGACGGGGAAGTCGCGGGTGTAGCCGTAGCCGCCGAGGACCTGGACGGCGTCCGTCGTGACCTTCATCGCCGTGTCGGTGGCGATGAGCTTGGCCGCGCTGGCCTGGCGGCTGAAGGGGCGGCCGAGGTCACGGCGGCGGGCCGCGTCGAGGTAGGTGGCGCGGGCCGCGTCGACGGCGGCGGCCATGTCGGCGAGGAGGAAGCCGAGCCCCTGGTGGTCGACGATCCGGCGGCCGAAGGTGGTGCGCTCGTTGGCGTAGGCGACGGCGGCGTCGAGGGCGGCCTGGGCGAGGCCCGTGGCGCAGGCTGCGATGCCGAGCCGGCCGCTGTCGAGGGCGCTGAACGCGATCTGGAGGCCCTGGCCCTCGTTCCCGACGAGCCGGTCGGCTTCGAGGAGGGCGCCGTCCCAGTAGGCGGAGGTGGTGGGAACGGCCTGGAGGCCCATCTTCCGCTCGGGGGCGCCGAAGCTCAGGCCCTCGGTGGCGCCGGGGGCGAGGAAGCAGGAGATGCCGTGACTGCCGGGCGCGGTACGGGCGAAGAGCGCGTAGAACCCGGCCTTGCCGCCGTGGGTGATCCAGGCCTTGGTGCCGGTGACGCGGTAGCCGCTGCCGTCGTCCTGGCGCTCGGCCTTGCAGCTGAGGGCGGCGGCGTCGGAGCCGGCCTGGGGCTCGGAGAGGCTGTAGCCGCCGATGGTCCGGCCCTCCAGCATGGCGGGCAGCCAGCGTTCCTTCTGCTCGGCGGTGCCGAAGGTGTGCAGCGGGTGGCAGGCCAGGGTGTGGACGCTGGTGGCCACGGCGACGGCGGCCCAGCGTGCGGCGAGCTCTTCGAGGACCTGGAGGTAGACCTCGTACGGCTGGCCTCCGCCGCCGTACTCCTCGGGGTACGGCAGGCCGAGGAGCCCGGCCTCGCCGAGGGTGGCGAAGAGCCCTTCGGGATAGGTCTCGGTGGCCTCGTGCTCGTCCACCCGCGGAGAGAGCTCCTTGTCGGCGATCTCCCGGGTGAGGGCGATGAGGTCCGCTGCCTCGGGGGTGGGAAGCAGGCGGTCGACATCCATGGCGACTCCAGCGGCGCGCAAAGTGGTACTGGGGGAGGTACTGCAGTACCGCTTAGCGTAGCGCAGAAGGGTGGCGCCGTAACCCCCCGCGAAGACGGCCTGGAATACTGTTCGGGTGATCGAGACCCGAGCCGCCGACACCCCGAGACTCACGGGCCGCGGCGCGGCACGCCGCTCCGCCCTCTTCGAGGAGCTGGTGACCCTCCTGGTCGGCGAGGGCTTCGCCCGGTTCACGCTCGACGACCTCGCCGCGCGCCTGCACTGTTCGAAGCGGACCCTGTACGGCCTCGCCGGCAGCAAGGAGCAGCTGGTCCGGGCGGCGGTCGTGCACTTCTTCCGACGCGCCACGGCCCGGGTCGAGGCGGTCCTCGCCGCCGCGAGCGATCCGGCCGAGCGGCTCGCCGCCTATCTGCGGGCGGTCTCGGCCGAGCTGGCGCCGGTCTCGCCGCAGTTCTTCGACGACGTCGCCGCGTTCGAGCCGGCGGCGGAGGTGTACGAGCGCAACACGCGCGCGGCGGCCGGCCGGGTCCAGCAGCTCATCGAGGAGGGCGTGCGGGCCGGGGTCTTCCGCGAGGTGCACGTGACCTTCGCGGCCGACGTCATCTCCTCGGTGATGGTCCGCATCCAGCGGCGCCAGGTCGCGTCGGCGACGGGCCTCGCCGACGCCGAGGCGTACGAACAGCTGGCCGAGCTGCTCCTCAGCGGCCTCCGCAGGGCCTGAAGGGCCCGGCGGGCGGGCGCGCGGGACGGGTTTCCGTCCGGGTGTGACCACGCGCCGCCCCGAAGCCCGCCGCCCGGGTTAATTTGGAGGATGAATTAAACCTCAAGGGGGCCAAGTGACCACGCGGAACGGCCGTACCGTACGTGACCTGCGACGCGAGAACCGCACCGCCGTCCTCCAACGTCTCTACTTCGACGGGCCGACGAGCCGCTTCTCGCTCGGTCCGGCCACCGGCCTCAGCTCCGGCTCGGTCAGCAACGTGGTCGCGGAACTCGTCGCGGAGGGCCTGGTCGAGGAGGCGGGCAGCGTCG
>NZ_JBHXRW010000170.1:0-3039 GCF_042716635.1 Streptomyces sp. NPDC058664 | reverse complement strand
TCCGCACTGTACTTCGAGGGCCGTGCCACGTAGATCTTCACCTTCCTGGACCAACGTCCATTGTCAGGTGTGTCCACACCGCAGGGGCCACCTCACTCTTTGCGCTGACCGGTTGAATCCGCCACGGCTTTCTTCGCGACGCAGACCCGGCGAACATGGACCCGTTCATCGAGGCGGAGAAAGCCACGGGCCACAACGTCAAACGGGCGTGTGAACTGCTTCAGGTCTCCCAGACCGCCTACTACGCCCGCCGCAACGGCGTCCCCGGACCCCGGGCCGTGCGGGACGCCGAGCTGACCGAACAGATCACCACCGTGCACCAGCGGTCCCGCGGCACCTACGGTGCCCCGCGCATCCACGCCGTCCTGAAGCGCGAAGGCACCGACTGCGGACGCTGCCGGGTCGCACGTCTGATGCGGCAGGCCGGCCTCACCGGCCGACACCGACACCGCACCACCATTCCCGACCCCCACGCGTCCACCCGCCCTGACCTGGTGCTTCGCGACTTCCAGCCCGATTTCTCGGCCCTCGACACCCGCTGGTGCGGGGACATCACCTATTCCCGCCGCGTCGTCGGCTGGGCCACGGCCGACCACCTGCGAACCGAACTCATGGCCGACGCCCTGACAGCGGCTTGCCGCACCAGCCGGCCGGCCCGGTCGGTGATCTTCCACTCCGACCGCAGCTACCAAGACACCAGCTGTGAACTCGCCACCCTGGCAGCAAAGTTCAGTGATTCCTAATGCCGTCTGTCAAGCTGCGAGGGTGGTTAGCGGCGTGAGCTCGTAGCACCGCCCGTCGCGGAGGAAGGCCCAGAGGACGTTGACTCGGCGGCGGGCGAGGGCAAGGACGGCTTGGGTGTGGCGCTTGCCTTCTGCGCGTTTGCGATCGTAGAACCGGCGTGACTCGTCGTTCCGTCGGATGCTGAACAGCGCGGAGGTGTAGAGGACGCGTTGGAGCCGTCGGTTGTAGCGTTGCGGGCGTCGCAGGTTGCCGCTGATCTTTCCGGAGTCGCGCGGGACCGGCGCGACGCCGCCGAAGCCGGCGAGGCGGTCGGGAGTCCCGAAGACGGACATGTCGCCGCCGGTGGCGGCCAGGAACTCGGCGCCGAGGATGATGCCGAGGCCGGGCATGCTGGTGATCACGTCGAAGTGGTGGTGGTCGCGAAACCGGGCCTCGATGAGCTTGTCCAGTTCGGCGACCTGCTCGTTGAGGGTCATCACCTCCTTCGCCAGGGTGTGCACCATCTGGGCGGTCAGCTTCTCCCCGGGCAGACTGGTGTGCTGGCGCTCGGCCGCCTCGACCGCGGTTGTGGCGAGCTGGTCGGCTCGGAGGACCTTGCGGTTTCGCAGCCAGGTCTCCAGGCGTCTGGCGCCGGTCCGGCGGATGGCTGCGGGGCTCTGGTAGCCGGTCAGCAGCACGAGCGGGCCCTTGTTGGTGAGGTCCAGGGCCCGCTCCAGGCTGGGGAAGATCCCGGTCAGCTGGGCCCTCAGCCGGTTGACGGTGCGAGTGCGGTCGGCGACCAGGTCTATGCGCCGACCGGTGAGGATCTTGAGGTCGATGACGGTTTCGTCGCTGGGGCGCAAGGGGTGCAGATCGCGGCGGATGCGGACCTGGTCGGCGATGACGGCGGCGTCCTTGGCGTCGGTCTTGCCTTCGCCGCGGTAGCTCTCCGAGGCGCGGTGGATGGCGCGGCCGGAGATGTAGTTCACCAGCTGGTCGTGGTTGAGGAGGATGCCTATGGCCAGGGCGGCTCCGCCGTCGGCCAGGTCGATGCCCCAGGTCACCTCGTCGCCCAGGGTCAGGACGTCGGTGATGAGTTCGAGGAGGTCGGGCTCGTCGTTGGCGACGCGCCGCGACAGCAGTCGGCGGCCACTCTCATCGATCACGACGCAGTGGTGGTGGGTCTTGCCTGCGTCGATGCCGGCCCAGATGATGGCCATCATGCCTCCGTACGGTGGGGTGTGCTGGGTGCCTCCCGACGGACGACCTCGCTGTCGATTCCCTACGGAGCGATCATTCGCAATTCCTCATTGGCAGCCGAGTCGTCGTGGGGCGCCGGGCGGCCAATCACTGGAAGCCACAAGCGGCAGAGCCTTTTGAACCACACCCGACACCCCTGGGTGGGAGAACCATACGAAGGGTTCGCCCTGTCCCGGTGTACAACGTAGGGAGCCTTTTCCAACCTCATGCTGAGGCGTGATGAAGGACGAGGAGGGCCTTCACAACGTCGGTGATGCGGTGGGTGCTGCAGCGGAGTTTCCGTAGGAGGCGCCAGCTCTTCAGGGTGGCCATGGCCTGCTCGCCGAGGCAGCGGATCTTGGCGTGGGTGGTGTTGTGGCGGCGCTGCCACCGCTTGAGGCGACGGCCACGGAAGGGCACCCGGATGGAGCCGCCGGCGCCCTGGTATGCCTTGTCGGCCCAGCACGTGAGGCCGGCGTCGGTGAGTGCTTCGACGATGCCATGGGTGCGGACGGCGGTCAGGTCGTGCGTGGAACCGGGCAGCGCGGGCGAAGCCCACAGCAGGCGGCCGAACGGGTCGGTGAGGACTTGGACGTTCATGCCGTGGCGCTTGTGTTTTCCGGAGTAGTACGGGGTGTCGGCGGCGATCCGGTCGATCGGCAGCAGGGTGCCGTCCAGGATCACGAACGCCTTGGTCTGCGCGATGTTCATGGCCTCGGCCAGGGTGGGCGCGAGGCCGGCCAGCACCTCGACGGCCTCGCGTATGTAGCGGTATGCGGTGGCGATGCCGATACCGAACCCGGCAGCGAGTTGGGCGTAGGTGTCACCGCACCGCAGATGGGCCAGGGCGAGGACAGCCTGACGGCCGGCGGTCAGACGCCGCCATCGGGTCCCGATCTCCCCTCGCCGCACAAAGAGTCGTCCGGTCAGCTACCGCAGGGTGCGACTGGACAGGCCGATCGACGACGGGTAGACGAGCACGCGAAGCTCCGTAAGTTGTTGGGCGGCCCGGGAGGGCCGGGTGTGGCTGACGCGAAGCTGTCTTCAGTGGCTTGCCAGGAGTGGCCGCCCGGCTCT
>NZ_JBHXRW010000169.1:0-3102 GCF_042716635.1 Streptomyces sp. NPDC058664 | reverse complement strand
AGACCATCGTCTTCGCCGACGACGACCCGCTGCTGCACCGCACCGAGTACACCCAGCCCGCCCTGTTCGCCCTGGAGACCGCCCTGTTCCGGCTCCTTGAGAGCTGGGGCGTCACCCCTGACTTCGTGGCGGGCCACTCCATCGGGGAGCTGACAGCCGCGCATGTGGCCGGCGTCCTCTCCCTGGAGGACGCGGCGCTGCTGGTCGCCGCGCGCGGCCGGTTGATGGGCGAGCTGCCGCCTGGCGGCGCGATGGCCGCCGTGGAGGCGCCGGAGGACGCCGTCCGGCCGCTGCTGAGCGGACGAGTGACGCTCGCCGCCGTCAACGGGCCCGATTCCGTGGTGATCTCGGGCGACGAGGACGAGGTCGAGCGGGTGACCGCCCGGCTCGCCGCGGAGGGCCGGCGCACCCGGCGTCTCACCGTCAGCCACGCCTTCCACTCGCCCCGCATGGACCCGATCCTGGAGGAGTTCCGCACCGTCGCCTCGGGGCTCGCCTTCCGGGCACCCCGCATCCCGGTGATCTCGAACGTGACGGGGGCCCTCGCGACCGACGAGGAGCTGACCTCCCCCGACTACTGGGCCCGCCACATCCGGGAGGCCGTCCGCTTCCACGACGGCGTACGGGCGCTCCGGGACGCGGGTGCCACGGTGTACCTCGAACTCGGGCCGGACGCGGTGCTCACGGGGGCGGCCCGCCGGACCCTGACGGGGCCGGCTCCGGCGGGGACGGCCGGCGGTCGGGTCCTGGCGGCCGCGCTGCGGCGCGGGAGGCCCGAGGCGGCCACGCTCCTCGCCGCCGTCGCGGGCGCGTACGCCCGTGGGACGGCGGTGGACTGGACTGGCATGTTCGCCGGCCGCGGGGGCCGGGCGGTGCCGCTGCCCACGTACGCCTTCCAGCGCGAGCGGTACTGGATGGAGGGGGCTTCGGCCGCCGACGCGGTGGCCGACGGGTACGTCGGCACACCCGCCGTACCCGCCGTCGACACGCCGGCCGTACCCGAGCTTCCCGCCGTATCCGACCTTCCCGCGGTGCTCGGCCTTCCCGCCGTACCCGAGCTTCCCGCCGTATCCGACCTTCCCGCGGTGCTCGGCCTTCCCGCCGTACCCGAGCTTCCCGCCGTATCCGACCTGACGGAACTGGTCCGTACGCACGTCGCCTTCGTACTCGGCCATGTCACCGCGGAGTCCGTGGACACCGCGCGCAGCTTCAAGGATCTCGGGTTCGACTCGCTCTCCGGCGTAGAGCTCCGCGACCGTCTCCGGTCCGCGACCGGGCTCTCCCTGCCGTCCGCGCTGATCTACCACCACCCCACGCCCGAGGCCGTGGTCACGCTGCTCCAGGAGCGGTACGCGGGTCCGCGCGCGGCGGCTCCGGAGGAGGACCGGACACCGGCCGCGCTCGACGGGAACGACCCGATCGTGATCGTGGGGATGGCCTGCCGCTACCCGGGCGGGGTCGGCTCTCCGCAGGAGCTGTGGGAGCTGGTGGCCTCGGGCACCGACGCGATCGGCCCCTTCCCCGCCGACCGGGGCTGGGACCTGGCCGGACTGTACGACCCCGACCCCGACCACCCCGGGACGTCGTACGCGCGGGAGGGCGGGTTCCTCACCGGCGCGGGGGACTTCGACGCGGGCTTCTTCGGGATCAGCCCGCGCGAGGCCGCGGCGATGGATCCGCAGCAGCGGCTGCTCCTGGAGACGGCCTGGGAGGTGTTCGAACGGGCGGGGATCGCACCCGACGGGCTGCGCGGCGCGCGGGCGGGCGTGTTCGTCGGTGCGACGGCCATGGACTACGGGCCGCGGCTCCACGAGGGCGCCGAGGGCTACGACGGGTACCTGCTGACCGGCAGCACCGCGAGCGTCGCCTCGGGGCGGCTGGCGTACACGTTCGGCCTGGAGGGTCCGGCCGTCACCGTCGACACCGCCTGCTCGTCCTCGCTCGTGGCCCTGCACCTCGCCGTGCAGGCGCTGCGGCAGGGCGAGTGCGATCTCGCGCTGGCGGGCGGGGTGACGGTGATGCCCACGCCGGGCATGTTCCTGGAGTTCAGCCGCCAGCGCGGCCTCGCCCCGAACGGCCGGTGCAAGCCGTTCGCCGCGGCGGCCGACGGCACGGCATGGGCTGAGGGCGCCGGGTTGTTGCTGGTGGAGCGGCTCTCGGACGCCCGCCGCAACGGGCACCGGGTCCTGGCCGTCGTCCGCGGCACGGCGATCAACCAGGACGGCGCGAGCAACGGGCTGACCGCGCCCAACGGGCCTTCGCAGGAACGTGTCATCCGCCAGGCCCTGGCCACCGCCGGACTCACCGGCACGGACGTCGACGCGATGGAGGCGCACGGCACCGGTACCCGGCTCGGCGACCCGATCGAGGCGGACGCCCTACTGGCCACGTACGGGCAGGGGCGTCCCGCCGACCGGCCGCTGTGGCTCGGCTCGCTGAAGTCCAACATCGGGCACACCCAGGCGGCGGCCGGCGTCGGCGGTGTCATCAAGATGGTCGAGGCCATGCGCCACGGCGTCCTGCCCCGGACCCTGCACGTGGACGAGCCGTCCCCGCACGTCGACTGGACGGCCGGCGCGGTCGAACTCCTCACCGAGGCGCGGGACTGGACCACCCGGGACGGTCACCCGCGCCGCGCCGCCGTCTCCTCCTTCGGCATCAGCGGCACCAACGCCCACGTCATCCTGGAACAAGGACCGGATCCGGACGTGGAGCCGGTCCCGGAGCCCGGTACGGATACGGGTGCGGGTGCGGTGCTGCTGACCCTGTCGGCGCGCACGGCGGACGCGCTGCCGGCGCAGGCCGAGCGCCTCTCCGCTTACCTGAACGATCACCCGGACGTGGACCTCGCCCGGACGGCCGGCGCCCTGGCCCTGGGCCGAGCCGCCCTGGAGCACCGTGCGGTGCTGCTCGCCGAGGACCACGAAGGGGCCCGGACGGCGCTGGCGGCGCTGGCCGCCGGGGAGGAGCACCCGGCGGTCGTACGGGGAACGGCCGGCGGACCGGCTCGTACGGCCTTCCTGTTCACCGGTCAGGGCAGCCAGCGGGCGGGCATGGGACGCGAACTGCACGAGCGGTACGAGGTGTTCGCCGCCGCCTTCG
>NZ_JBHXRW010000168.1:0-3114 GCF_042716635.1 Streptomyces sp. NPDC058664 | reverse complement strand
GCACTACACCCTGTGGCGGGGGCGCCCAAGAATCATGGGCGTGGTACGAAGGTCCTGGTATCGGGTCAGACATCCTCGGTTGCTTTCTCAGGCTATGCGTATACGGAGGGCGGCCCCTGGAGTTTGCCATCCCTGCTCCCGGCCACAGAGCTCCTCCCACACGCCGCGCATCCCGGTTGCCCATCCACGTGGAGAAAGGAGGCGACCACCTACTGGCACTGCGCGCAGCCTTCGCCCAAGGCGCCATCACTGTGGAAACGGCTGAGCCGGCGACCGAGACCTGAAGCTCAGAGGCTACGAGGTCTTCCGGTTCGGCCACGACGAACTCCAAGACGCGACCGCAGCCCGGGTACTCCTAAAGCAATTCCTGCCAGCGCTGTTCCAACGCTTCAACGTCAGCGCCGGCACAGACTGACCCCTGCGGCATCGCCGCTCAGGACACCTCTCCAGCGCGCGCGGCAAAGGCGGGCCGAGTGCCGGCGAGTGGCCTATCCCCATGGGGTAGGGCCAGGACGCTCGTGCCAGGTGCGGATCGCCGCCACCATCTTGACGCATCGGCGTCGCAGTTCGGCTCGTGCCTGCTCGAAGGCCACCTTGTGTTCTGCGGTGTGTCTTTCCGGGGCTTCTTCCAAGTACGAGGACTTGGTGTCGACCTCTTGAGCGGCGGCAAGGACGTATGCCGCGTGTTGGAGGAGGTGCTTTGGAGCGGTGAGTTGCACTTCTGGTGCGCCGGATGACGATGGACGCTACTCCCGGGCGCATCACGATGTTCCGCACCGCGCCCGGTGCGCCTCCCGACGATGCCCGGCACTCTCGCGCGCGCACCACGATGTCGCGCACCGCACCGCCGCGCACCGCCTGGCGATGGCCGGCACTGAGTTTCCGTCAACTTGAAGTCGCAGGTCAAAGGGCTGGTGTGATCGATTCTTGGGGTGCTCGCGCTGGTCGTGGGCGGCTGACTGCGGAGAAGATCGTCTGCCGGAGCAGTCGGTTCGCCGATTTCTTGTCGCTGTGGCCAGGGGGGCCTTCTACGATCCAGTGCATGCTGGATCCCGAGCTGCCGGAACGGATCACCGCAGCAGGCGGACCTGAACGAACTTGATGAGGCTCAGTGGGGTGGGGCGAACGACGGGAATGGCTCGTTCGGCACCCTTGCCGGGAGACGGGCATGGATGTTCGATGTCCTGCAGCGAATGACGGCAACACACACGGGGGATCGGCCATGGGCTCCAACAAGCGCTTAGTGACGACAGCCGTAGGAACCGCGATCTTGGCAGTGACACTGGTCGGTTGCGGAACCGAAGGAACGGTCCAGGACTACGACGACGTGACTGTCTGGCCTGCCGCAGACCCCCGGGGTCGCGAACCGATTGGCGAGCTCACCACGCTCCAAAAAGTAACGGTCAAGTGCATCACCCGTGGCCAAGTGGACGCGAACGGGATGGGGTACGGAGACACGTATAAGATCGACTTTGAGGGTGGCTCCGGGTACATCGATACCAACACTACGATCCTGACCGAAGACGGTGAACTGTCCCCCGACAATGTGGACGAGTGCTGAACTCCAGGCATGAGACGTCCATGTCACACCTTTCGACCCTCTGTCAACGCGAGTTCTCTGGTCAGGGGCCCGCGTGACGGGTGTGGGTGGCAGCCTGCGGAAGAGATCGTCCGTCAGCGGTTGATTTCGAGGTTCGTCAGGACGAGCAGAGCACGCAGAAGTCGGGTGGCGCGGGTGGGATCGGTACGGAGCTTGGTGAGGATCCGCCAGTTCTTCAGGTGGGCGAAGCCGTGCTCGACCGGTGCCCGTCCGACGGCGAGGACGCGGTTGGCTTCCTTCTCGCCCGGGGTGAGCTTGTGAGTGCGGCTGGCGGTGTAACCGGTGACGATCACGGGGTCGAGGATGTCGTTGTCCAGGCCGCGGAAGCCGAGGTCGGCCAACGCGCCGAGGCCGGCAGCGCGCAGGTGGGCCAGGATGTGGTCGTGGCGGGCGGCGGTGTTGTCGTGGGTGCGGCCGGGCCGTGCGGCGGATATCCAGATCAGGCGGCCCTTCTCGTCGGTCAGGGCGAGAAAGTGCAGGCCATGGCTGCGGTGCTTGCCGGAGTAGTTCCGCCGGTCGGCCTTGCCGGTGCGGCGTCTGGTGCGGATGAGGGTGCCGTCGATCAGAACCACCTCCCCACCCTGCTTGGCGACCTTCCGCAGGGCGCGGTCCAGGCGCGGTGCCTGAGCGGACAGCAGTCCGATCAGCTCGTCGCGCCAGCGGCGGACGGTGGACTCGGACACGTTGTTGCCGCCGGCCATGTCGGCCAGGCGCTGGTCGTGGCGCAGCACGGCCAGGACAATCACCGCGATCTTCCCCGGCGGCAGGATCCGCCACCGGGACCGGATCGCCTTCAGGCGCCGCCTGAGCAGGTCGGCGAGGTGGTTGGCGGTGCGCGTGGACAGCGACAGGCGGCACTGGTAGACAAGCGGGCAGGTATCCTCGGCGCGTTCTTTGGTATTCGTCACACAATTCCAACGGCCGCCGGGGGCACCCCGGTTACGCCCGTTCCGAGCCGCTCGGAGTGGCGGTGTTTCTGGTCACAGGCGGGGGGTGAACCGGCCGTCGGGCAATTTGCGGAGCCAGCCGCGATCGACAAGTCTGACCAGCTTGCTGCGTAGCGGTTCCAGCTTGGACCGCACGCTGACGTCCACCCCCACCACCTCCCCGACCTCGCGGGCCGTGACCGGTCCAGCTGCCTGCCGCACAGCGGCGATGATGCGCTGGTAGTCCCACGGGAGCGAGTCCTCCTCCACGCCCGGTTCGCGGTGCGGGATCAGCATCACTGCTCGTCCAGCCACCTGCCCGGGCATGGGTGCGGCCGAGGCGCGTTCCTCAGCGAGCTGCCCGGTCATCCGTTCGAGGGCACGTTCGGCGACGGCGAGTTCGTCCCGCTCGGCCCGCACTTCCGCCAGCTGTTTGGCCAGCTGTTCTTCGAGTTCGTCCAGTTCCGCGCGACGCGCGGTGATCCGTTCCACTGGCGTTGTCACGTTGTTGGGTGCGTGACTGGCTGATGGTGCGTCGGGGCATGGTGGGCCTGCGGCCCGGGCCCGTCTTCAGGCCGTGGTGGGCAG
>NZ_JBHXRW010000167.1:1456-3151 GCF_042716635.1 Streptomyces sp. NPDC058664 | reverse complement strand
TGCGGCGGATAGTGCTTCATGACCACGAGATGTCCGTTCTCAGATCCTCAGGATCCAGTGTCTCGTGTGTCCAACATCAGGGGTCAAGGCCCCTGGCAGGACCAGCCGTTGCGCACCAGCAGTTTTCGCACGCCCTGGATGGTGTAGGTCAGATGGAAACGCCGGCCGATCACCGTCTTGACCCGCGCCAGCGTCCATCGCTGGTCCTCCCAGCCGTGGACGGCTGGCCCCTTGGCAAGCTCCGCCTCCAGCTGGACGAACTGCTTCTCGCTCAGCCTCGGCAGCGACGCCGGCCCCTGCGACCGCAGAGCACGCGGCCCGTCCTCTTCCCACATCTGCCGCCACCGCTGCACCGAGCGGACGCTGACCCGCAGGTCCTTGGCGATCACCGCACTCGCCTCGCCCTGGGCGAACCTCTCGGCCGCCTTCAGGCGTAACTCCTCGCGGAACTGCTGACGTTCGGTGGTCAGCCCGCCCCCTTGTGGATACCGCATGCCCCGGTGATACCGCAGAGGACTGCCGCCCGTCAGCCCCTACGACACCACGAGTTCAACCTCAGTAGCTGCGGCCACCAGGCCCACGCGGACACGGTGGGCGCCCTGAACGTTCTACGGGCCGGGCTGGTCCGTCGCAAAGCCGCACCGGCATAGCGAGAAGCCCCCTCATCTATGAGGGGGAGGAGTCACTAGACGGTTGACGGGCCATGGGGTTGGCACCGGCCCGGTTCGGTTTGACGGATCCCGTAAGGCATGGGTATGTACTACTCACTCCTTTGATGTGCCGCCGCGCAAGACTCTTCTTACTCGTTAGAGAGCTAGACAACAATCCGCGAAAGGTTCAGACCATGAATGAGAAGAAGAGTTCTCACATCGCCGCATTTTTGGTAGCTGCCGCAGTCGTTGCCACTCTCTCTTCCTTCCTTCCGCACGTTCGTAGAGAAGCGGGACGTTAGCGCAAACGACAATCACACGTTCTCGTCCAGTTGCCCTAGGTTCCGCCATCGGGCCGCTTTCAATCTTTTCTTCACAGTGATCGGCGAACTGAAGACCTGCGCGCACGTGCACCGTCCGCTAGTCGAGATCCTGCGACAAGGAACTCCCACAGGCAGCCGAGCGACCCCGGACAACGAGGACGAGCGCGCCAGGTGCTCTCAAGGCGCTAGCTGACGACTACCTGGGCGGAGCGAACCAAACGGCCGGCCACAAGATTACCTATTGCAGCACCTGCAGACTCATCAGGCCACACCTGATGACTTTCGTCCGGCTTCCGAGCGCAAAGCAGAAGTGCGCCCTGGACCGCCTACCCAGACCCGCCGCTACGGTTGACCACCCGCCACCCGTGCCATGCCCGGGGTTACACCGGATTCGTAGCGCGATGCCTAAGATCACTGAACTGCCAAGCGCCAACAGATATCCACTTGGGTATCCACTGCTCACGCCGTGGAGCTCCTCTGTAGATCATCTTTGTGCAGGGCTCGGATTTTTCGTTCGAGTCTTCATGATTCTGCTCGATCTTGGAGGAAAATATGAGCTACGCCAACGGTGGTCTTACCACTTACCACGCTGAGGTTGTTCTGGCGGAGCCGGGGAGCCAGTTGAACCACGCTGAGGTTGTTCTGGCGGAGCCGGGGAGCCAGTTGAACCACGCTGAGGTTGTTCTGGCGGAGCCGGGGAGCCAGTTGAACCACGCTGAGGT
>NZ_JBHXRW010000167.1:0-1359 GCF_042716635.1 Streptomyces sp. NPDC058664 | reverse complement strand
GGTTGTTCTACGCGGCTGACCTTTTGGCAAGCCAGTTGCTGCGGTGGGCTGGGTCTGTGATGTGTTCCGAGGGCCGGCTTCGATGTCGGCCTGTTGTGTTCAGGCCTGGATGAACGGGTTATTGAGGTGAGGGCCCGAGCGTGTGGGCCCTCACCGTTTGTGGCGGAAGGGTGCTCAACCGTTCGGTCGTGAGGTCGTTTGTGTGAGTCGGAGTGTGATGGGCAATCGTCGGCCCTCGCCCGATAGGCCCAGCCTCAGCGCCGCTGCGGCGGGCACCATCTGGGCATGACGACCGCGGCTATCTAGGTGTCCGCAACACGCCCCAGCAGCCAGCCTCACCGGCCCGCCCTGCCGTACTTCGGTCTCTGTCCTGTCAGGCCGAGGTCCGGCCTGACAGGTATGATCAAGCGATGTCTGGCATGACTGAGACAACGCCCGGCTGGCTGACCACGGATGAGCTGGACACGGCCAGGGCCCGGATGCCGATCTTGTATGTCGAGGCCGTCCCTGTACGCGTGGACGACAGCGGTGAAGTCACCCACATTGGAGTGCTCCTGCGGATCGGTGCGGACGGAACGATCAGTCGTACTCTGGTGTCCGGCCGTGTCATGCATCACGAGCGGGTCCGCGACGCGCTGCTACGCCATCTAGAGAAGGACCTCGGGCCGGTGGCCCTGCCCCGCGTCCCTGCCTCTCTACAGCCCTTCACGGTCGCCGAATACTTCCCCTCAGTTGGCATCACCCCGTACCATGACCCGCGCCAGCATGCGGTATCTCTCGCATACGTCGTGCCGGTGGCCGGCGACTGCCGCCCGCGGCAGGACGCGCTCGACCTGGTCTGGTTCAGCCCGCAAGAAGCAGCCTCACCAGCACTGCAGAGCGAGATGCCAGGCGGCCACGGGGCGCTGCTGAAACAGGCCCTTGCCCATGTGGGATATGCATACTGACGTGGCCGCATGGTGAGCTTGTTCCGCTTTGACGGACACCTTTGGTGTGGTGGTCAGGCTGCGAGTGCGGTCTCGTATGCGTCGGGACTGCGATAGCCGAGGCTGCTGTGCAGACGGTGCACGTTGTACCAGCCCTCGATGAAATCGATGATCGCGGTGCGGGCGGCGGCCCGGCTGGGCCAGGAGATGGCGTCGAGCAACTCCCTCTTGATGGTGGCGAAGAACGACTCGGCGAGTGCGTTGTCCCAGCACTGCCCGGTGCGGCCGACCGACAGACGCACCCCCCACTGGTCCGCCAGTGCGGCGAATTGCTGGCTGGTGTACTGGGTGGATTCAATCGGTCGTCGCAACGCCTTCGTGAGCTGGGGGTTTGTGATGGGTGTGGGGAATCGGCAGCGGGCGGTGCGGGAGT
>NZ_JBHXRW010000166.1:0-3228 GCF_042716635.1 Streptomyces sp. NPDC058664 | reverse complement strand
TTACCACCCCCCGGCGGGTCATCGGGGCTTTTATCACCCCATTGGTTCCCGCGTGGCACTGTCCGGGGGGCGGGGGGGCGGGGGTGGGCCCCCCCCCCCCCCACCCCGCGATTTCTGGGTCGCGCCGTTCGTGGTTATGCTCCTCGGCGGCCCCCAGGCGATCTTCCCGAACCGCGATGAAGCGGCCGGGTCTCTCTTTGCGTTTCCCGCATGCTCGGGAACGCTTCAACGGCACCTTCGGATCGTCTCCTGGGTGCGCTTTAGAAAGTGATCACATGGCTTTGCGTACACGCTGGTGGCTGCCCGCCACCACCGCGACCGCTGCTGTCCTGCTGGGGACCGCGACTCCTCTCGCCTCCGCCGCAGGCGAGCCGGCGGCCAATTCCGGTGCCTCGTTCGTCTACGAGGACGGCTCCTACCCCAACAGCGACCAGGTCTTCGCCGAAACCGGCGCCCGGCTCGTCCGCGGCGACGGCGGCATCACCTACACCTCCTGCAACGGCCCGTACCAGATCAAGATCTGGGCCCGCGGCATCAAGCTGGACGAGGAGCGCATGTGCTTCGCCGCCCCGCGCGGCACCGGCTTCCTGACCGTCAACATCCCCGGCGCCTACCGCATCCAGACCTACGAGCGGTCGGTGAAGGCAAACATCTCCGTCAAGGACGAGCAGAAGACCCTCGACTTCCCGGCCAACACCGGCAAGGGCTTCGGCGAAGCCGGCACCGAGCAATCCGAAGCGGTCCTGCTGGAGATGCGCGTCACCGGCACCACGGCCACCACGCCGCCGGGCGTTTCCACCGACATCTTCGGGCTCGGCTTCAACGGCAAGCTGACCATCGGGGACGCCAAGCGCACCTGCTCCGCCGCGCTGGTCGACCCGGAGTGGGTCATCTCGGCCAAGAGCTGCTTCGCCGACAACCCCGCCGAGGCCAACACCGTCGCGGCCGGGGCTCCGAAGGACAAGACCACCGTCGTGCTCGGCAAGCCGCACCCCTTCCTGGCGGGCGGTCACACCAGCGACATCGCGCAGCTGGTTCCCCATCCCGACCGTGACCTAGTCATGGCCCGCCTCGCGAAGCCGACGACCAGCATCACGCCGGTCCCGCTCGTCTCCGACGCGCCCGCTGCAGGTCAGCAGCTGACGGTCGTCGGCTTCGGGCGCACCAAGACCGAGTGGGTTCCCTCCTCCCGCCACGACGCAACGTTCGCCGCCGGGACCGTGGAGACCGCCGGCTTCGACCTCGCGGCCGCCGATCCGGCCGACGCAACCGTGTGCGCGGGCGACGGCGGCGGTCCGGCGCTTCGCCACACCGGAGTCAACACCTACTCCCTCGCCGGCATCGTCAGCCAGTCCTTCCAGGGCGGCTGCCTGGGCAGCAGCGAAACCCGCACCGGTGCGTACGCAAGCCGGGTCGACGACCTCGGTGGATGGATCGTGCAGGCCCGCGCCCTGGCTCCCGGCTGGAAGACCGAGACCCTTGTGCAGGCCGGCACCAGCCTCTACCAGGGCATCCGCCTGGCCGACGGCTCCTGGACCGGGTTCACCGACGTCCAGGCCAAGGCGACGAGCATCGGCGGCGTCCGCACGGCCGCCGCGGCCGGCATCAACGCCGACACCCACGTCGTGGCCCTCGGCGGTGACGGGAAGATTTACCACACCATCCGCAAGGCCGACGGCACATGGGGAAACTTCGGTCACGTCGGTGACGTCGCCGGGACCCTCAGCAACGTCACGCAGGTCTCGGCCGTTTCCATAGGCAGCGACCTCCACGTCGTCGCGGTCGCCGGCGGTAAGGTCTTCCACACCCTGCGCAACGCCACCGGCCACTGGACCTCCTTCGGTGACATCGCCGGCCCCGTCGGGCCGATCGGCACCGTGACCACCGCCGCCACCGCCAGCGTCGGCGGCGAGCTCCAGTTCATCGCAGTCAGCGGCGGGAAGGCCTTCCACACCATCCGCAACACCGCCGGACAGTGGAGCGCCTGGGGCAGCGTCGCCAGCGCCGCGGGCCCGACTGGCCCCATTACCTCGGTGAGCATGGCCGGTACCGGTGGCGACGCGCAGATCGTCATCGCCACCGACAACGGCACCCGTCAGTACCACGCCATCCGCAAGGCGGACCGTACCTGGGCCGCCTTCGGTGACCTCAAGGACTACCTGGGCACGGTCACCGTCAAGTCCCTCGGCGCCGCACACGTCGACGGCGAGCTGCAGCTCACCGCCACCACCAGCGACAACAAGCTCATCCACATCATCCGCCACGCCGACCGCACCTGGACCCCGACCACCACGGTCGCGCTCCAGGGCGTAACCGGCACCCTCGGCACCACGGCCATCGCCGGCACCCTCTAGCAGGCCTGCCATTCCTCGCTGAGCCCCCTATCGGCGCGGCGAGAGCACTGATTCACGTCGAGCCCGGAGCCCACCGCTCCGGGCTCGACCCGTACACCCAGAACGCAGCCTGGTCCGGCTTCACGCCCAAGCACAGGCATCACATCCGGCCGACGCCCCTCACATCAGGCAGAGGCAGGTCGGTAACCGATGGTGTCAACTTCGCTTCACTCCGCCTGAAGAACAGACGGTAGGCGCGGCCTTCTCGCTCCTGGGTGCATTCCTGCGGGCCTTCGAGCGGGCGCTGTCCGACTTCGAGACGTCCCAGGATGTCTCTCGGACCGTGGTCCGGCAGAAATCCGATGCCGAGGGGAAACGTTTGCCTGGACGAGATCGGCGCAGACGTTGAACTGACAGGATCTTTATGTGACGAAGTGGAGAGGCATCATGGGCATCATCGCGTGGATCCTCATCGGTCTGATCGCCGGCGCCATCGCCAAGGCCCTGATGCCGGGCAAGGACCCCGGCGGCATCATCATCACGATGCTCATCGGCATCGCGGGCGGCCTCCTCGGAGGCTGGCTCGGCAAGGTCATCTTCGGCGTCGACTCCATCGACGGCTTCTTCGAGATTTCCACCTGGATCGCCGCGATCGTCGGTTCCGTCATCCTCCTCGCGCTCTACCGCCTGGTCACCGGCAACCGACACTCGCACCGCCACGCGTAACCCGCCGAAGGCGCCAGCCTCCTACAGCCCCCGACGGCTCCTCTCCTGTTTCAGCGGGATGGGAGCCGTCGGCAGGCACTGTCACGTTGGCTGGCGGGGTGGAATGATCTTCGGGTTGATCACGGTGGAGGGGGTTGTCCGTGGGCAGTATGCCGCCGTCGCACAAGGG
>NZ_JBHXRW010000165.1:0-3230 GCF_042716635.1 Streptomyces sp. NPDC058664 | reverse complement strand
TGGACATGCCCATCAAGCAGCCCCGACAGCGATCAGTACCACGATCGAGCGATCACGAACACAGAGAAGTCGGACTCAACGACCACTGAGAGCGCGTCATGAACCGGATTGTCCGTGTTCAGGACTGCCGCGAGCACGTCGGCTACGTCGGCAGGCAGGCTCTCGGTCATTCCGTCACCGTATCTGACCAGCAACTTTGACTTGACCGTGCCGGCCAATCGCCGCTCGGCCAGCCATTGCGTTCACGCGTCCAGGGCCAGGCCGGTGCCGGCGAGACAGCCGTTGATGACGTCCGGGCGGTACTGCACCATCTTGAGCCTGCGCTTGACGGCCCGGGTGATCTGGCCAAGGTCGGCTGCGGCGAGGTTTCCGATGTCGCGCTTGACCAGCGACCAGATGCCCTCCTGCGGGTTCAAGTCCGGCGTGTAGCTCGGAAGCTGGAAGACCGTGAGCCAGTCCGCGTGGTCGGCGATGAACTCGCGCAGTGGCTCGACCAGGTGCATGCGCAGGTTGTCCCACACGAGCACGATCGGGCCGCCGAGTTGGATGTGCGCTCTGACCAGTAGGTCGCGCAGGTCGCGCCAGCCGATGCCCTTCGGCTCGCCCTTGCGGCCTCGGTACTCGCGGACCGAGTAGAACATCCTCGACCGCTTCCCCGGCTTGTAGCAGGTCAGCCCGGCCATGGACACCCGGCCCGAGCCCCGGCCACGGACCCGGACCACCGGCGTTACGCCCTTGCGTCCCCAGCTTCTCGCGCGCGGCGGCGTCATCGACTGTCCGGCTTCGTCCTCGAAGACGATCCAGCCGTCACAGGCCGCCGCGGTGCTCTTACCCGCGGCCAGGTCTTCTTCTTCCACACCTCGACCACCGCGTCGTCGCGCTCGATCGCCCGCCGGGCGGGCTGCTGCCAGGACCAGCCGTGCCGCTTCAGCAGCAGCCACGTGCCCTCCACCGCGTAGCTCACGCGGAACAGGCGGCCGATCAACGTCTTGATCCGGGCAAGCGTCCACCGCTGATCGGCCCAGCCGTGGGCCAGCGGCCCGCGTTCCAGCCTCGCGATCTGCGCGTCGCTGAGCCTCGGCCGCCCCGGCGATCCCTTCGACAGGGCCCCCGCTTCGCCGCGCTCGCGCCACTGGCGGCGCCACCGCTCCACGAACCGCTCGCTGACCCGCAGCGCGGCAGCGATCTCTCTGTTCTTCTGCCCGCCCTCGAAGCGTTCCACGGCCTGCAGCCGCACCCGCTCCCTCGCGGCCCTCCTGGCGTCGGTCAACCCGCCGCCCTGTGCGTATCTCACGGTCCAGGGCTACCGGAGCGGACCGGCCTCCGTCAGGCGAACGGCTCCGACATCACCCAATCAAGTTCAGTAGTCGAAGAATTTCTGGCACTCCTTCAACAGCAAGTGGTCATCGAGTTCGGCACGAGGTCGGCAGTCGGTTCAGGTGCCGGTGATCACGGACAGCGGCTGCTGAGGACCGACCAGGCCGGGCTCCTGGCACGGAAGAAGGAGTGCAGCGCTACTGAATGAGCACGCTTGGCCATGGGCCTGATAGCTCTGTGTTTGCTTTATCGGCGTAGGGGCGCTCAAAGTTCGGCGCCGGTTGCCACGGACACTACTGATTTCGGATGGCGCTCCAGATGCCCCTGCAGACGTCTGGTCGCGGGACAACGCTAGGTATCTGGCAAGTTACGCCGCTTGATGGTTCTTTTGCCCGTATTGCTACATAGCTGGATCGGGAGAGTCTAGACAGCATCTAACGCAGTGGTCTTCGGCGGAAGTGTTCTTGATTGGCAACGTTGGCCCTCCCCGCTCAAGTAGGCTGCCGTTCCGGAGAGAGCTGCACTGGAGTCCACTTCTACCAGTTGCAGCGAAATAGATCGTTGTGCGCTCGTTCACGAATACGTCCTCGCGCAACCTCAAGGTCGCCGAACCAAACCGTGGTGAAGGATTCCAACTTCGGCTCCTGAGGGCCAGGTAGACGCCGCGTCGACACTGCGTGTCCAGAGCAATGACCAAGCTGAAGACTGGGCAGCGGACCATCACATCCGGATCACCTTCTGGAAAAGTTTGACCAGGGAGCCAGGGCGGCCCTAGCCTCGTTTTTCCAGGTCTGCGCGCATGGAGAGGAAGAGCTCGCTTGCCTCGCCGATGGTGCTATTAGGAAAATGTGCCACACCTGCTGTTCCGTCATCAGCCCATCCGCATAGCACGTTCCCGGACTCCGCCAGGGAGGCGAGCATGCATTCGACTGACCCGCCGAGAGGGCCTGCTTCAACGGGCTCCGCCTCCGGGCGTCCAAGCTCGAAGTCCCATTCGATGTAGTCGAGCAGTCCTCTCCACATGTATTCGCGACGCTTATTTGAATCCTCTGTCAGACCATCTACACCCAGGAATGTAATTTTGGCTTGACCTGATCCATAGTAATTCCTTACAGCATGCATGCCGGGCCCGACGTAGCCTGGGTCTGCTTCCGGGTGTTCGTCGTACTTCAGTGCGCGATCTTTCTTGATCCCACCGGCTTCAGGCGCATCGACCACGGTGCCGCGTGAAGCCGGTTCCGTTGATGAGATGATAGGACTTGGCGGCAGGCTATTGTCTGGCGTAGCAGGCACGGATGGGCCGGTTGGCGAGTTATATGGGGAGTCAATCGTCGACTCGGGCCCGCATCCAACCGCCACAAGGCAAACGGAAAGGATTGCACTGCTAATAAACAGCCAGCTTCGAGCGCGTCTCATTATTCACCTTACTGATTACCGGCAGCAACCACACATCAAGCGCTACCATAAGTGGAATCCCCGCTTGCCCGGATTGGGTTAAATGGATGGGCAATATCTCGCAATGCGCAATATACAGGGCGGGGTCGAATTCACGCTGGGTGATTACTACTCATTTTCAACGTTGCCGTGGCGTCCCAGAGGCCCCCGCTCCTGACTGTCAAATGCGTGCCCTCAACACCGGTGTCGCCGGTTTCCGACTGGTGCACTCTACTGGCCCGGTATGCGTTTCACAGGCCTCAGGGCTCTTCGCTTGTATCAGGTGGGGCGCCGGCGAGAGGGCGGTGCTCCAAAGAAGACGAGCAGGACCATCTGGCGACACCAAGCCATCCGGGCCTTGACCCCAGATGTTGGACACCGGAGAGACTTGGATCTTGATGGTCCAGGAGAACGGAGTCCCCGTGGGGATAAAGCACTACCCCGCCGAGTTCAAGACGGACGCGGTTGCGTTGTACCGG
>NZ_JBHXRW010000164.1:0-3240 GCF_042716635.1 Streptomyces sp. NPDC058664 | reverse complement strand
ACGCCGAGACAATAAGTGTCAGGAGTTGTGGCTAGTTTTTGGCGGTCCGCACTGACCATGCAAGGCTCTGACCTGCGCTTACGCGCATATATTTTTGCTCCATTCCCCCCACCCCCTTCCACATCTCACTTCCACTACGTGAAACGAAAGTGAGATGTGGAAGGGGGTGGGGGGAATAAATCAAAAATATAGAAGAGAAAAAGAAAGAGAAAAAAGATAAAAGAAAAAGAAAAAGACAAAAGAAAAAGACATGGGTTGCGTTGGGAGTACATCGGTGGGTTTGGGGGCGTGGTGCTTTGGGAGTCGGTGACGGTGGTGGCGTCGTGTGCGCGAGGCGGTGGTCTAGGGCCGCGGCTGCTCGTGGTGGCGTGGCCGGTGTGGCGCGTGTGCGGTGGGTGCGTGGTGCGCTGGCTCGTGCAGCTGCTCCGGTGGAACGGTGCGCGGCGCGAGCGAATCGGGGTATCGCGACCTGCGGTCGCGCGGTCCATCGCGGGGGCGTGGTGTGTGTCCCTCTCGGCGCGGCCTGCTTGATGGCTATCACGACGACAACGAGCGTCAAGGGCGCCTACGGCGTCGCTACGCGATGGCTGCGCCACCCTTGACGCTCGCCGCCGTCGTGATCGAGTCGCCATCAGGCCACACCGAGAGGGACAAACACCACACAGGCCGAGCAGCGCTCAGGATCGGGAGATCGCGGCCGAGGCCGCGAAAAGACATCCGCTCGCCGCGGGGGCAGGCCGCCCAAAAGGGTGGGCAAGGCAAGGACCGATAAGCGGTCTGTCGCAGCCACAAGCATGCGGACCGATCTCGGCCGGTCGAGGTAGCGAGCCCGGCAGCAACTTCGCAGCACTGACTACGGCTACCGGCGAGCGATCTACCGCAGCCCTACCGATCCGCTCCGTCGACGCGTACACACCTCTTCCACCGTCAGTGAGATTCTGGGGAATTTCGTCGGATTCAAATCGGTAGTGTGCCGATATGGAGACCAAGAGCTGCCCGCGCTGCGGTTCGGATGTGCTGCCCACAACCGGTCGAGGCCGCCCGCGGCTGTGGTGCTCCGACGAGTGCCGGCGGATGTCGTCGGAGGAACGTCGAGCCGCTCGGCGCACCGGCCGACCGGTCGAGATCCACGAGGAGATCCGCGACCGCGTGATTGAGCGGAGTCGACCGATGTCGCCGGATGGCGCGGTCGAGCGGGTGCTGTCGCGCCCGGCGTCGACGGAGAAGCTGTTGCGGGTGCTGGCGTACCGGATGCGCCATGATCCCCCGATCACGCGAACCCAGCAGTGGATGCACTCGCGGCTCAAGCCGTTCATCCTCGAGCTGGCGGCGGCCCATCGCGCCGCCAGCGCCACGGAGTCAGCGCGTGAACCTGACCCGGCGCCAGCCGAGGCGGTGAGTTCCGCGCCGTCCGATCGCGCCGCTGCACACCGTGAAGCGGTGGCGCTGGTGCTCAGTTCGCCGAGGAGCTCGCGCGAGGTGTTGCTCGGTCTGGCCGAGCAGGCCCGGCAGGGAAAGCTGTCCAGCGGGGAGCACTCTGGCACGATCACCGCGACTGAAACGCTGCTCGGTGCGCTGCTTGAGGCCGGGGCGATCCGTCGTCGGAGGATTTGAATCCGACGAAATTCTCCGGTTCGGCGATCCCGTAATGCCAGATGTCTGCTCGTGGTGGCGAAGGCGTGCAGAGGTGGTGTGGTGGTGAGCAAGATATGGCAAAACCTGGGGGTTTTTCCGCTCGCGGCGCGAGCTGGGTTCGGCGTCGAACCGCGGATCTGGAGAGCAAGTTATAGAGATAGGTAACGGAAGTGATGGTGCAGCAGCTCCGGCTCGCACCAAGGACTCGACCGTCTATCCGTTTGCGCCGATCGCTTCGGCGACTGCAGATGCGTCGTCGATGCGCGCCCGGTGCAGTGCGGCGCCGAGTGCGAGGCCCGTTTCTTCTTTGAGTTCGTGCAGCACCGGCTGCCGCTCCGGAACGATGGCGGCCTGGTCAACTTCGTCGTTGAGGCGCCCGAGTTGGCGGGTGATCGCGTCGAGTTCGGTCATGGTCGGAGTGCTGGTGCTCAGCAGATCCACGTAGGACCGGTATCGGGTTTCGAAGCTCTGGTCTGGCATGCGGACTCCCCTGCTCGCGTCATCCTGCTCGGAAGTTCCGAGAGTACGAACCGTGAGATCCCGGTGAGCAAGATATGCCAAAAGGGGGGACCTTTTGACGCTCGCGGGGCGAGCGGGGTTCGGCGACGAACCCAGGAGCCGGGGAATTTCTGCACGGCGGATGTCGTCGAAAAGCTGTCAGGATGTCCTGACAGCTGATAGACTGTCAGGACATCCTGACAACGGCTTAAGGGGAGATCATGGGCATCCAGACGGACGACGGGCACGAGGGCTTCGTGGCGTTCGAGTTCGCAGACGGCATGACGGGCGGCACTTGGAGCGCCGGACCGATCGCGACCACCCGCCCGGACGGCACCATGCTGCCCGGCTCGGAGTGGCAGGCACGCGCCGATGCCGAGGTGATCGGGTGGCGGCCGATCTGCCACGACCTCAACCACCACGGTGCGCGCGAGTGCTGGCGCGGTGAACTGTGGACCCGGGTCACCGTTCTGGCCGATCAAGACTTGTCGCAGCGCCTGATCTACAGCGAGACCGCGGATCTCGACGAGGCCGACAAAGACCTGATTTTGCGGCGGGAATGGGAGGTCCACGTCGCACCGACTCGCGGCACTGCCGATGTGCGGTACGCCGCAGACGAGGCCGACGCCGCGCAGTCCCGGCTCGCTGCGGCTGTGCGGTCCGCTCGCGAGCAGGGCGCGTCATGGGAGGCGATCGGCAAGGCGGCCAGGATGACTCGCCAGTCGGCGCATGAGCGCTGGGCGCGGGTGATCTGATGACCCCCACCGTGGCGCGTGTTCATCTGCCAAATGGTTTCTTGCCGGTCGGCAAGCGACATCGCGCGGTGTGCACGTGCGGCTGGATGACCACGCCGCGAGCGAGCGAGGACCGGGCGCTGACCGCGCTGTTGTCCGACCACGGATGGACTGTGCCGATCTGCGTGCTGTGCGAGAAGGACCACCAGGGCCACGTCGGCCGGGACTGGTTCGCGCTGCAGCGCGAGGTCGAGATCCTCGACGACCCGTACACCGGCGGTACGTTCCTGGTGTGCAGGGACAGCCCCCAAAGCTGCCGCGACCTCACCAATCAGCGGATGCTGCACTTGGACCGCACTGTCGCCGAGGGCTT
>NZ_JBHXRW010000163.1:0-3326 GCF_042716635.1 Streptomyces sp. NPDC058664 | reverse complement strand
TTCGGATGCCACTCGCGGCCCCGTTCTTGTACTGCCCGACCAGCTCCTTCTTCTTGGTATCGACGCTGATCACCGGGTCGCCGGCGCCCATGTGGCCCTTGGCCTGGTCGTTGATGTGGCAAAACTGGGCATCCCGGTCGGGATGCTGAGCTCCCTCGAGATTCTTGGCGTTGGCCTGGAGACTGAACCCTTCCTCCCGTAGCAGGTCGGCGACGGTATCCGCCGAAACGCGGTGGCCCTGCCTGGTGAGCTCGCCGGCGAGTCTGCGGGTGGACTTCGTCGTCCATCGCAGCGGCGACATCGGATCCCCTCGCATGTCCGGCTCGACCAGCACCCACAGCGCGGGCCGCAGACCTGGATCCGCCTCGGCCGCCCGCTTGCGCCCGCCACCGGGACGGCGGACCCGGCCCGGCGGTTCCGCCCCCGCCTCCAATTCGTCCACTCCCTTGCGGACGGTGGTCTCGCTGACCTCGGCCGCCCGGGCGACCGCCCGGATCCCGCCGTGGCCCAGGATCCTGGCCTCGGCCCCCATCAGCAGTCGACGCTGCCGCTCGTCCAGGTGTGGGAACAACACCTGGAACCTCACCGCACGTTGACCACAGACCTCGTCAGATATGCGCATACCACACCAACGAGCCGAACCGCGGGAAGCAACACCTTGATTCTCTGCGAGCCCTAAGTGACCAAAGAGGCCTCCAGTTGCAGTGGTTCGAGACGTCAGACATCTCGAACCACTGCCCGAAGGCCTCGCCTGCTACCCGCAGCCAGCCGTCACCCAATCGGCGATCACTCTGGAGACCCTTAGTGGACACCCGACAGGCCCTGGCGACACACTCTCACCGCCAAGCCCCACGGCAAACTCCGTTCTGAAGCGAACAGCAAAGCGCGGCCCTCGCTATGGAGCACGGTTTACTCATCTGTGGCAACAGTAGCCGCCCTACCCTATCTATTGGCACTATGCATGTACTGCAATTTATGGGGTTTTGCAATCTCCATCGATTGGATAATCGTGAACTATGGCAAGTGTGGCTACTTTTCCTCGGCGCTGTTATTTCGGATTCCGTCGCGATCCGGTTACGAACGTGATTTCAGAGGCGTTTCCTCAGCGTCGTTATGACCGTGCTCAGTCCGTTTGGCGAGGGGCTCGGCCAAGCTTGAAGTCAGTACTGTCGTCGGACAAGGTGCACACCCTCGTGACCTGTCTAAGTCGGGTGCACTAGAGGCCGAGGAGCGTCTGTTCGCGACTTTGAATAGGACCTCGCCGCACCCTTCGCATCGCGCCGTAGTTGCGGTCTTACCTCACAGCAATCGCGCCCGAAGGACCAAGGTTGAGAAGCTCTTACTCTGCTTCAGGAATGTTCGTCACCTTACGTTCTCCCTGGGTTTAGCCATCAACCCTACGTTCCTCCCGACTGGGCGTCACTAGAGGGTTTCACTGTTAACTCGCAAGACGAAATTTTCACCCGATCTGCCAGGCGGGTTCGGTAATTTTATCCAGAAAGGCCACGTCATGCTATTCAATTTCGAATTGAAGACATCTAAGGCATTCCGTCCGATTGTTATCGGAATTGGCTCGACGATTCTGGCAACCACTGCCGCAATGACCCCGGCGGCAGCAGTGCCGAATTCGGCCACCGTTTCACCGTCGCCGTCGAGCTATTCCATCGTCGACAAAATGGCAGCCGCCGATGCGGCTGCGAACGTCAAAGGTTCCCCAACTAGGGAATCTGTGGTGGCAGGAGGGAAGCTGACGGGCGGCGAGTGGAAGAAGGTAGTCTCTGGCTGGGGGAAATACAATCGAGATTACATCGGCTGGATCAATGGAGGGAGGTACAACGCAGGAGAGTTTAAGTGTTACGTGAATGGCGTTAAATTTTCCTCCGGATCCCTCTCTGGGCATTTCACCTTGGTCGTTGCTGGTTACGGGTCCTGCTTCTTCTGGTCGCCCGTCAATACCGATTATGCGGTATTTTAACGCAAGTAGTGCTGGACGCTAAGCTTCTTCATAAGCAAGTCCAGACCTGCACGGCCAGCATGGCGATCGAACGTACCAGGGCGATAGTGCGGGTCGAATGTGTTCGCTGGCGCATTCGACTCGCACGTTAGATCAAAGCTTTAGTTAGCCGAGGCGAATCGGGAAGGTCACCCCGGCCAACCGGAGCTTCGATGTGTGCATGAGTCCACCACCGTCTACCTCGTCAAGTCGCCCACTCAGAAGAACATGGCAGGGGTAAGGAATAATTCCACTCCCGCCCACGGAGCTGTGCGGCTACTTCCCCAACCGTGTGCGGCGGTTGACGGTGCCCACCAGGCCTGATTCGATGCTGAAAATCGGCTGCAGCGGAACAAGGTACGGGCAGACTTCGAAGATCACCTGCCTGGGGACCATCGCTGAACTGGAGATGATGGTTGGGCTGGGCGACGGCCTGGCAACTCCTGTTCCCCGAACGTTTCGTGCGCGCCACCGCCGCATGGATCGAGGGAGCCACAGACGAGACCGCCCAGTGAGACATCGCCGCCGTGCTCAGCGCGGCGGCGGGCGCCGCCGACGAGGACGAAGAGCTCACGAACCGCATCCTGATGCAGCTTCCCCCAGGCTACGACGCGCTCCTCAGAGGGCCGACATCACTCCGACACATCGCCTCGGATCGGCCCGGAGGCTGGATCCGGGCAGCAGAGCGCCAGACTGCGAATCGTCACGCCGCCTCGTTTTCGTGCGGTCGCCTCCACGCCGTTCGATCAGCCGGGAGTCGGCTCCGATGAGCTTTCCCGGGTTTTCGATGCCGGCCCTGCGGAGGTGTCCGATGAGGTCCTGGTCGTTGTAGGGGATGCTGAGGATTGTACCGAGCACTGCCACGCACGGTGGTCCTGCGGCCCCTGTTCGGGACTCGTACCGCGTGGTGGCCCAGACCCATTCGCGGGTAGGCGCGGCCGATAGCCTCAGACCGCCTGCGTTCAGGAAGTCGGAGGCGAAGGCTCACATGTGCCGAGCACATGAAAGAGGTGGTGCCGCTGTCGCCACCGATGGCGCCGCCTGAGTCCTCTCGGCGCTACGGGTGGCCCCTGGTGGACGATCCAGAATCGATGGCTCTCCCGTGCGAGTTCGTGGCCTTTAGCGTCGGTGAACCGTCCTGTCACGTCGTAGATCCCGTCTGCCCTGAACCCCTCGAGTGGGGGCCTGACGGCGGCGATTAGGCCGTGTTTTAAGTCGGGTTCCAGTTCGCGCCTCGAGCGGTAATGATCACGGTGTGGGGCGTGGGGATCTTTCCGATGAGCAGTGGTCGGTGCTGGAGACGTTGTTGCCTGCGGCGGGGGTGAGTCGCAGG
>NZ_JBHXRW010000162.1:0-3360 GCF_042716635.1 Streptomyces sp. NPDC058664 | reverse complement strand
GCGACCCCCGATTGCCTACGAGTACGACCTCCAACCCGCAGCAACTGCCCTGGCCCAAGCCACATAGACGTGTTCAAAAGCCGGGGTCAAGGCCCAAGATCTCATGGAATGGAAATTCCGGACAGAAACCCATAGCATGCCCCAACTCCACGACGCACGCGAGCAATCAGGATACTCATCGCCTCAATCTGAACGAGTTCCCCACCACTGGTGAACAATTAGGAGTACCTCTATAAATTATGGTTTCCCAATATCGTCACCCGCTGGCGGCAATCAGAAGTGAAAGTCGTGCGCTTGAGGTGTGCGTACCCGAACGCTTCCCCTGACAGCGTGACCAGAGGTTTCGTGGCACGCACGCAGGGGTTAACTCAAAAGCACTCGATGCCGAAGGTCGCAACGTGATCATCGGGGCCGATGTTACTGAATCGGCTGCTTGCGCTTCCATTCCCTACATGGGTGTCAGATTGAAATATATACGAGGCGTCATATTCTGCCCAATTTCGAGCGATATTGGAGAATCCTGAGGATGGGCAGTTAGCGTATGCCGTCACGGTCGCCGAAGGGGCGATCTGGACATCAGTCCTAACATCGAGCGACTGAGGCAGTTGGCCTGGGTTGACCTTCGAGCAAGTTAGTTGGATCTCGGCGACCATGACT
Source organism: Streptomyces sp. NPDC058664 (assembly GCF_042716635.1). Lineage (NCBI taxonomy): Bacteria > Bacillati > Actinomycetota > Actinomycetes > Kitasatosporales > Streptomycetaceae > Streptomyces > Streptomyces sp. NPDC058664. The sequence continues at coordinate 2,703 of NZ_JBHXRW010000162.1, read as the reverse complement.
ATCGGCGGATTAGTCGAATAGGGACTAGAGTTCGAGTATCCGATGCGCGATATTCCAGGATAGTTCAACGGGATAGCCGATTCAATCCGCCCCTTATCGCCTCCTCCTGAAGTTTTTACCCCAATGCTCACCAGGAATGGATGGGTGGATGGACACTTTGCTCCCACGTATGCCGACCCTTGTGCTCCAACAGAACCTCGATTGGTGACTTTCACCTCAGTCGGATCATCGGCTACTGCAATCGTAGAGCTTACTGGAATCATTATTGCAGCCATGGCGATTACACTCGCACATGACTTGCTGATCCTTGCAATCATATCTTTTCCTTGCTGACGCAATCACCCCCGCATATTTCGGGGGTTTGAGCTAGGCGATAGTAGACACAGGCGCGCTCGGGATAATATGAGTAAGCAATACCCAATATAGAGTTGACGCCGGCGTCTAGCCCTTGAGATGTCCGGTACCCGGGCTGGCCTGTAGTTCCGCAATCCTGATGGCACCCGCATCGGCGGAGCTGTCCTCCCCATCCCGAACCTGCCCACGCCGTCCTGGAGGGGATCGCTCTCTATCCCGCGCAGCAGCTACCTCGGTCGCCTCCTCCTCGAACCTTCTCCACCCGCTTCGCCACTCAGGGCATCCGCTATTTCGCCACTCAACTGTCTGCCGGCGACGAACCTGAGCGCTCCTTCCGCTGTTCCAGATTCCAGGAAACCGACCGCCTGACCACCTACGCCCGCCACCCTTGAGTTCATGTTGAACGCAACTCCCCTCGTGCGACACGAGAACCGGGCGCAAATTTTATTCGAAGATGCAGGGGGGGTGGCTCAGCCGGACAGAGTAGCGGACTCATAATCCGCCGCCGTGGGTTCAACTCCCGCCCACTCCCACCCACCCGCTGTAGCCATCTGGAGTTTGTAACTGAACCGTTCCGATGTGAGCCATGAGAGAGGGTGGGACACATGCCCAAGAAGATTAACCCCCGCTTCAGAGCCAGGCTGTGCGTCTGGTGACACAGCACCGCTCGGAGTACTCCATACCGGAACACCTCGTAGCCGCCGAAATTCAGGTCTTGCTCCCCGGCCATGGTCTCGGCGTACTTTGCACTGTCAGGTTCGGTTCTGCCGTTGCGTGTGTAGTGCTGCATTCCATCGACTTCCAGGACCACGCGCCGGTTTACTGGGAGCAGCATGAGGAAGTCCATGCGCAGGTTCTGCATGGCATGCGCGCCGCGTTCACGGAGGGTCTTGGGATTCCAATGCAGCCATATCTCCGGGAGGAGGGTAGGAACGTCGCTCAGGCGGTCCCGGTTGGCATGGCGGTAGTGCCAGAACAGGTTCTTCTGTCCCGAGGGCTTCGGGGCAGGGACGCTTCCAGGCGGCTGTAGAGGGACCGCTTCGCTTTCTCCTGATCAGTGAACCTCTTTCGCCCTGGATAGTTGCAGGTCAGCAGCGTATGGACGGCTTGGACAATGGTGCTGATGCATCGGGCTCGTCAGAGCAGTCGCCAGGACTTCAGTTGAGCGAAGACACGTTCGCTAGGTGCCCGGAGTCTGGCGTGGGCGCGGTTGAACTGCTGGTAGTAGGGCGGCTGTTCGCGGTGGTGGTAGTAGGGGGTGCGGCCGGGTGTCGCGCGGGAGAACCACTCGGTGGGGATCAGGGTGCCGTCGATGATGACGTGGCCGCCTTCACCGAGGCCGGTGGAGGCTTCGTGAAGGCTGGGTGCCCAGCCGGCCAGGACGTCGAGGGTCTCGTCGACGTAGCGCCAGGTGGTGGCCTGGGATATCCCGAAACTCGTTCTTCCGCAGGTGGACGAGGGTGGAGCGGTGCCTGCTGGAAGCAGTCGAGCTTGCGCCTGCGGGTGTTGCGGGCTTGGCGGTGCTCGTGCAGCAGTCAGGCGACATGCTCGACGAGCTCGTGCGGGACGTCGAGCGTGGCAGGATACGGAACCAACAGGGCCCCTTCGGTCGCCGGTGTGTTGAGTGGAATCACCACGCCGACGACGAGGGCCCCGTCTCGTCACCATCCCCGCTGACCAGCCCGTTTCGCCCTCCAGCACAGGGTGAAGGAGGCTCATTGACGCACAGGACTGGCTCACCGCCTACCACCTGCCGCCTTACGTACTCGGCCTCAACCGTGCCGCTCCGTCAGACGCCTGTTTGACGTTCTGGCGGGCACTGGCACTCGGTGTGCTTGCCGACGGTCCCTGTGGCCACCGGAGTTCTTCCAAGCGCTCGGCCAGGAGGGTGCGTTCTACGGGCTGTCAGAGTTTGAGATCATGGGGCCATGACCAGTACTGAGCCGTCTGTGACGGATGCACAGCAACGAAGGAAAGAGCTGCAGGAGCTTCACCGGCTCCAGGTGGCTGCGCTCGACGCTTACGACAAGGCGGTGGAGCAAGCTGCGCTTGCTCAAGCTGGGCTCAGCCGGTCGGTTTTCGAGGCTGTGGAAGTGTTCGGCGGCATTGCCATGGCCACCGGACTCCTAGGTATCACGGCCAAAGAGGCGCGCGCGCATATGGCAGCCCATGAGGCAGCGACGAGCGAGCAGCCGGCCGCGGCTGCTGAGTCAGGCCCAGAAGCCACTGAAGGCTGAGCGCGATGTGCCGGTTTAGACCGACCGGCAAATGGTGGGGCCGGGCTGGCCAGGCGGACCCGAACGCAGGGCAGGCACGAGCCTGAGTGATCATGGAGTTCTCTACGCTCAG
>NZ_JBHXRW010000161.1:0-3377 GCF_042716635.1 Streptomyces sp. NPDC058664 | reverse complement strand
GCAAGGGCTGGTTCGCCGTCCTGCGTCTCTACAGCCCCGAGCAGCCCTTCTTCGACAAGACCTGGCGACCCAGCGAGGTCGAACCCGCCGACTGAGGGCAGCCGAGGCTGAGGCGCGCCCCCCCACTCACCGAAGGTCGCTTCCGGGCAGCCGGGCCGGCCACACGACTGCGATGGAACATGCCGGTTCAGCGCGGTCCGAGGACGCGCCCGGCACGGAAGACACGGCCATCGTCGGGGGAATCCGAAGCTCCGCGTACTCCAGCAAAGCGGTCGCAAGGTACCCGGACCGTGCTGCGCGGTCCTTGGCTTTCATGGTCGCGGCTTCGTGCGTCGCAACAGAGAGAGTGGGATGTCATGAGTGGTGGCAGCGCCTGGACCGGAGCCGCTGTCGCGGCCGTCACCGTCGGCTATGCGCTGTTCTCGCGCCGCCTGGCCTCGACGCCGGTGTCCGCCCCGATGGTGTTCACCGCCTTCGGTGTGCTCATCGGGCCGATCGGACTGGACGTCCTCGACCTCGGCCATGACGCGGGCCCGGTGCTGACGTTGATCGAGGCCGCCCTGGCCCTCCTGCTCTTCACCGACGCGATGACCGTACGTCGACGGGACCTGCGTACGGGCGGCTACCTGCCCCTGCGCCTGCTGGCCATCGGCCTGCCGCTGAGCATCGCAGCCGGCTGGCTGTTGGCGTGGCCCCTGCTTCCCGGCCTGACTCTGTGGGAGTTCGCGTTGCTCGGGGCGGTCCTCGCCCCCACCGACGCGGCGCTCGGCAAGACCGCCAGCTCCAGCCCACGCGTCCCGGGCCTCGTGCGCCACGGGCTCAACGTCGAGAGCGGCCTGAACGACGGCCTGGCGCTGCCGTTCTTCCTCATGTTCCTCGCCGCCCTCCCCGGCACTCTCGCCTCCGAGGAGGGCGTGGGCGGAGTGTTCTGGCGCGCCCTGGTGGTCAGCACCGTGGTGGGCCTGGCCTTCGGAATGGCCGGCGGACGGCTGTTGACCCTCGCGCAAGCCCGGGGCTGGGCGACGGGACCGTGGCAACAGGTCGTCGTCCTGGCGGTGGCCTTCTGCGCGTACAGCGTGGCGACGGCCCTGGACGGCAGCGGCTTCATCGCCACCTGGATGGGAGGCTTCGCCTTCGGCGTCACCCTGCGCAAGACGACGCCGGCGGGCGGGGAACCTGCGGCCAAGGAGCACCCCTCCGACCTGGCGGAGAACCTGGGCGGCCTGCTGGGGACCCTGAGCTTCCTGGTCTTCGGCGCGGTGCTGCTCGGCCCGGCGCTGGAACACCTGAACTGGCGGATCATCACGTACGCGGTGCTCAGCCTGACGGTCGTCAGAATGCTCCCCGTGGCCCTCGCGCTGATCGGCACCGGCATGCGCCTGCCCACCGTGGCCTACGTCGGCTGGTTCGGACCCCGCGGCCTGGCCTCCGTGGTCTTCGGACTCCTCCTGGTGGAGCAACACGTACCCGGGATCGGACTGCTGGGTCAGGTGATCGCGGTCACCATCGGACTCAGCATCCTGCTCCACGGCATGTCGGCCCCGTACTTCGCCGACCGCTACGGCGACTGGTACGACAACGCGAAGACCGCCACCCCCGACCTGCGCGAGGCACAGGGCGCGGCCGAGGGCTTCGGGAAGCAGCACAGCGGCCCTCGACGGCTTCGCTGAGCAGGGCAGAACCTACCGGAGCACGGCTCCAAGGGCGCGGAGGGCGAGGTGCCCGGACTCGCCGCGAAGGAGCGCCGACGAATCTGGTGCCACTTCCGCACGCGGTGCGACCTGGGCGCTCCTGGTCGGCGCCACGCCCGCCCCCATCGCCCTGCCGAACCGGTTCATGAGGTCAGGTCCGCTCACGGCCTTCGGGAGACGCCGCGCATGTCCTGAGGTGCGCGGCACGCGAGGGGGGTCGAGAGTGGAGGTAGCTCGATCAGCCGAACGGGAAGCGGGTTTGCACGAAGCCGTACCACATAAGGAGGAGTCGTCAATGACGAACCACGTGAGCGGACCGCGCTCAGGTACCCCAGGGCAGAGTTCCGCGCGATCCGGTACGGGCAGCGGCTGGGTGGTCTTCGCCGCAGTGCTGATGATCATCGGCGGCCTGATGACGCTCTTCTCGGGCATCGCCGCGGTCGCGAAGGACGACGTGTTCGCCGTCACCCGGAACTACGTGTTCGAGTTCGATCTCACCTCATGGGGCTGGATCCACCTGATCGTGGGCGCTCTCATCACTCTCGCCGGTTTCGCCCTGTTCAAGGGCGCCACCTGGGCCCGGGTCGTCGGTGTGGGGCTGGCCGGCCTGAGCATGCTCGCGAACTTCCTCTGGATCCCGTACGCGCCGCTCTGGGCCATGGTCCTGATCGCGATCAACGCCTTCGTGATCTGGGCGCTGTGCACCGCTCCAAGCCCGTCGGAAAGCTGATCTCAGATGACTGACAGCCCCGAGGCCGGGAGCGGCAAAGCATTTGCTCTCCACCGAAGCTGATCAGCCCGTCGTTCCCCCCTGAAGGTCCACAACACACCCAGGAGGACATACAACATGTCCACTGCATCTGACACCCCTGTCCTGGACACCCTCGCCGCCATGACCGTCGACTCGGTCGAGCGCTGCGGGCTGGCCCCGGACATGCTCATCCTCACGCGCATCGCGGCCCTCGCCGCCTCGGACGCCCCGCCGATCTCCTATGCGGCCCACATCGAGCCCGGCCTCAGGACCGGCATGACCGCCGAGCAACTGCAGGACGTCCTGGTCGCCATCGCGCCCATCGTGGGCACTGCCCGCGTCATGACGGCAGCAGGCAACATCGCCGCCGCACTCGGCATCGCCATTGCCGTCGCCGATGCCGAGATGGAGGGCGAGGGCTGAGAGCGCACGCCACCCGGCATCGTCGGTCGGCCCGTCCGGCATCGGACGAGACCGCAGAGGTCCCTTCTGACCCTGGCCGCTGCCGGGGCAACACGATGGCCGCAGGCCAGGCAGGAGGGTCTTCGATGCCCCAGAAGTCGACCACGGCGCTGCGTGTCGCACCCCACGCCACGCCCGAGGAGCGCACGGCCCTTGGCAAGGCGGCGCGGCGCGACTCGCCGCGATCCGGCCATGCGGTGTACGAGCCGTCTCCTGACAGGCCGAACCCGCTGACGATCCTGGAGGCGCAGTCCGCGACACGAGTGCCCGAGCTCGTTCCCATCCGCTACGGCCGCATGACGGAGTCCCCGTTCCGCTTCTACCGGGGCGCCGCCGCGATCATGGCCTCCGACCTGGCCGGCACCCCGCGCTCGGGATTCACGGCCCAGCTGTGCGGGGACGCCCACCTGCTCAACTTCCGGCTGCTCGCCTCGCCGGAGAGGCAGTTGATGTTCGACATCAACGACTTCGAC
>NZ_JBHXRW010000160.1:0-3456 GCF_042716635.1 Streptomyces sp. NPDC058664 | reverse complement strand
AACCGTCCTCCTCGGTGTCTAGCTCAGCCTCGGTGTGGTTGCTTCCCAAACCGTCCTCCTCGGTGTCTAGCTCGTCGAGGGCGAGCGAATAGCGATTCCACATGAAAATACCTCTTCCGATGGGAAGTAATAAAGCCTGAAGGATAGGATATAGGATGTGCTACTCGCGGCACGAGAAGCAATTACTCGATCTCGCATGCACTATTTCACTTATTCCCCTTCTGGATTGGCAGCCGGTCGCGACAGTACGCCTTTGCGGCTTCAGTGGATATAAATATCGCCCATGATGGCGAGCCTGGGGTGCTAAATAGCCATGTAATGAATCCGAGGAATTTTGCTATTCAAGCACTATAGCGGAGGTTGGGCACGCGGACGCCACGGCACGGGCGCACTCCTCATTTATGCTTACCGAGTCAGAATTCCGCATTACCACGAGCCCATCATCCTCATGCTGTTCAAAGAATTCAGGCATGATAGTGGTACATATTCCGGATCCGCAGCACCGCTGCCGGTAGATTGATATTTTCATCGGGAATCCATTTCAGTCCCATTCCACTGACAGCATGTCCACGCCATAGAATAGTCGGTGATGCAGGAACTTAATTGACTTCTGGCCTGATTCGAGGCGAAGTCGAGGCATACGCTGTTGCGTTCTGTAAATTACTGACTTAAGGACAGAGGAAGCAAGCGCTCGACCTAGACAGTGGTGGATTCCGTGGCCAAATGAGAGATGCGGGGCTTCCATTGACCGACGGAAGTTAATCTTCTCGGGGTTCTTGAAATACTTCTCATCCCAGTTCGCCGCAGGCAGTGACACTGCGATGTACTCGCCCGCTCTCACATTCTTTCCGCTTATAACTACGTCCCGCATTACTCTTCTGGGCAGGGGCCTGTGCAGGACCGAATAATATCTGGCAAATTCATCTACAGCCGCAGGCATCAGAGCCGGTTCTTCACGCAATTCCTCTGCTAGATCAGGCTGAACGATCAGCGTCAGCAGACTGAGGCTGATCATATTCCGCAGAGTTTCGTATCCTGCGATCATGAGCGTGACGAAGATGCATGTGAGTTCGTGCTCGGTCAGAGAAGTATCGGTGGATTCTTTTGCTGTGGATTGGAGGTGTGAGAGCAGGCTTCCGGCCGGCGCGCTTGCAGAACGGACGATGTTCTTGAGATAAGCCATCATCTCCTTCCCCGCGTGCTGCTTACCGGCTGGCGGTATTGCCGGGTCTTCAAAAGTGTGCAGCCATGCGTCAATGAGTGCGCGACCAGTGGCCGGCAGTCCCAGGAATTGGCACAGTGCCGCATAAGCGAGTGGATCGGCGAAGTTCTTGGTTAGATCGCTCCCTCGGCTTCCCGACTCTACCCCGTCCAGAAACTTGTCCACGAGCCGTTCTACTTGCTGGTTTTGTGCCGCTACCCTCCGAACAGTGAACCACGGCGTCAAAGTGCGGCGTATTCTTGTATGCCTAGGAGGGTCCACCTGGATGAACGACTCCAAGTCGGGAGGATTTCCTGGAAGCGGAATCCTCGAACTGAATACGTCACTGTTGCTCAGGATTTCCCGGACATCGTCATATCGGGTTACTACCCAGGACGACAGGGCGCTGGGGTTCGTGTTGCGCAGTATTGCGCCCCTTAGACGGAGCTCTGAATGCCTGGGGGGCTCAATCACTGGAAATCCCTTCGGGAGAGTAACAGCGCTGAGCCTACCGACGACTCGAGCGGTAAAGGGGAGACCTTGTCAGAATTCGCTTCTCGGGCTTCCGAGATAATATCTGCGTCTCCCGTAGCTGAGAAATTTCAATGCAATCTGGTTAATCATCCAGATCTCTTACACTAATCGCCGGGAGCGTCGCAATCAAAAATCCATGGAGAATCTGGACACCATGACGACCATATCGACCAGCAGGTGTCACTCAGAAGGTGCTCATTAAGCCGCCAAACCATCTCCGATTCCATTTTTTGTGGATGCATGACTGATTCTTGCTCTACTATCCCCATGAGAAAATCACCTCCACATTCGACCTAGAATGCCGAAAATGATATCGCCGTGACACCCAACCTGGATCGGAGGGAAAATCCCGCATCCCACGTTTAGGGGCTTTAGCGCGCAAGCTGGCATCGTCATTCAATTCATATGGGATTCGATATCATGGTCGACTTTCCACTTGTCATCCATGCTGAAATATGCGACCACTCGCGCCATGAGTAGTCGATACTCAGATATTGAAGTCGGACTGCTATTGATCCGAAACGGTTCAGGTTCTGGGTCGTTGGTGGTGTGTGAGTGATCTGGTGGGGGACGCGCGGCATCTGTCGCCGTCGGCGCAGGAGGCCCTTCGGCTGCGGGCGGTGGCCGCGTTGGTGGCGGGGCGGGACCGTGAGGACGCGGCGGCGGTCTTCGGGGTGTCGCTGAAGGCGGTCGACGGGTGGTGGGCGAAGTGGCAAGGCCGGCGGCCGGGAGGCGCTGGTCATGCAGCCACGGGGCAAGCCGGTCGGGGTGCACCAGGTGCTCGGGGAGGCCGAGCAGGCCGCGGTGCGGCAGACGGTGCTCGATCACCAGCCCTGCGACGTGGGCTTTACTGACTTCGGCGCGTCGGGGTGAATCTTCGCGAAGTGCCTGATCGGCCCGGTGCTGTGGCTGTATCTCGTGGTGTGTGAGGTATGCGGATGGGGAGGGCGGACTGACTCCGGCTGGACGTCAGCGGCGCGAGACAGTACAGAGGCAGGCGGCCGAGCTGTTCGAGCAGGAAGCCAAGCCGTCGGAGGTCGCACGCCGGCTGCGGGTGAGCGTGCAGTCGGCGTATCAGTGGCACCAATTGTGGCGCGATGGCGGGGTGGCGGCACTGGCCTCGCGTGGCCCGAGCGGTTCGCGGTGTCGGCTGTCGCCGCACTGCCTGGAGAAACTGACAAGGCTCCTGGAGGAAGGTCCGGCAGCGCACGGCTGGGGGGAAGACCAGGTGTGGATCGCATCGAGGGTGGCCACGCTGATCGGCCGGAAGTTCCACGTCTCCTACCGCGTCTCGGGCGTCACTCGTCTGATGCACCGGCTCGGGTTCTCCCCGCAGGTCGCCGTCCGTCGGGTCGCCGAACGCGACGAGCAGGCCGTCGCCGGGTGGAAGGAGGCGACCTGGGCGGAGGTAAAAAGGCCCCGGGCGGCCTGTGGGGGTTACATCTGTTTCGCGGATGAAGCGGGCTTCACCCGCCGGCCGCCCCGGGGACGGACCTGGGGCCGGCGGGGCCGCATCCCGGTCGTGACGGTGTCAGCGGTCGGCGTTCGGGACGGCTGTCGGTGGCCGGCCTGATCGCCATGCGGCCCGGTTCTCGGACCCGGCCGTGTCACCGTCTGCGGACCCACCCCGCGGGCAAGGGAACACGGCGCAGCATGAGCGAGCGGGACTTCATCGCACTGATCGACGGAGTCCACCAGTTGGTCAGGGCCCCGATCGTGCT
>NZ_JBHXRW010000159.1:0-3474 GCF_042716635.1 Streptomyces sp. NPDC058664 | reverse complement strand
CAGCCCCAACGAATACGAACGACGACACCACACCGCTAAGCTCACGCTCGCCGCGTGACCAATACCCGCGTGTCCACCATCACGGGTGAAGGCCCACCCTTCGTCACCATCGATGCGAGCTTCTTACGAGGTGGTGCGTGCTGTATGTCGTCGCGGCCTGAGCGATGATCTCCGGCATGACAAACGGATTGGCGGCGGGGGCAAGGCCGGGTGGCGACGGTGCCGACGCCTGGCGTGCGCGGTTGGGCTGGGCCTTTGGCCTCATGGCCGACGATCCCACGGAGCGAGCGGCTGCGCTCGCGCACCTGGACGGAGCCAGGAAGAACACCTGGGCGGCTCTCGACCGGTGGAACGAGCTGTGGTATCTCACAAGGCCACTGGGGCCGGAGGAGCAGTATCGGGAGTCGGCCTTCAGGCGGGCTCGCGAGGTGTATGCAGACATGTGCAACCATTCCCTGCCTGAAGGGCTGTGGGGGGTCGAGGGTATCCTCGGGCCGGGTCTGCCCTATGCGCTTCTCTTTCTGGAGTGGGAGGCGCGGTTTCCCCGCGAGTGGACAGAGCACGCAAAAGCGTGGAGCACGAAACAGTCGCTCATCCGCCGCATGGCTGTCGCCGACCATGATCAGCCGACCAGGGCGAAGCTCATCGACCTCGTCGAGATCGTCGTCCAGCGGGCCTACCGCTGCAAGGACCGCGAGTACGTGCGTGTCGCACGAGCAGTCGACGGTGAGGATCTCCGCCGCAGGCTCAGTGCGGCCGCCGCCTCGGACAACCCATGGGCACGACTTCACGCCGGCTACGTCCTCTGGCTTCTCGATCGTCCCGAGGTGCCGAACACGCGGCATGTCTGGCACACATGGGTTTCGGAGGAGTCCGGAAGGCGGCATGGCTCCTCCGGTCCTTAACGGTAGTTCAGGGCTACCGCACACGCTCGTCCCCATAGCCCCGGTGCCCACCCTGAGCATGAAGGATCTATCAGTCGCCCATGACGCGGTGTCGATCAGCGGCTGTCCGAAGTTGGAATGGGCTCAATGTCAAGGAGAAATGGCGGCGGTGCCGTGGGAAAGCTGACTCGGGCACCGAGCCTGTCGACCTGCCCCCCTCTACATGTCGCCCGGGGGCAGCCCGCTGTCTCTTGACGCCCTGGCCTGTGCCGCTGCACGGGCGAGCACATCGTCGGTGAGGCCGAACCGCGTGCGCAGCGCGGTATGGCCCGCATCGGTCACTGTGACCATTCGGGTCGTGCTCCGGTGCACCAGCCAGGATGAGTCCAGCGCGTGTCGGAAGAGCGCCGCGCCCACTGCGCCAGCCAGATGAGGGCGCTGTTCCGTCCAGTCCAGGCACGTACGGACGTGAGGTCGCCAGGAGGCGTTGGGGCGGTCGTCGGAGATGCCGAGGTCGCGCAGCCAGTCCCGGCCCGTCGCGGTGAGGGCCGGTCCGTAGTCCCAGGCCAGCAGCCCGAGTTCGGTCATCGCGTCGGTGATCGCCACGGCCAGCGCGCCCGCGAGATGGTCGTAACGGATACGGGCGTGCGCCAGGGCGCGGCGGCGGTTGGAATCAGTCAGCGAGCGGACCGGGACTGGTCGGGACGGTGCCCGGGCGGCCAGGTTCTCGATCATTTCGGCGGTGTCCGCGGTCGCCAGTCGCAGCAGCCGATTCCGCCCCTGCCGCTCCTCGACCAGGATGCCGCCCCGCACCAGCCGGTCGAGGTGCGCGCTGGCGGTGGATTGTGCGACGCCCGCGGTGTGTGCCAGCTCCGACGCGGTCCAGGCACGGCCGTCAAGCAACGCCAGACAGAACGCCGCGCGAGTACGGTCCGCCAATAGACCCGCGAACTCGGCGAGATCGGGGCCGTCTGCGTAGGTTCCGTCGAAGCTGCTCACCCCTACGGTCTCGCCCGACGACAGTTCGGCCGCCGACGAAGGGTCCGGACCCTAGGGTTCGAGACCATGACGACAGCGACACACGCGCCCTCACACATCGCGATAACCCCGAGCATCCTCTATTTCGGTACCCCCGTCGCCCTGCTGACCACCGAGAACGCGGACGGTTCGGCCAACCTGACCCCGGTCTCCTCCGCCTGGGCGCTCGGCCAGACCGTGGTACTCGGCCTCGGCGCCGACAGCCAGACCGCAGCCAACCTGGCCACCCGACCGGAACTCGTGATCAACCTTCCGTCGCCCGGCCTCTGGGCCGCAGTGGAGCGACTCGCCCCGCTCACCGGAGCATTTCCCGTGCCCGCCGCCAAACAGGCACGGGGCTACCGCTACGAACCCGACAAGTTCGCCGCGGCCGGCCTCACACCCGTACCGTCCGAGACGGTACGGGCCCCGCGCGTCGCCGAGTGCCCGCTCCAGCTCGAGGCCCAGGTCCGGCGCAGCTCACCGGACGCGGAGGGCCACTTTCTGATCGTGGAGTGCGCGGTCGCACGCGTCCACGCCGACCGGCGCATCGTCGTGCCCGGCACTCAGCACATCAACCCCACCCTCTGGAGCCCGCTCATCTTCAACTTCCGCCATTACCAGGGCCTGGCCCCCGAACTCGGCCACTGCTTCACCTCGCAGACACCCACTGAGCCTTTTCCCACCTCATGCTGATGCGTGGTGAAGGACGAGGACGGCCTGGACGATCGCTGTGATGAGGTTGGTGCTGCAGCGGATTCTCCGCAGCAGACGCCAGCTTTTCAGGGTAGCCATGGCCTGCTCGCCAATACAGCGGATCGTGGCGTGTGTGCTGTTGTGGCGGCGCTGCCACCGCCTGAGGCGACGGCCACGGAAGGGAACCCGGATGGAGCCGCCGGCGCCCTGGTATGCCTTGTCGGCCCAGCACTTGAGGTCGGCGTCGGTGAGTGCGTCGATGATGCCGTGGGTGCGGGCGGCGGTCAGGTCGTGGGCGGAGCCGGGCAGCGCGGGCGAGGCCCACAGCAGGCGGCCGAACGGGTCGGTGAGAACCTGCACGTTCATGCCGTGACGTTTGTGCTTGCCCGAGTAGTACGGGGTGTCGGCGGCGATCCGGTCGATCGGCAGCAGGGTGCCGTCCAGGATCACGAACGCCTTGGTCCGCGCGACGCGCATCGCCTCGGCCAGGGTGGGCACGAGCGAGGCCAGTACGTCGACGGCCTCGCGTATGTAGCGGTATGTGGTGGCGATGCCGATACCGAACCCGGCGGCGAGCTGGGCGTAGGTGTCACCGCACCGCAGATGAGCCAGGGCGAGGAGAGCCTGACGGCCGGCGGTCAGACGCCGCCACCGGGTCCCGATCTCCCCTCGCCGGGCAACGAGGCGTCCAGTCAGGTACCGCAGGGTGCGACTGGACAGGTCGATCGACGACGGGTAGACGAGCACGCGAAGCTCCGTAAGTTGTTGGGCGGCCCGGGAGGGCCGGGTGTGGCTGACGCGAAGCTGTCTTCAGTGGCTTGCCAGGAGTGGCCGCCCGGCTCTTCGGGGCGCCCTGGCTGCTGATTGAGATATGCGA
>NZ_JBHXRW010000158.1:0-3484 GCF_042716635.1 Streptomyces sp. NPDC058664 | reverse complement strand
ACGACGGCGGAAACGGCGGCGAATCTCGGTATGGAGGAAGGCATCAGGGCTCCGGAGGGTGCTTGGAGGAACGGCAGATGAATCTACGCGCGTCATTGTTTATCAGGCATGCAAGAAGCCTCAAGAGTCTTCAGTACTCAAAGCAACGCCCGTCGCCATCGGTTACGTTTCTCTGCTCACTCCACGGCGCCCACAGGCCGTCGACCGCACCACTGCTTCCGGTCTTTGACCTTCCTTTGTGACCCTCCAAACCCAGGCGCACCAGCGGACTACCGCATCATGCGGCACGCACACGGTGATGGCGACTTCGCCATCACGAGTACGGGAGGCCTCTCGTGTATACCCACTTACGCTGCCGCAAGGTGCCGCAAGGATCATTCCGACTGCTGGTCGAAGTGGGAGGAATGGGAGACTTCGTGGGTGGTTGATCGCGCCGTTGCCGCTGGCGGCCTGGGTTCGGGGTCAGGATCACCTCTAGGCACGCGGCGGGATCGTGTTCAAGTTCGGCACGGTTCTCGCTGAATTCGAGCCGTTGAAGATGCCACGCTCGCCCGTGATGACATCCATAAGTGCCTGGCGGATGTGATGGCGACGCCGAGTTGCCGGTCACATGGGCGATGCTCTGGTGGCTTCCGTAGATCACGCCCGCTTTCATTTGGATGGTAACGGTCCAGATCGTTTCACGCGGCGGGCCGGCGGAGCCGTTCCCGATCACGCGGGTGACGGTGCACGCGAGGGTGCAACTGTTAGAGGTCAAGGCGATAGGCACGCCGCTGTTCGGCATCGCCACCACTTCCAAGCGAATCGCGCAATGCGAGGCTGCCCTTCAGCGTGCTGCCATCAGCAGAAACTGGCTACCCATGAGGAGGGCTACTGGGAGGCGCATGGCCCGGAAAGGCAGGAACGTCTAACTCTCGGAGCGGGCGGCTTTGGCGACAACTCCTAGCGGGTTCCAATCCAACGACCGAATTTTCGCCCTATCCTGGCAAAACACTGGGTGCACCTATCCCGAGATACAGCACAGCACGATTAAGCAATCACTACTCAGTAATCTTCCCGCCGGTACGCCTACGCTACTCTTCGAGCCCTCAATCGCAGAGGTCGTCACATCGATCGAACCGAAAAGAGCAACATCAATGGCAAGTGAATCCGTGTCAGACCTGACGGAGGAACAGATCGGAGCGCGCCTCCTGGCACGATTGCGTTCAGGAAAAGGGCGCGAAAATCCCTATCCTATATATGAGATCATGCGCGGCGTCGGGCCAGTCCTGTCTACTCCTTGGGGCGGTCTTTTGGCGACGGGGTATGATGCCTGCTCAGAGTTGCTGAAAGGATCTTCCTGGGAAGCAGTTAGTGCCTGTTGGCGAGACGCTCATCTGCCCGACTGGCGCCGCCATCAAGCAGTTGTAGACCTTACGGATTCCTTGATCCTCATGAATCCCCCGGGGCATACTGAGCAGCGTCAGGTAATTGCCCCCCATATGTCAGTCCGGGCAGTACAAAGCCTCACGCCTGTTGTGGAACGTCTGGTCAGCGAGCGCATGGATGCACTCGAGTATGCCCTCCAGCGTGACGGCAAGGCAGACTTCGCACGTCTCGTGTCGAGCGCCTTGCCAGTTTCCGTCCTATGTGCGCTCCTTGGCCTGCCACAGGCAGACAGCGCTTTCCTAGATGGCCTCGCACGAGCGATGTCCCCTGTGCAAGAACTCTCCCCCACGGAACGTCAACTGCTAGTTGCGGACGAGGCAGTTCGTTCGATCCGAAACTACATAACCGCACGAGTTCCGGAGCACCGGACACTTCAAAAACCAGGACTCCTTACCACGCTCGTCGAGTCGGAGGACCAAGGAACCGGCGGAGGCCTACGCGCTGACGTCCTCACAGCAGTCTTGCTCGGCGCGGGTCGTGACACCACCTCAGCCATGCTGGCAAGCACGGCTTTGATAGTGATGACCCATCGCAGCCAAGCCGCTTGGCTGGCTGACAACCCTCACGCAATACCTGCGGCCGTACACGAAATTTCGAGATGGGATCCTGCCGCCCAGGTAGTTTCACGGGTCGCAGCTCAAGATACAGAGCTTGCTGGTATCCCAGTGCAGCGAGGCCAGTTGGCAACGGCGCTCATAGGGGCAGCCCATAGGGATCCCACTGTCTTCCCCGATCCCAACAGACTCGACTTTTCGCGTGCTCCTGGACGACTTCTTACTTTCGGCGTTGGCGCTCATTATTGTGTAGGTGCTGCTCTGGCCCAGATGCAGACCCGCCTCGTCGTAAGTTCTTTGTTGGATCGATTCCCCACTCTTCAACTGGCTGGCAAGGTCGAAAGGCCTCCAGGAGTTGCCTTCCGAGAAGTAACCTCCCTACCAGTGGAGTTGGGATGATCAATCACGCCGGGGCTCCTGACACACCTGTACAGCCAGAACTACTCGTAACTGTGGAACACGATGGCTCTGTCACTAGACTGCGGTTGAACCGCCCTAGCGCCGGCAACGCATTGAATGGAACTCTGCTGGAGGCACTTTTGGAGGCGCTCACCAGCGTGCGACGCAGAGACGAGACACGGGTGATCGTTCTTTCAGGTACAGGCACCCGCTTCTGCGCAGGAGTTGATATGGCCGAGTTCAAGGCTGCAGCGGCCGTTGATCGTTCGGGGAAGAGAATCCGGCACCTTCTCAACCTCGGGCGGGAGGTGTGTAGGGAAATATCCAACCCCGACACTATTATGATCGCACAGATTCACGGAGACGTAGTTGGTGCGGGCCTCGCCCTCGCCCTTCACTGCGACCTACGTGTCTCCTCCGACACAGCAACCTTTCGGCTACCAGAACTCATCCTGGGCTTCCCACCTGTCTGGAGTGGCACCTCAGCTCGTCTGATACATGAGATAGGAGCTCCCCGTTTGCGAGAGATGATACTTTTCGGGGACCGTATCGATGCTGCCACCGCATACTCCTACGGGATCGCTCATCATGTGGCCCCAGAAGGAGAGTTGGAGGCTGTCGCTCGACGATGGGGACATCGCCTGTCCCGGCGTGACGAGACAGCCACTCGCGCAGCTTTGCGTCTCTTTGCCGCTGCCGAAAACGTATCTCGGCTGGGAGATATCACTGCTTTCGAAGACAATCTATTCCAGTCGAGTCTTTCTTCGTAAGGCAACTTTACCGACAGGCCCTGGTTCACCTCACGCTTCCACGAAAGAGTCCGCCTGGCACGTGATCAGGGAAGGGGAAGTTCCTTTTGAGTAGCGAGAGGTGAAGCGGGCTCTCGGGTACTACCGGAGCGTTTCTGTGCCGAGGTCGGCGGTCGGTAATTTTGAAGGACGATGATATGCCGCTGGTTGAGACTGCGCCGGACCGAACAATACCGGCCAGCCTGAAATCTGGCCCAACTACTGAGGTTGAACTCGTGATGTCGTCTTCGGTGATCAGGGGCTGATGGTCAGTCCTGTCTCGGTAAGGCAGCCGTCTATGAGGTGGCTGCGGTA
>NZ_JBHXRW010000157.1:0-3497 GCF_042716635.1 Streptomyces sp. NPDC058664 | reverse complement strand
ACAGCTGCAGGCGCAGCCCCCACCTCAGATGCCGTGGCTATGTTCTCGCTGGTCACAGGCGCACTCTTCCATGATCGGAGTTACACCGTTCTTCGTACAGTCCCTGAAAAGAAGCTAAATCACCGGTATTGCGCTTAGAAGGTGTGCGACGGCGGCGGTGCGTGACCCTCCCATGAGAGTTCTACCGGCGGTAGAATCGCGGGTATGAGCAAGCCGACGAGCATCAAGACCAGCGAGGCCGTCCGTGACCGGCTGCGGATGCTGGCCGAGGAACGCGGTACGACGATCACCGACCTGATCGAGGAGCTCGCCTCGAAGGAGCTCACTGCGGTCGAGCGCGAGCAGCGCGCTGCCGAGGCCGCAGCCGAACTCGGCGTCGAGTTCACCGAGCAGGTCCAGCAGGCTGGTCAGGACGCCTGGGCGAAGATCCGCGCCCACCAGGGCCGGGCCGCGTGAACCTGACCGCAGTCCTCGACCACTCCGCGCTGGCCGCGCTGTACCAGGCGGACCCGTTCTTCACCGGGCTATACATCGAAGCCTCCCGCGGCACCGGTCGCATCCTCGTGCCTTCCTTGGCCGCGCTCGCCGCCGAGCGCCAGGTCGCAGGAGCCGGCCAGCATGCCACCAGGCTCCGGTTCTCCGAGAGCGTCGCGTTCACCGCGGGGCACGCGGTCGACGCCATGGCCTGGCCCCACGTGGAATGGCCCGTCGCTCACGCGGCGGCCATCGCCTGGAACGCGACCCGTGAGGGCGAGCCAGTCACCGTCTTGTCGCTGGTTCCCGACCTGTACACGACAACGGGCATCGTCCCGCTCGACCCCACGGCGTAGACGAGCACCGGACGAGGCAGGGGTACTTGTGACTGCGGTCCAACCCGACCCGGCCAAGGTCGGCCGGGTTCTCGAGTTGATATCAGCAGGTGTTCCCTGGCTCACCTGGCTGTCCAGGGGATCACCCCTCCGACGAGTCCCGGTTCCAGTCGCGTACGGGGCCGAGGACGCCCTGGAAGCCCTGCGCCGCGACGTCGTCGACTTCACCGAACCCAGCCTTGCCGAAGCCCACCAGGGCTTCATCAGTGCCCTCGAGCACCTCGTGGACGAACTCGGCGGCATGTTCGCCCCAGACACGGACGGGCCGGTCACATACGCCGAGGTCTCACCAGAATGGAAACGAACCGACCACGACCGCTACTACCAGACTCTGCGCGACCTTTCCCGCGCCCGCGATGCCGTGCTCAACCAGTACAAGGACCTGATGAACGTCATGAGCCAGCAGGGCCACATGCTCGCCCCTCAAGACCCGCCCGCCGGCCAGTCCTTCAACCTGAACGCCGGAGACAACTCCCCGGTCACCGTAAACGCCCCGTACGCCTACGCCGCCAACAACTCCACCGCCAGCGCCGGGCTACCTCAAGTACCCCCGACCACGCAGAACGCACCCGCGCCCAGCACACCCTGGTACCGAAGCTGGGCAAAGTGGGGAGTCATCGCCGGTGCCGTCGGCGCCGTCGCCGGCGTCATTGCGCTCGTCAAGTGATCTGGCCCCGCCGACGCGGACTCCAGTACCTGGACCGGCTGGAGCGAGGCGTGCTCGACAGTGCAACTCCGCTCGCCGACCTGCTGCGCCTCGTCCTCGTCATGGGCGGACATGCCTCTGCCGAACCCCTGAAAGAGTGGGCCCTGCGCGAACTCCAGGGGTACGTGGATGTCCCGGACGAAGTCCCTGCCTACCGCCGCGTCTTCGCGCCGATTCAGGCGAATACGCGCACCGCCTTCAATCAGCTTCACGGGGAGACCATCAGCACCCTCCACCTTCCCGAGCCCGCCCGGGGCAACATCACGGAGAAAACAACCATCTACCTGGGCGTGGCCCAGGTGGAGAGCCTGATCGCTCAGACGCCGCACGGCACAACGGTGCCGATCAACATCCCCGGCTCTGCTGAGCTCCGGACGTTGATGTCGGCATCGGAGAAGTTCCGCAACCGCAGCATGGTCGTCGACGCCCTGTACTGGGCGGTCACCCCCTATGCGCTGCAGAACATCGTCGACCAGGTCCGGACTCGCCTTACACAGTTCGTTGCCGAGATGCGCACCACGTTGTCGACGGGAGACCGTCAACCCACCCCTGAGCAGGTCCGGCAGGTCGTTCAGCACATCTGGGTCACGGCTGGTGACCATTCTCCGGTTACTGTCACCGCACCAGTGGCATACGCGGCAGGCGGGTCAACCGCCGACGTCGTTCTGGGGAGCGGACCTGATGGTGCTGAACTCGGATTGAACCGAGTGGCGCCGACCAACGGGCGGGTTAAGGGACACCCGGCAGTGTGACGACCAACGGGGCTGCGCTACGGCGCTCCCGGGCTGACGCGGGAGCCGGTCCTTCCGGCTCCCGGCGGCGGATCACCTTCGAGTGAGTGCTTCGCCAGCCCCGCATGTACGACGAGATCTCTGGCGTCCTGGACGGCATCACCTAGCGCTCCGGCCCGAAGGACCTGCTGCCGCGCGTCGTCGGCACTGTCTATCTCAAGGCGAAGAACAAGAAGAAGTAGACCCACCTCAAACATTGCGCTCCTGCCCTGTGCGGTAGGAGCGTCTTCATCTGCAACACGTCACCGCACGCGATCCGCACGCAAGAAGTACGCACAATGTACGCGGGGTGTGCGCTCAGTTAGGTAGGGTGAGGTCAGGAGGTGTTTCCATGTCCGAGCTGTTCGACGCGGTCGACGCGCTGCTGGCGTCTCGCGCCGTCCTGCCGCCGCCCGAAGAGCGCAGGCGTCTGCGGCAGGCCCATGCCCTGACGGTCGACGAGGTCGCTGCCGCGCTGCAGGTGCGCCGGGCCACGGTCACGAACTGGGAGTCCGGCAAGACCGAACCGCGCCCGCCGGAGCGTGACGCGTACGCGCGCCTCCTGGACGGGCTCGCCCAGCTCTACCCCGCCCCAGCCGACGACTCCGGTCCGTCCGAGTTTTCGACGGTCGAGCCCGCTCCGGTGTCCGCCGAGACCGCCCCGGTCCCGGAGACGTTCGCCGGCGCGCCTGCGCCGGCGGAAGCCCGTCCCGTGTCCACGGGGGAGGCGTCCGTGGCTGCGGCCATGACGGCAACCGAGCACACCCAGCCCCCCGTCGCCACCCCGGTCGCCGCGGGCCGTCTGGCGCGCACCACCAGGGCGTCGTCGACGTCGCGCCGTCCCGGCGCGCGGAAGGCGGCTCCGGCCGGCACCCCGGCGGGCGGCGCCGATCCGCGGTTCGCCAACGGACCGCTGGCGGTCGTCGACGTCGACGACGAGGGCAAGGTGCTGGCGTACTGCACCGGCGGCCTGGTCCTGGACGTGCCCGCCAAGTCCATCCCGGCCCTGGTCGACTGGACGCTGCGCGAGGCGAAGCTCGGTCAGCCGAAGCTGTCGGGGCCGGGCAAGGACGCCGACCCGCTGCTCGTGCTCACCGAGGCCGCGCTGGAACGCTACGGCCTGCCCGTCACGCTCACGGAGGAGGAGAAGCA
>NZ_JBHXRW010000156.1:0-3521 GCF_042716635.1 Streptomyces sp. NPDC058664 | reverse complement strand
CTTCGGCTCGGTGGCCCGATACATCCGCACCGCACGCTCCCGCAACTCCAGCGGGTACTTCCTCGGGGCAGCCATGATCAGATCTCCTCTCGTGATAACCATCTGACCTGCTGTCACCTTCCGCCGCATCTCGGGGGAACCTCAGACAGGTACGAGCCGTCGTCCAACTGCCGACACACAGGCAGCACCGCGTTGCTCTTCACCCGCCACAGCAGGTCCGCCCCACCGGCCAGGGCCGCGCGCCAGCGCGGGAACGCCGGGAAGTTCCGGTCAGCCAGTACCAGCATCCCCGGCTCCAGGTGTTCCCACAGCTGTCCCACCAGTGCGACCTCACTGACGGTGAACGGCCCCATGGCCACCCCGAACACCGCATGCGTGCCGCACTCGGCCAACACCACCATCCGCACCTGCGGAAACGCCCCCGCACCACGATCGGAGACCGCACGACCGAAATGCTCGGCGTTCACCGCGGTGTCCGGCACCTCCAGCGCCGTCCCGTCCACTGCCACCAGACGCCACCGCCGATACCACGTCCCCGGGGTGTCCGGCCCGGCCACCGGCCGGCACACCCTCTCGAACAGCACCCGTAACGGCTCCGGCCCCAACCGGGCACGAGCGCGGCTGATCGCCGCGGTGCACGGCACCTCCCACCCTCGAAGCCCCTGGGACAGCAGCCGGGCCACCTCCTCGTATCCGGCCGGCCGGAACAGGCACATCGCCAGCACGAAGTACACCACCACCCGAGCCGGCAGCTTCCGACGCCGTACTTCCCCACGGCCGGTACCCACAACAACCTCGTCGATCAACTCTGCCGGGAAGACCCGCGTCAGCACACCCAACGCGATCCGGTCCACAACCCGGCCGTCCCCACCTGCCCGCACACCAGCCACACCAACTCAACGAGCACACAGACATAAAGTCAGCAGCATTGGCCCTACGCACCCGACCTCAACC
The DNA here is from genome assembly GCF_042716635.1 of Streptomyces sp. NPDC058664. Lineage (NCBI taxonomy): Bacteria > Bacillati > Actinomycetota > Actinomycetes > Kitasatosporales > Streptomycetaceae > Streptomyces > Streptomyces sp. NPDC058664. The sequence continues at coordinate 2,567 of NZ_JBHXRW010000156.1, read as the reverse complement.
CCGTCGAAGGTATCTGGTCGCTGCTGCGACGCGGCTGGCTCTCCAACGTCGCCTTCAGCACCCCCGAACACCTCGTCCAGACCATCCGACGCGGTCTCCGCCACATCCAGTACCGCAGCCACCTCATAGACGGCTGCCTTACCGAGACAGGACTGACCATCAGCCCCTGATCACCGAAGACGACATCACGAGTTCAACCTCAGTAATCCGTTCACAGCGAGTCACGAACCTACGTTGACAACTTCATTGGGAATCCGTTTCTGCTTTGCCAGCGTCGAGCTCGCGGGCCCGCAGGACGGTCAGGCAGGCGTGGGCGGCCATCGCGAGGGTCATGTGGCGATGCCAGCCGGGATAGCGGCGGACCTGGTAGTCGTCCAGGCCGCACTCCTGCTTGGCAGTCTGGAAGCACTCCTCGACCGCCTACCGGCTGCCGGCGACACGGATCAGTTGGTCCAGGGTGATGCCGGCGGGGCAGTGGGCGATGTAGTAGGAGAGGCGACGTGCTGGCGGCGCCTGCGGGACTGGACAGAGGTCGACGTCCAGCCCCGCCTGCACGAGATCCTCCTCGCAGAACTCCGCAAGGCAGGTCTGCTGGACATGGACGAAGCCGCGATCGACGGCTCGCACGTCCGGGCCCTGAAGGTGGGCTCACACCGGACCTTCGCCGGTCGGCCGCGGAGCAGCAAGCACCATCTGATCACCGACAGGCGCGGAACGCCCCTCGTAATGCCGGTGAGCGGCGTGGCGTCGCCTACCGTCACGGGGGCAGAACAGACCCTGCTGAACGCGGGTGGTCCCCGCCGCCAGGAAGCGTGCCGGACCGGGCCAGTGCGGCCTGATGGACTCCGTTGCTCGGGCCGCGGACCATACTGGTCGAGCCCTGATCACCCACCTGGACGGTTCCATGGCCAAGAACAGCTCTTCATCGACTACTGTCCCCGACACCGTGTGGCTCGGGCGTGGGCGTTACCTCGGGCCCGAGGCCGAACGGGACGTCCGGCGCAACCTGCTCGCCCTCAAGGCGGCTAGGGTGATCGATGACTTCCTGGACCTCGACCCGATCGAGGCGGCCCGCTCGACCGATCTGTTCCCTCGGGACGAGTCCGCCGATGCCGGCCCGTCTGCCCGCCGGCTCTTCGAGGCCCGCTGGCGCGTGGCCGACGGTGTGACCGTGCGCGCTCAGCTGACCACGTACGAGCCGGAGTCCCGCCGCGTCGAGAGTGAGGGCGTCACCTGGGTGCTCGCCGCCGAGGCGGAGCGGGCCTGGGAAGCGAGCTGGCCCTCGCCCGCCACCGTGTTCTGGCCCGACAGCGACCAGGTCGCCTGGGATCACGACAGGGTGCCGGGCGTGCGGCTGCGGAGGACGAACCACCTGCCGAAGGACGACGGCGAGCTGCGGCGCCTGCTGCGGGGTTGTACCCGGCAGAGCTGGTTCATCCATGTCGTGGTGCACGAGGCGATGACGCCGGACGCGCGGGGGCGGCGGCCGATCACGGCGTTCCTGCCGCCGAGCCTGCGGCACTGGGTGGTCGAGCACCGGGCCACGCCGGAGCAGGCACTGATCGCCGACTTCGCGATGAAGCGTGAGCTGGGCGTGGGGCTACCGCGCGGCGGGGCCGTCGTCCTGTCCTCGACGCCGCAGGTCCCGGGCTACGACGCGGAGCGCTTCACCGTACGCGATGTCTTCCTGGACGGCACGGAGCCGACCGAACTCCTCAAGAAGATCGCGGAGTTCGCCTCGCTGCCGCGACCGCTGCCGGCCGACGCCGAACAGGTCTTGACACGACTGCGGCAAGGCTGGCACCTGCTCACCCCGGACGAGGAGCTTGTCCACGCACGGGCCATGGTCACCCGGTATGCCAAGGCGCTCGAGGCCATGACGGCGTCCTGTGACCTGTACCGTGAAGCGGCCGAGTCGGCGCTCGCCGCGCTCGCCGAGACGACCAGCGGCAACGACGCGTCCCGGACGCCCGCGCCGGCTGCGGCCGAGCAGGGCACCTCAGCGCTGAAAACCCTCACGAAGACGCTCGCTCTCTTCCGCAGCCCGAACCGGTAGAGGGCCGGAGGGGAGATCCCGTGCCGTCCGCAGGGTCAGTGTAGGTGAGTTCTGCCCTGCCGCGGCCCGGTCCCCGCTGCCTGCCACGCCCACGACCAGCGCCGGGCGCGGTAGGCAGGGGGCTTGCGTGAGATAGCGCAGAGTTTGCAGTTCGGCAATCTCGAGTTCGCGTGGGGACCGCCTACCCGCCTCAGTCGGTGAGTTCTGGCGCAGACAGGGGGAAAGCACCGGAGCCGGTCTTCTTCAGCCCGTAAAGGGTCGCATGGCCAAGAGAAATCGGCTGAAGGCCCCTCGCGGTTGAGAGGCTGCCTCTCTCACGATTGCGGCACTTAGAGGCAATACCGGTGGCTTTGTGTGGTGTTGGTCGTTGTGTGTGGTGTGCCGAGACCTGGGCAGGTGAAGAAGTCGTCGGGTGGCCGGTTGTCGGACCGGATCGCTCTGGGTGTGTTGACGCGGGTGTTTCCGCCGGAGTTGGTGGATGAGGTGGTGGCGGAGTGCGGGCGGGTCGAGC
>NZ_JBHXRW010000155.1:0-3541 GCF_042716635.1 Streptomyces sp. NPDC058664 | reverse complement strand
CCAACCTGCCGATCGTACCGATCACCAAGACGGGATCGTCCTGTCAGCCTCGGTCAGGTCTACGGCTCTACGGCAGATCTCAAACGCGGTCTGAGAGGCCGCTTCTTCCTGCATGCCGGCGGCCGGAGCGCACTCCCTGTGCCGGGATGGCAGTGCCGTACCGCCGACTGTGCGGGCCAGCGGGCATCGACCCGTCTGCTCGTGTGCTGCGGATCGTTAATCTGTGGGTATGTCTGAGAGTGTCATCCAGAGCCTTGGGGGCGGCCTGATCACTCTGGAAGCCGCAGACGCTCTATGGGTCGAGTTGACGACCGGTGATGCTGTGCCGACGGCCTTTGCGGCATTTCCCTGTTCCCCTTCTCGCGTCCGGGTGGGATACGTCCTGCTCGGCAGCCACGTGGTGGCGATGGTGAAGGCGAGCGGCGGCCGGTGGAGTGTGGTGGAGAGTGAGGTGCGCCGGGCGGCGGAGTTGAATGCGGTGGAGACGGATGGCCAGGACTTGGTCCGTATCGGCCCGTTTCGTAGCGTGCCACAGCAGGAGCATACGGAGGGGGCGCTGCTGCGGTGGCGCGAGCGCATCGCCCGGGAATTGGGGGAGCCGGCCGGCACGGGGTGAAGGCGGCCGGTTGTCTCATCTGGCGGGGGTCGACTGGCGGCGGATGCTCGTGGAACAGGCCCGCGATCCCATGGTGCGGTCGTGGTGGCTGCCGCGGGCCGTGGTCAGGCTGATGGACCAGGCCGCGCATACGGAAGCGCGGTGGCTGCACGCCGTACACACCGGCCGGGAAGCCGAAGCCCTCGCTGAAGAGCCCTCCCGCAACCGGCAGTCCGGAGCCACCAGCGGCGGGCAGGCCACGAGCCCTGCCCACCCCACCGCCCCCCCCCGCGCCTCTACAGCGGGGAGCTGAAGGGCCAGAGGTACTCACAGTTCAGCAGGAAACCCGGCATCTCAGGCAAGGTGGCCGGGTGGACCTGCGCGGTCCGTAGCACCGCACCGGCCGCCGTCCTGGACCACTGCCATGAGCACGGCTGCGTCCGCGCCCCGGTCTACCGGTGTGCTGGTCGGCGTTTCGGGGGCACGTCGTGGCCGCGGTGCTGGACACCTCTGGCGGTCTGGCCCTCGCCGCTGCCTACGACTGGTCGGACGACGCGAGTGGTCTCTTTGTGATCGGCATGGGGATGGTCATGATCGGGAGCGCGGCTGCGACCGGTCTCGCCGCGTTCCTGACCTCCGTCCTGCACACGGGAGTGGCCGGACCTGGCAGATCCGGGCGCTGACTGGGTCGCATCTGTTCACCCAGCTCACCACCGACTGCAGCTGGAACACCAGGCCGGTGGTGCCGTGCGCAGGTGCTGGATTTCGTCGTCTCCGTGTGCGAGAGGCGGCCTGCCTGTGCGAAGAAACGTGCAGAACGGCTGTTACTCGCCCTGGTCACTCCGCTGGCGGAGTGCGCCGAATAGGGCGACCGGTGGCGTGCCGGGGTGCGTAAGGGCTTGTGGTTGATCACTGGACGGGTGGGTGTAGCTATCAGCCAATGGCAGGGTCACATCCGTGACAATGCGTGTCCGATGCAGCCGTCCGTTACGGATATGTCCGTACTTGGTAACGCGCTCCGGTCGGCGTTCCGGCAGGTGCGTCGCGGCGGCAGAGTTCGGGTCCTCGGCCCACACCGGACCGGGACCCGCACCGCCCCCACCAGTCGTAACGGCTAGTGAGGCACAGTTTTTGAGGAGACATCACCCATGTCTGCTTCTTCGACCGCCCGCCGTATCGCCGCGACCGCCCTGGCGGCCGGCGCCATGGTGTCCGTCGCTGCTCTGCCGGCCTCGGCTCACGACGGTGACCGTCACCGGGCGCCGAAGGTGGAGATCAGCCGTGTCCAGGCCGACAGCCCCGGACGCGACAACCGCTCCAACCGGTCGCTGAACGCCGAGTGGGTCGAGATCACCAACACCACCCGCCACGCGGTCAACCTCGACGGCTGGACCCTGAAGGACGAGGACGGCCACCGCTACAAATTCCACGACGTCCGCCTCGCCGGCCGCTCGACCATCCGCATCCACACCGGCGAGGGCCGCGACACCCGCACCGACCTGTTCCAGGACCGCCGCAACTACATCTGGGACAACCACTCCGACACCGCGACCCTGCGCGACGACCGCGGCCGCACCGTCGACACCGAGTCCTGGGGCCACCACCACCGCTGACCCCACCCGCCCGTGCCCCGGCTTTTGTCAAGCCCCTTGGCGGAAGCCGGGGCACTGGCATGCTCACCGACAGTTGGGGCCGGAGGGCGGTGCCGAGGAGCGCCTGCTCGACTGGCGGTCGAGCGCTCACTGGTCGTCCGAGCAGCGGCCGTGCCGGGTACTGCTCGAGCACCACGAACCTTCGTGACGAGGACAGCGTGCCATCGCGCAAGACCTGCGCGGAGGTTCTAGGGGCGCGGCGCCAGCGGCCCGCTGGCCCTGGCGTGTAGAGGTACGTCCTCGAGACGCCCGCGCGGCCGGCGGGCCTGCTGAGCGCTCGCTCCCCGGAGCCCTCTTCCCCTTGCCGACCCGTACGCGGGGAAGGGCCACTGCGCTAGCCTCGAGTTGTACCCGACCGCCGGAGGATTCAATGGCGCACCTGATCTTCGACGAGGACGAGGCCCGGCAGCTCCGTGAGTCCGCCCGTGAGCGTGCGGCGGCTGGCGAGGGCCTGCTGGCGTACACGCTGGAGCAGTTGGCAGCCGAGGGAATCGACCTGTCACAGGCCACTCCTTACGCAGAGGTCCAGGCCCGGTACGGGCTCGGCGGCACGGACGCCGCCCGTACGGCCGGCGCCGCCTGATGACGCCGAAGCACGGCCCCTGGCGCGCCCACGTCGTCCTTCACGACGTTGCGGAACGGCAGATCGAAGCGATGAGCGACGCCGACCGCGAGGTCCTCGATGCTGTGATCGTCCGACTCTCCCTGGACCACCAGGCCGGTACCCGCATTGAGGGGAAGCTGGAGTGGGAGTACCGCGACAGCCGGGTCCGGATCGTGTACATCCCCACCGTCGTCGGAACGATCATCCTCGTCGCGTACGTCGAAGTCGATTGAGCCGTCACCGAACCCGTCAAGGCCGCAGCACACTGTCGTCCGTCCGCGTCATCAACGCCCCAGAGCGCCGGATCGGCGGCTGATGCCCACTACGGTGATCTGTGGGTGGGCGAGCCGACTGGTCGTTGGAACGCCCCCTGTGTGCCCCCGCACCTCGGTGCGGGGGCACAGTGCGTTTTCCGGCCCTGGGCAGTAGGCGTTCTTGGCCTGGTCCTGATTCTGATGCGAAGGACGCCCGCTGCCCTGGAAACGTCTCGCACTAGACTCCCGCTGCGTGACCTCTCCTGCTCACCACGCTGTCGCGGATGACGACGCGCTGTTGGAGAGGCTTCATGCCCTCGCATGGGGTGCCGCAGGCGTGGTGAGGTGACCCCCGGAGTGTGGACACAGGGGTTTTATGCCGCGAGGGAGAGTTTAGCCGGGCTGTGGTGCCGGCGTTCGAACTCCAGCGGGGTGA
>NZ_JBHXRW010000154.1:0-3647 GCF_042716635.1 Streptomyces sp. NPDC058664 | reverse complement strand
TCCGTATGCTCATCAGACGATCGGCGAACCGGTACCGCTGGGACAACCGGCCCACCACCCGACGCCTCAAGTGATCCATTTGCCGGTCGGTCTTAGTGTCGGTGGGTGGGTGTCAGTGAGGGCTTGTCAGGCCAGGGTGTTTCCGCTGTTCAGGTGCTGAAGGCGGGTGTGGTCGCTGACATGGGATAGTGCATGCGAGGAGCACGGCTGCCATGGGGCGGTACACCCCGCTCCGCTCTACCGTCTCGGAAATGGTACTTCTGAGCCCATTCCCACATCCTCAATGCCACCCCGCCCCGGCATCGTGAGGGCAGTTGTACGCTCGTCTGCGGGCCGTGAGCGGCCACAGCGAGGTCTTTTTCTCGCCTGCCCGCCCACTCCCGGTAGGTAAACCTGCGGCAAAGACCGTACGGCCCGGCTTCCTCCGGGCCGGCGGGCAGCCTCGCTTGGCACGCCGCGCCCATGCCGTACAGGACACCTGAGTCACCCACGAATTGCCCGGGCTTCCGCAAGAACAGCGCGCGCCTGATGCGTACGAACCTGGCCGGTCACTCTCTCCATCGCCTCGTGCGGCACGAGACGATTCCCCTGAACACAAGAGACGAGGCCACTGCCGTGAGATGACATCTACCTCTGATCTTGCGCAGTGCTCCGCCTTCCGGGGCTCTGCTGAGGAATGCGTGATTCGAGTAGGGCTGGGTTGTTGGTCCTCCACGATTGTTGTGGTCGTGGGCGGGAGGGCCGGGAGAGATGTCGCTGAAGCCACGGGCTGATCATGGGGTGCCGGAGTTGACGGCCTGGGTGGTGCGGGCAGCGTTCCCGAAGGGGGCGATGGCGGTGCGGATCCGGGAGGCGTTGGACCCGCTGTTTGAGGACGAGGCGTTCGCCGGGGTGTTCGCCCTCCGGGGACGTCCGGCTGTCTCGCGGGGGCGTTGGCTTTGGTGTCGGTGTTGCAGTATGCGGAGGGGCTGGCCGACCGGCAGGCCGCTGACCAGGTGCGGGCCCGGATTGACTGGGAGTTCCTGCTCGGCCTGGAGCTGGACGATCCCGGGTTCGATGCCTCCGTGCTGAGCCTGTTCCGTTCCCGTCTCATCGAGCACGGACTCGAATGCCCGTTATGGGATCAAGCGCGGCTCGGGCTGGACCGGCTACAAGGCGCATCTGACCGAGACCTGTGAGCCGGACGTACCGCACGTGATCACGCAGGTGGCCACCACCGACGCCGTGGTGGCCGACACGGAGATGACCGAACCGGTCCACCAGACGCTCACGGAACGGGAGTTGCTGCCGGACGTGCACGTCGTGGATGCCGGCTACACCACTGCTGCCCTGTTTCTGTCCGCGACCAAGCGGGGTATGGAACTGCTCGGCCCAGCCCCGCACGACAGCAAACGCCAGTCCCGAGAGAATCAGGGCTTCTCCCGCGTCGACTTCACCATCGACTGGGACAACGAGAGCGCCATCTGCCCGGCAGGGCACCGAAGTTTCGAGTGGAGGGAACAGAAACACCACCGCAACGGCACTGCGGTCCTCAAGGTGTTCTTCTCCGCCGAGCACTGCCGCCCCTGCCCGAAGTAGACGCCGCGCACCAAGCCCCCGTCCGGCCGCCGGGGCAGGGCATCACCTTCCTGCCGCGTGAGCGCTACGAGGCCCTCGAAGCCGTCCGCCAGGCCCAGGAGACCGACAACTGCAAGGACCGCTAAGCGATCCGGGCCGGAGTCGAAGGCACGATCTCTCAGGCGGTACGCGTCACCGGCCTGCGCCGCACCCGCTACCTGCCCACCACCGGCCTCGGCCACGCCTTCGCCGCCACCACACTCAACCTCATCCGCATCGACCGATGGCTGACCGGCACCCCACTCGGTGGCACCCGCACCTCCCGCCTCGAAGCCCTGATGCTCGCGGCCTGACCACCCGAACCACGCATTCCTCAGCAGAGTCCTTCGGGGCGGGGGTGAAGCGCATCCTTGGCCCGGAGCCGCGAAGCGGCGGAGGTCGCTGCGGCTTGGGATGAGGGTCAGATGGGCCGCTTGTGGTTCTCGATGTACTGCTTGACCACGGTCAGCGGTGCGCCGCCGCAGGACCCGGCGAAGTAGGAGCCGGACCAGAAGTGTCTGCTCCGTCCGTGCTGTCTACGGTGACCGTGGTCATGGATGCGGCTGGCCGGTACGTCGCCTCCTTCGTGGTCGAGACCGGCACGGATGACGCGCTGCCCCAGGCCGCCGGTCAGGTCGGCATCGACCTGGGCCTGACGCACGTGTCGATCCTCTCGGACGGCACGAAGATCGAATCCCCGCACTTCCTGCGCCGGGCCGAGGAGAAGCTGAAGCGGCAACAGCGCCGCCTGTTCCGCACAACCAAGAACAGCAACAACCGCACGAAGGCCCGCGTCAAGGTCGCCCGCGCTCACGCACGGGTCGCCGACGCACGGCGCGAGTTCCTTTCCCAAGCTCTCAACTTCGTTCGAGCAGGGGAGACCCATTCCCGCTCTCAACGAAGCTCATCGGTGAGAGCCAAGCGGTTGCCGTTGAGGACCTGGCGGTCAGGGCACTCGCCCGCACGCGCAGGGCCAAGTCCGTCCACGACGCCGGGTGGTCGGCGTTCGTCACGATGCTGGAGTACAAGGCTGCCCGGTACGGGCGCACCCTCGTACGCGTCGGCCGGTTCCAGCCGACTTCTCAGGTGTGCTCGCAGTGTGGTGTCAAGGACGGCCCCAAGCCCCTCAGCGTCCGCGTGTGGGTGCGCGGGGCGTGCGAGTCCCTTGATCGGGACATCAACGCGGCGGTCAGCGTCGCCAAGGCTGCAGGGCTTGCGGTATCAGCCTGTCGAGCGCGGGTAAGACGGGGACCTGTCCCGGCACAGCGCGAAGAAGCAGGAACCCACCCGAAAGCGAGCCGGACACCCGGCAGCCAGGCGGGAATCTCCCTCCCTTAGAGCGGAGAGGATGTCAAAGCAGGCACAACTGTTACAGGGCGGCGCATATGGTCTTCACGAGGACAGTTCTGCGCCTGAGAGCCTTTCGGATTAACCCGTTTGGCGAGCGTGGGTCCGTGTATACCTGGCCTGGGTGTGCGGCATGCTGGAGCCCGGCAGGACGGTACGTGTATCACGTGCGGTCGGGAGAGGGCGGGAAGTGATGGCAGCAGCAGCGGCAGGTTTTCCGGCGCTTGTCACTATGCGCTGTCATGGGTGCGGCAGGATGGTCACCGCACGCCCCTCCGGTAACACCGTTCGCTGCCCGGTGCAGCGGGGTGGCTGCGGGACTTCTGTCACTGTGCCGGTCCGCTCTGCCTGCCCGCCGGTCACACTCACCTGCTGCGCCTGTGACCACACATGGGCGACCCGGGCTAGGACCGGCAACACCGTCCGCTGCCCCGCCTGCCTCCACCCCCAGCGCATTTCCTCCACCGCCCGCGCCCAGCAGACGCCCGCCCGGCCCGGCCCTGCCGCAGCACCATCGCCCCGGTCCACCCGGCGGGCCGCCCAGGCCGATAGCCAAGACAACGAAGACCATGAAGACCACGAAGACGACGGAGAGCATGAAAGCGAGGACGATGAGGGCGCGAAACGCCAGGAGGCCGTCCTCCTGGTTCTGGGCGGTCTACGCCGCATGCCCCCTCCCGGTGCTTCAGCGGTGTGCGGGGACG
>NZ_JBHXRW010000153.1:0-3756 GCF_042716635.1 Streptomyces sp. NPDC058664 | reverse complement strand
GGCGCAGGGAACTCCGGCGCTTCGCGCCTTCGGGTCAAAGGATGCGTTTCCCTCCCCGGCTGAAGCCGGGGATACCCACGCAAGATCAGGAATGGCCGACCTACCCGTCGCAGTTCCTCCACCCGCACTCCCACAAGGCAGGCTCTTCAAAGCGGCTACAGCCCTGGTCCAGGCGGCATGAGAGCCTGGCTTGCTGATGTCTTAGAAACACATCGTTGCTAGGGCAACAGGGTTCGATTCCCATGGGCAGAGTAACAAAGGCCGGTTACCTGCGTGCTCCGATGTAGCGGCGTACCTCGCATTGACCAAGGACATACTCACTCATGGTTACCGGTAAGTACTTCTCGATCTGCCGGTTTGATTACGGCCTGCGGAAATCCCCGTCGAGTTCCATCATGCAGCGTGTTACAGAGGATGCCAGCCGCCTACCTGGTACAAGTAATTCATACTCAAACGCCCTTGGATTCGCCGTCCTAGCAGCGACGCCATCACTCAGGAGGTAGCCTGCTGCCACTCCTGCACTCAGGTAGGTCGTCTTGCAATATCGTTCAGGGTTGGGATGCCATGATTAAAAGGGCTAGATCAGGCATGATCGCCGCCACCGCAATACTCGCTCTCTCTTCTTGTGAAGAGCCTGGCGGAGAGGTGTCAAGTATCGGAGGACAAGGCGTTGACAGATCTGCGGCAGTAAAGCCTCAAACGTTGACAGGGAGAGTCACGACAGTCGACGGAAAGCCGCTAAAAGGTGTGAAAGTATACGCTGGAAACCCTCTATGGGACAGAGCCTACGTCGCCGGCGGGAAGACCACTGCCACGGACGAAGAGGGAAGCTATACGATTCCAGAGTTGCGAAGCAGTCAGGTATACAAGACTTTCGCCTGGATGCCTCTTAAGTACAGAGGAAAAGATTTCTGCCTCCGCGTCTCCCCTGCCACACCTGAAGGGTACACCGAATTCCCGGGAAGTAAAGGAGCCGTACGGGATTTCACATGGAAGCTTCACGGGAAGATTCAAGATAGCTCCGAAGAGGGATATTACGGAGGCTCGATACAGATATTTCCGAACTTCACTGACGGAAACTATAAGGGGAAGGTTGAACTCCAACTAACTCCCACTTCGCTACTGGCAGACGGAAGTCACGGAAATCCCCTAAGCAGAATAGCTAACCTTGGCCCCAATATGGCTCTTGATATCCCCTTGGGGGCGTATAAAGTTTCAGCGACTCGCATCAAGGAAGACGGAACCAGAGCACCTCTAAAAGTGGGAACCTCCTCCTCTCCTTCGGCTTCTCGTTACGCAAATATAGAATTCGAACCCGAGTATCAACTTGCCTGCAAGGCGGGGCCGGGAAATTCGAGCGGAATCGCAAGAGCCTATTTGAATGTCATGGGGTAGCGCAGCACGCCAACTGCCTCCAGTCAAGGAAACCCTTCAATCCAGCAGTGCGGGGATCCCACGGGCCCGGCGGGTGATGACCCACCATGCGCGTAGTCGACTCGTTCGCGTGCCGAAACCGAAGGCCGCACCGGGCGAACGAGCTTGATCGCGCGGCTGATGCCCTCACTCCGATCCCACCAGCGGTCCACAATGGCGGGAAAGGTACGCACTTCCGGGCTATCGGCGTACGCGCACCAGGTGAGGAACTTGTAGTGGTGCCTGAGCCGATGCGGTGGCGATCGACGCCGGTAGGAACGGCACCTTGTTCGCGAACTCATGACACGGAAACGGGTGGACACCATGGTGGTGTAAGGCAGGCCGGCAGAGTGCGACCCACGGCAGGTGGCTGACATGTCGATGGCGACGTGCCGAATGTTCTTGCGCCAGGCCAGCACGTCGGCGACGGTGCGGCCGTTGGCCTGGCCGAGTAGCCCAGCATGGTGGTGTGCGTCGACGTGCTGGTGCTCCAACAGCCCCTGGATAGGTTTCACCTGATTTTCTAGCCAGGAAGCCCGGGGCTTCATCCCCGGGAGGAATGGCTTTCTCGGGGCGGAGCCGCGCAACGGCGGAGTTCTCTTCGCTGTGTCTGGACGGAAAGTTGATACCCCGTCATCAGCCGTACTGGGGTGTTCTGTGTGAAGATCGTCGCGCAGGTGAAGCTGTTGCCTGTGTCCGCGCATGACGCGGACGTCCTGGCGGCGACCCTGCGTGCCTGCAACCGGGCCGCGAACGCGGTGTCCGAGGTGGCGTTCGCCAAGGATCTCAAGCGCAGGGATGTGTTGCAGGATGCCGTCTATCACCGGGTCAAGGCCGACTTCGACCTCGGGGCGCAGGCGGCGGTGCGCACGGTCAAGAAGGTGTGCGACGCCTACGCCATACTCAAGGGCAATATGAAGGCCGGGAACCTCGGCTCGGAAGGGGCAAAGCGCCGCATCCGTGCGGAGTCCAAGCCGATCGTGTTCCGTGAGAACGCGGCCCAGCCGTACGACGACCGGATCCTGACGTGGAACCTCGACCGGCGGACGGTGTCCCTCTGGACGGTCGCCGGTCGGATCAAGCACATACCGTTCGTCTGCCCGCCCGAGGCGATGAAGCTACTGGCCTCCCGTAGGGGAGAATCCGATCTGGTGATGCGGGAGGGCATGTTCTTCCTGATCGCCACCATCGACATCACCGAACCGCCCGTGTCCGAGCCGGACGGCTTCCTCGGCGTGGACCTCGGCATCGTCAACATCGCCACCACCTCGGACGGCGAGATCATGGCCGGGCGCAGGCTCAGCCGGTACCGCAAGCGGCACCGCGACCTGCGGGCCAAGCTGCAAAAGAAGCGCACCAAGTCCGCCAAGCGCGTCCTGAAGCGTGTCCGTCGCCGGGAGGCCCGGCACGCCGCGAACACCAACCACATCATCGCCAAGCAGCTCGTCGCCACCGCTGAACGCACCTCGCGCGGGATCGCCCTGGAAGACCTCTCGGGCATCCGGCAGAGGGTCACGGCCAAGAAGGACCAGCGGGCACGACTGCACTCCTGGGCATTCGCCCAGCTCGGCGCGTTCGTCGAGTACAAGGCACGCCGGACAGGTGTCCCCGTGGTCCACGTGGACCCGCGCAACACCTCCCGGCAGTGCTCGAAGTGCCGGCACACCCACCGCACGAACAGGGTGGATCAAGCACGGTTCGTCTGCCGGTCCTGCGGGACCGTCCTGCACGCGGACCACAACGGCTCCCGCAACATCGCCCACCGGGGCGAGGCTGTGTGGAAGCGGGGCGCGGTCAACCGCCCCAGTACGGCCTAGTACTGCAACGGTTCTTGTCGTGACGGTTTAGCAGGCAACTCGTTGGTCTGGTCATGGGTGGGGTTCTGGTTGATGCCCGGTCGTGGGCGGATGAGTTGAAGGCTCTGCATGAGCGGTTCGTGCACCGTTTCGCCAGGTCGGAGCCGCGTGAGTCGGCGCTGGCCTATATGCGGGGGCTGATAGCTCCGCTGGAGCGGAAGAACGGCTGGACGCTGGCCGAGGAGGCCGGTCATGCGGGTCCGGACCGGATCCACCGGCTGCTGAACCGGATCGACTGGGACGCGGACGAGGTCCTGGACGATATCCGGGACTACGTGATGGAGCATCTCGGTGACCCCGAAGCGGTGCTGATCGTCGACGACACCGGCTTCCTGAAGAAGGGGATGCGGTCGGCCGGAGTCCAGCGGCAATATTCCGGGACCGCGGGCCGCACGGAGAATTGCCAGGTCGGGGTCTTCCTCGCCTATGCCGCCGGCCGCGGCCGCACGCTGATCGACCGCCGCCTCTACCTGCCCACCTCCTGGAC
>NZ_JBHXRW010000152.1:0-3769 GCF_042716635.1 Streptomyces sp. NPDC058664 | reverse complement strand
GCCCCCACCGCTCCCGGCAGCGCGCGGAGCTCCGCCGGTTCCAGCGGGGTGTCGGGGGGGGGGGGGGTGTGCGGGGGCGGGTGGGGGGGGGCCCCCCCGGGGGGCCGCCCCCCGGGGGTCATCGACGCCCCCCACCCCCCGCCAATGACCCGGCTGCTCAGTACGCGGCTACTCGGCACACGATCACTCGACACACGCCTGCTCGGCGTACGGCCGCTCGGCGGCGGCGCCGAGTTCAGGCTGCCGTTCGGCGCGCTGCTCGATCAGGCGGCGAAAATCCGCCGGCGCGAAGCGGGCGCCTGTCGCCGAGCCCGGACCGGGGATGCCGGCGACCGCGGCCAGGAGGCGCTGGGGCTGTGCCTGCCGGCCGACGACCAGGACGCGCAGGCCGAGGCATTCCGCGCGCCGGTGAAGGTCGAGGACGAGCAGCAGACCGCCGGAGTCCATGAGCGGCACGCCGTGCATGTCGACCAGCGCCACGGACGTCGCGGGGGTGACGCCGCTCAGGGCACGCTGGAGAACGGGAGCGGCCGGTCGCGTTGTGGACCTCTTCGTGGTCGATCTCCGCCGCGTCCAGCCAGCCACCGGGCAGGGCTCCGGCCGGACCCTCCGAGGTGTGCAGGACGAGCAGCGCGGTGGTGATGGCGTCGGCGGCCGAGAACGCGAAGGACTTGTCCCGTTCCGACAGCGGCCCCGGTGAGTCGCGGTAGAGGTCGAGGGTGCCCGTGGCGAGTCCGCCCGATCCCAGCGGCAGACAGAAGAGGGCCTTCACTCCCAGTGCCACGGCCTGCTGGGCGAAGACCGGCCACCTGCGCGCGTCCTGGCCGCCGGTGAGATCCATCGCGAGCACCGGCGCGGCGAGTTCGACCGCCGTGCGGCAGGGGCCGTCGCCCAGGGTGTACTGCGCCTCCGCCGGCTTGCCCGCCCGGTCGTCGGAGCACCACCACAGCGCCCGGGCGTCACTGTCCCCGGCCAGCGACACGGCCGCGCCGGTGATGTCCAGCAGGTCGACGCGGGCCCGGCACAGCGCGGCGGGTACGTCCCGTCCGGGGATGCCGGACACCGCACCCGAGAACGCCTCCGAGGTCCACAGGGCCTCTTCCTCGCCGGCCCGGGGGCGTCCGTCGTCGGAGGGAACGGGCTCCACAGCGCGTCACCTCCCGCGGCGGCCCAGAGCCCCCAACATCTCACCCGCCACGGGTCCAGGAGCCTCACGCCGCGTACCCGGGAAGGCGACGCGCTCCGGCTTCACCGCTTCGAGCAGGGGTGGGCACCCCGGCGGGCACGTCGGATGCCCAGCGCCCACTGCGCCACCCTCCTCTCCGTCACCTGTTCCCGGACGGCCCGCGGCCCTGACACCGCTCCGAGGCCGGCCCCGGCGGGATCCGGCCACGAGGAGCGGGGAACGCCGACGGCGGCGCCGTCCAGGACGGCGAGGACGACGGCGTGGGTACGGGCCCAGCCCCGCACGGTCAGCGCACCGTCGGCCGCCGACCCGCGCGCGTGATCGAGGTCCAGCACGAGGCAGTCGGTCGGCGCCGGAGGGGCGGCGGGCACGTCGCCGAGCCCGGGAGATCCGCGTCGCGCCTTCCGGCCCCTGCCGGGGCAGAGGGTCACCACGGCCAGCGTGCCGGGGAGCTGGACATGCACGTCATAGGGCTTCATCGGGCTTCTCCCACACGGGGCGGGCAGCCCTGGACACCAGGCCGGCGGCCAGGTGGTCCGGAACACGGCGAGGAGGCCGTGAACGAGTCCGGCGTTCAAAGCCGCGCAGGCACCACGGTCACGCCCCGGCCCGCCCGCGGAGGGGCGACGGGTCGACGAAGCCTCAATCGACGGAACCAGGCTGGTCCATCACCTCCACCATCCCACACCCCTCGGCGGAAAGAACCGCCTGCCACCTGGCCCGCGTCCGCACACGATTCGCTTCCGGGACGCGCCGAGGAACCGGCGTGAGGAACCCGGCCACGGTACGCGGGACGACGCGATCGAGCGGCTCGCGAAGAGCCGCGCGGTGGGAGGCGGAGCCGGCCGCGGGACATCGGCAAGGGGATCGCCGAGTACCGGGTACCGGGTACCGAGTGCCGGGTTACGAAGTGAGCCAGCCGCGCAGGAGTCTGCTCACGGCCGGCATCGCCACGTACGTCATGAGCACGTTGAAGACGCAGGCCACGACCGCACTGCTGAGCAGAAGGGGGAACGCGGTCAGGTGAGGCACGAGGAAGAGGCTGCCGAGGAGGGAGATCGGGTAGATCGCCAGGGTCGCGCTGATCGCCATCTTCCACCGGGGCGGCGCGGGCCGGGTGGACCCCGGCTTGGCGAACCAGGTCTCCATGCCGGTCAGTTTCCGCCGGGCGATCTCGGTGTGGTGGTGCCCCTCGCAGTCGGCGAACCAGGCCGCGCGCTCGGGCGACTCCTGCCAGATCCGACAGGCCTCCGCGTCCCGGAAACGGTGGACGAGGAACCAGGGGGCACCGCCGCCGGAGGAACGGAAGAGCCCGTACCCGAGGTGGCCGGGGAACGTCGCCGCGGTGTCGAGGATGCCCTTGGCCCACCGCTCGAAGGCGGCTTCGTGCCCGGGCTCCACCCGGCGGGCTATCAGAAGGGTCACCTCGCCGCTGTCGGCGGGAACGGTGGCGTGTTCGAAACTGACCGTGGTCACGGCGGACTCCCCATGATCGTGCCGCGCCCGACCACACTGTACGTGCCGGACGGGCGAGCGCCGGCACGAGAGCTGGGCGGGTGAGCCAGGTCCGGCCGGTACCGGAGGCCCCCTGTACCGGCTGGTGGACCTCGTCCACGACCTGGAGCCGGACGCGCGGGCGGACCTGGAGGCCGCACCGGAGGCAGGGGCCTGCTCGACGCCTGGGCGCGCGCGGGCGGCGCGGTCCTCGACCCGGCCACCCGTGACACCCTCCCGGTCCCGGGAGGGCCCGCGCGCCGGGCCAGTCACCCGCGAGGCCGGCCCGGCGGACTACACGGCGGCGGGGCCGCACACCGTGTGATCGGTACCGAGGCTCCCGGCGGCTCGGCATCGCCCACGGCCGCCACGCCAAGGAATCCGCCGAGTACGCGGGCGCGGAGGTCCGTGCGGAGACACACCGCCGGGAACTGGCGCGACTCGAACGTGGACTGGCGGATCCGGAAAGCGAGTTGACGGAACGACGGCATGGTCCGCGGATCCTCACCGAGCACCGCGACCAGATCGTCGGCACCCTGCGCCGTCCGCCCTCGGCGCGTGGGCTGACGGATGCGTGGGCCCGTACGACCGAGGCCGGGCGCACTGCCGGGTCCCTCGCCTCGCAGGCGTTCACGGCCGCCCGCCAAGTGGAGCGGGCACGTGCCCGCGCGGTCGTCCCCCGGCACGAGGAGGAGGCGCTCGATCTGCTGATGGAGGACCTCGGACGAGGCCGGACCGCGGGGCCGCCCGGCGCGTACGGACATCCGGCGAGGAAGTGGGCGTTCAGCTTCTCCGTATCCACCCGCAGGAAGTGGAGCTGAGAGCCCAGGGCCATGGGCGGCCCTTCGTGGCCCCACGCCTTGAAGGCTCGCGCCACACCGGCGACCACGACGTCGCCCTCCTCCGCGACGGCCGGGGCCGAGCCGGTGGGGACCACACCGCTGGGAGTGCCGTCGTGCAGGAGATCGGCGATGGTGAGGAGCGGAACGGCCGTCGGGGTTCAGCTGGTGCGGCGCAGTGCGGGTGGGGTCCAGTCGCCGGTGAGGGCGGGCTTTCGGGGCCAGTACAGGCGCAGGAAGACGTTGAAGC
>NZ_JBHXRW010000151.1:0-3775 GCF_042716635.1 Streptomyces sp. NPDC058664 | reverse complement strand
GCGCGGACAACGCACTCGCCGAGTCCTTCAACGCGACCTTCAAACGCGAGACCCTGCAAGGACGAAAGAGCTGGCCAACCGAGCGTGAGGCCCGACTCGACGCCTTCCGATGGCTCCACCGCTACAACACCCGACGCCGACACTCCCGCCTCGGACAACGATCACCGATCGCCTTCGAGAACGCACTCCACTTCACGCCAACTACGCTGGCACCAGCCGCATAACCCGTGTCCAAGATTCGGGGTCAAGGCCCCAGGTCCCGGCCCGACGCGCCATGGAACGGGACGACGACGCGGTTGCCGGGTGGGTCAAGGAGGTGTGGCCCTGCGTGGAAGAATCGCGGCGGCCCGTGGGGCCTGGCTCGTCTTCGAGGACGAGGCCGGTTTCTCCATGACGCCGCCGCAGGCCAGGACCTGGTCACAGCGCGGCCGCACTCCAGTGGTGCGAGTCCGCGGCCGGTTCCGTGGACGCATCTCCATCGCAGCATTGACCTGCTACAAACCCGGCCACCGCTCCCGGCTGATCTACCGGCCCCGCCGCGACGACGGCAACCGCGACGGACGCAAGAGCTTCTCCGTAAGTTGTTGGGCGGCCCGGGAGGGCCGGGTGTGGCTCAAGAGCTTCTGCCTTGGGACTGTAAAAGAAACGGTGTAACTCCGATCATGGAGGATTGCACCTGTGGCCAGCGAGAACATAGCCGTACCGTCCGAGGCGGAGGCCGCGTCGGCGGGCGTGGATGACCGGTTCCTGAACGAGCTCGTGGCCTGTGCTCAGGCCGAGGGCTTGCAGCTGACCGGCGAGGGCGGGCTGCTCCAGCAGCTGACGAAGCGGCTGCTGGAGTCCGCCCTCGAGGGGGAGATGACGGACCATCTCGGCTATGACCGGCACGATCCCGCGGGCAAGAACGGCGGCAACTCGAGGAACGGCAAACGCTCCAAGAGGGTCGTCACGGACGTCGGCCCGGTCGAGATCGACGTGCCGCGGGACCGAGAGGGGGCGTTTGAGCCGCAGATCATGAAGAAGCGTCAGCGCCGTCTGACCGGGGTGGATGAGATGGTCCTGTCGCTGTCGGCGAAGGGCCTCGCCCACAGCGAGATCTCCGCCCATCTGGCCGAGGTCTATGGAGCCGAGGTCTCCAAGCAGACCATCTCCACGATCACTGATTCGGTGAGGGAGGGCATGGCCGAATGGCAGGCCCGCCCCCTCGACCGCGTCTACCCGGTCGTCTTCATCGACGCCATCCACGTCAAGATCCGGGTTCTGTCGACGATCTTGTGATCCGGATGGTTCTGCTCATCGTGCAAGCAGGACTCGTTTGCGAAGGAGATCGAGGCTGGCCCGGCCGAGCATCTGGCGTTTGAGCATCTTCAGCCGGTTGATGTTGTCTTCGACCGCGCCGGAGCTGTGCGGCAGGGTCAGTCCGTTGCGAACGGCGTCGATGTCGCGGCGGAGGTTGCGGGCGAAGGAGCCCAGCGGCGCGAGAGTGTCCTCCTCGGCATTGACGATCCATTCCTCGAGGCGGTCGCCGTGGCGGCCGGTCATCATGGTGGCGAACCTCCGGACGTGGAGGGTGAGCCGGTCCAGGTCCGCATCGTGGCCCCGCAGGCGGTGCAGCTTGTCGGCCTCATCGTCTTTGAGGTGTTCGGGGTGAGTCATGCTCCAGGAAGTGACTTCGCGGACGGAGGGGGGTTTCGGTCCTGGGTCAGGGGCGTGTCCCCGACCGTCGCGGTAACGGCGAAGATAGCGCAGGACGGCCAACTCCCCAACCGGATAACCAAGTTCTTTGATTCCCGGTAGAGCTGGGTGGCTTTTCTGATGCCTTCGTTCCAGCGCTGGTGGAGGTAGCCGGTATAGGGGTCGACGACGTGTGCACGCTGGAGTGTCTTGGCGATCACGTCGTCGGCTGATCGGACGTTGACGAACTTGCGGACGGTTGCCTGGTGCAGCCCGAGTTTCCTGCCGATCGCGGCCTTCGGCAGTCCCTGTTCCCACAGCTCGCGGACAGCGGCGTGCTGGTCGCGCATCCGGGTGACGATCTTCAGTTCCGACAGCGACTGGACCACCTCCGGCACGGTGGCCGAGGACCCAGGGGCGGGTTCGGCTCCGGGGTGCGCTTCGGCCAGGCGTGAGCGGTGGGTGTTCACCGTTTTCTCCACCGCCTGGCCGAGGTTCTGCCACAGGTGGAATCGGTCGGCGACCTGCTCGGCCTGTGGCGCCCCCAGGCGTGCTCCTTCGCTGTAGCTGCTGGAACGGTCCCGGCAGATGACCTTGATTTTGGGGTGTTCACGCAGCCAGGCGGCCAGGTCCTCACCGTCACGGCCGTCGAACAGGTGGAGGGGACGGTGGGTGTCCATGTCGATCAGCACGGTGCCGTAGTGCCGGCCCCTGCGGAAGGCGAAGTCATCCACGCCGAGCACCTCCACGTCACCGGTGTCCGGGTCGGGCAGTGCCCGGACCACCCGTAACAGCGTGTCCCGTCCCACCCGGACGCCGACGTCGGCCGCCATGCGTACTCCCGCCCGCCCGGCCAGGGCCAGGCCGATTCGCGCCAGCACCCGGCGAAGCAGAGGGGTATAGCGGCTGTGGGGAGTCGTGAGTCCTGCGATCTGCTCGGCGAACGTCACCGCGGTGCACTCGGGGTTCTCACAACGGAACCGGCGGACACATATCTCGATCACGACACCGAGACCGCTGACGGCGACATCACGCAGCCGCCGCACATAGCGGCCGTGCACCCGCCCAGAACTCCGGCCGCACCCGCAGATCGCGGCCGCAGTCCGCACCCGAGCTTTCAACACCACCACGTCCGGGCGTCTGCCGACTTCTTCGATCAGCAACGCGGACAGGTACGGGAACAGCTCCAGAAGAGCGTCATGAGAGCACGCAATGCATGATCGCGAACATGCGGAACCGCCTGCATGGCCGTCCGGATCACAAGATCGTCGACAGAACCAAAATCCGCGACGGCCAGGTCGCTAACCGCCCCATCTATATGGCTCTCGCGGTCACGGCCGAAGGCCACCGCGACATCCTCGGGCTCTGGGTCGGCGGCGAGGAAGGCAAGGGCACCAAGCACTGGCTCCGGGTTCTGACCGAGTTGAAGAACCGTGGCGTCGAGGACGTCTTGATGCTGGTCTGCGACGGGCTGAAGGGCCTGCCCGACACGGTCGGCGAGGTCTGGCCCCAGACCGTCGTCCAGACCTGCGTCGTTCACCTGCTGCGGGCGTCGTTCCGCTATGCCGGCCGCCAGGACTGGGACAAGATCGCCAAAGCACTGAAGCCGGTCTACACGGCTCCGACCGAGGATGCGGCGACCTCCCGGTTCCTCGAGTTCTGCGAGGAATGGGGCGGCAAGTATCCGGCGATCGTCCGGTTGTGGGAGAACGCGTGGGCCGAGTTCGTCCCGTTCCTGCAGTTCGACACCGAGATCCGCCGGATCGTCTGCACCACCAACGCGATCGAGTCCGTCAATGCCAGGATCCGCCGGGCGGTCAGGGCCCGTGGCCACTTCCCCTCCGAGAACGCGGCTCTGAAGTGCGTCTACCTCGCGGTGATGTCCCTCGACCCAACCGGCACCGGCCGCAAACGCTGGACCACCCGCTGGAAGCGAGCCCTCCAGGCCTTCGACATCGCCTTCGACGGACGCCTCACCAACAACCGAATCTGAGCCTACAGACCAACCCAGTGAGCCTCTTTCATCCTGGGTAGTTGCAGGTCAGCAGCGTGTGGACGGCTTGGACGATGGTGCCGATGCGGCGGGTGGAGCATCTGGCTC
>NZ_JBHXRW010000150.1:0-3816 GCF_042716635.1 Streptomyces sp. NPDC058664 | reverse complement strand
GCGTAGAGAACTCCATGATCACTCAGGCTCGTGCCTGCCCTGCGTTCGGGTCCGCCTGGCCAGCCCGGCCCCACCATTTGCCGGTCGGTCTAAGGCTGCCAGGGCGACGCCGGCTGGGGCTACGCAATGCGACCGGGCCGCCGCAGCGACACCGGCTGAGTGTGACCCGAGCGGACAGCCCGGCAGATCCATGGACGGGGCCTACTGCGGGATGCGGCCGGGGCGGAGCTCGTCGGAGATGTCACGGTGGCTCTGGGTGGACGGGTGGCCGGCCGGGAGGATGCAGCCGCCCGGATAGCGCCCGGGCCCGTGGAAGACCCAGGCACCGCAGGGTTCGGGCCGGGTGTCATCGGCCCAGTGATAGCTCATCTCGAGGTTGTGGTGCGGCTCGGTGTGACCGCGTTCCCGGTCGCAGGACCACGGCTCCCAGCCCTCCAGGTTCCGGGGCGGTTTCTCCCAGGACGGGGCACAGGTGCCGGCAGTCCTGGCGGCGGAAGCGGAGGGCGGAGCCGAAGCCGGACACGTGCCACGGCGCCGGCTCCGCCCCGTACCCGGCCCGGGCCAGGGCCTTCGTGCACACCGGGCCGATCTGCTCGTACTCGTAGGCGAAGCGGGCGATGCCGCCCGAGGCCCAGTCGGTGTACGCGCGGACGTAGACGACCGCGTGCGGGTCATCCCGGCCGACGACCAAGTTCCCGGCGGCCAGCGGCCTCGGTGGCCGCAGCCGAACGGCAGCGCTGGGCGCCGGCCTGCTCGACCGGGGCTGACACAGCGTCCAGGCCGGCGCCAAGCCTGGGGAACGCACGGCGCTCCAGCTCCCGCAGCACGACAGTCTGCCGCTCCACCACCCGGGCGACGACCGGGTCCACGCGGGACAGCGACCCGACCTGGCGGTGCGCCTCGACCCCGCGCCGGGCGGTGGAGGCCGCCGTCGCCGCGGCGAGGACGTCCTGGAGCTCGGGGCCGATCCCACCCAGCGCCTCGGCCAGGGTCTCGATCGCGGTGAGGGCGTCGTCGGCGGCCACCGCGCTCCAGCCGCCGGCGTTCACCGCGTCCGCGAGCAGGCAGGCGCTCTCGGCGGCCTGGTCGGCGTGCTCCTCGACTGCGGGCAGCGCCCGCTCCACCAGCTCCACGGGGCTCCTCGACGACGGCGTGCCCGAAAAATGATCACGGTGAGTGTCACACGGCCACCCGAATCGACACCTGTAGCAGGTGAGAGCGGACCCCGGTCCCGATGAGGTCCGCGCGTTCACCGAGGAGCACCACCGTGTACGACAACCACAGCGACGACGCCGAGGACATTCCCGTCGGCGGGCCTGCCGACGGGCAGCTTGGCGGGTCTTCGTCCGGGCCCGGCCGCGGGCCTGAGTCTGGACGACATGGCCGGGGCGCGTGGTAAGCCGCTCCGGCCGTGTGGAACCGGGCGCTCGGGGGCGCACGTCCCCCCGTACATGCTGACCGTCCTGGGGATACTCTTCGCCGTCGCGCCCGCCGTCGTCTGGATGACGATCGCCCGCACCCGTCCCGTCGGATTCGCGGTCGGTGGCATGCTGCTCGCCGGAGCCAGTCTGCTGATCGGTGTCCAGCAGGGCTGGCTCGACGCTCCCAGACCCGACGCCCATCTCGTGTTCACGGCTCTCGCGCCCCTGCTCATAGCCTGCGGAGCGGGACTGGAAGGACGGCACGAGAATTCTCCTTCGCCGCAATGGATCTCCCGGCGCAACGGAGCGATCGGCTTCCTGGGGATGCAGTTCGCCCTCACTCTCGTGGCCGGCTTCCTGTACGCGCTGTTGATCAGCGATGGTTCGGAGGCCCCGCCGTCCAAGGCCCTCCCCTCATTGCCGCCGGGCATCAGCCTGGTCGACGAAGGCGTCAGCTGCGGTTCCGGCGGCTGCTGGCGCGTCGCGACGGTCACCGGTGAGGACGGCCTGTCCCGCCCGGAGATCATCCGCGAACTGGGCCTCCAGCGGGAGAGCTGCCGTACCAACGGCTGGCTGCTCGACCGGCGTGACCTGTGCGTCGGAGCCACGGACAATGGCAAGAACGTCACCATCTACGCTGGCTTGGGATACTGAGAGGTCGTTTCCTGGTCGGCCACGGCGGTCTTGAACGAGGATCCGTGACAAGCCGCGTGCCTCACTGGTGACCATCAGGTGGCTTCGGCCGGTCTCGTACCCCAGCTCGATCAGCTCTGCTGGTGACAACTTCCGTGCTTCGGCTCAACGGTCACCCCATCGGCGCAGAACTGGGCGCCGCGCGCCAGGAGGGGATCGTCATGAGCAACGACACCGGATGGGGATACGACACCGGCCGGGGCCTCACCCAGAACAGCCGCGTGCCCAAGCTGCTGCGCACCCGGCCCTGACCCGCCGACGCCGAACCGCACGTGTCTGACACCGCCGGCCAGCGCCGTGCCGGCCCAGGGGGCGGGAGGGGTGACACCGGCCTTCAGTCCTCTGGCATCGCCTGCTCGTTCTCAAGATTGGAAAGAAGGCGTTCGAGGCGCTGACGGGTGCGGGCGGAGACGATGGGGAGGGGCATGCGGCGGCGCGTTCGGCGCGGGCGCGGCGGATGGCGGCGTCCTGGATCGCGGAGGCGGTCTCGCGGGCCTGGGCGCGGTAGTCGGCGAAGGCAGCTTGGGCATCGGCGGGGATCCGGGAGGGGTCGCCGTCGCCGGGCGTGGCGGGACGCCGGTGGGCGGGGTCGGCGGCGGCGCGGTGCGCTTCGAGAGCGAGGCGGTGGCTGGCTGACGCAGCCTCCCGGGCCTCTTCACCAGCCCGGCCGGGATCGCGTCCGGGGCGGTGCGGCTGGCGGCCGGAGGTGGGGGGATCGACGGCGGCGGGGTGCGCGGGTGGCCTGGTCGCGGGCCTTCGAGGCGGCGCGGGGCTGGTGCAGGGGATCCGGCCCAGGTCGGCGCCCGCCCCCGGCGCCCCGGCCCCCTCCCTCGGGGACGAACCCGCAGACGGGGCCGGGGACGGGACGGTCGTCGTGGAGGAGGGCGCCCTGCAGGCGAACAGCGGTTCAGGCCATAGAGCAAATCCCGCCTGGGCGCGTCCTCCTGCACGGGCTGCTGCTCGTGCAGGGAGCGCGCTGGACGGGCTCAGTCATAGGTGGGAAGCGCGGCGCTGACGGTGATGCGGATCGTCCCACTCCCGCTCGGCGCCTGAGCGAGTCCTCAGTCCCTGTGTACGGGCCTGAGGGAGACGAGGTCGGGGCCGTCGCAGTAGGTGAGGAAGACACCAGGGCCCGTGCCCTGATGCATGAAGGCCTGGCAGTCCGATGTGCCCTCCCAGAGCGGGCGGTCCTCGCGGTCCAGCAGGAGCAGGCGCCGGCCGTCCTGCCAGAAACGGCCCTCGAGGGGGCGCGCAGCGGGGCTCAGGCCGTCCGGGCGAACCGGCCCGTCGGTTTCGTCGAAGGCCCGGTCCGGTCGGCCGGGCCCGTGGATGATCTCCATCCTCCTCCCGTCGGAGGTCAGGTACTCGCCCGGGGCGAGCCGCCGGGAGTACTGCCCCCGGATGCCGAAGTAGGGGTTGAGGACGAGGGCGCTCCCGGCTTCCGGCAGCACCAGGGAGTAGCCGGCGAGCAGGGGGAGGGTACGGTCCCAGCGGCATCCGGTGCGCGGGTCACGCGGGGCCTGGGGCTGGTCCCACACGAGGGTCTGTCCAGTAAACGGTGTAACCGGTTTGGTTGCTGAGGTCAGATTCGGTTGTCGGTGAGGCGGCCGTCGAAGGCGATGTCGAAGGCCTGGAGGGCCCGCTTCCAGCGGGTGGTCCAGCGTTTGCGGCCGGTGCCGGTCGGGTCCAGGGACATCACCGC
>NZ_JBHXRW010000149.1:0-4033 GCF_042716635.1 Streptomyces sp. NPDC058664 | reverse complement strand
CACGAGCTCGTTCAGGAACTGGTCATCCACAGCTGCAGGCGCAGCCCCCACCTCAGATGCCGTGGCTATGTTCTCGCTGGTCACAGGCGCACTCTTCCATGATCGGAGTTACACCGTTCTTCGGGCTCTGTCTCACATTCGGTGGTGCCGGTGGGTCATGACGGCAACGGATAGGACATCGGCTACGAAACCGCAGATCGGCGCCTCATAGCCGGTCTCCTCCAGAATCCGGCCGATCACTTGGTGTCCGGTAGTGAGAGTTCGCCGCGGTAAGCCCGATGGTCCGGCATGATGCCGTCCGCCTCGAAACATCGAGGTCAGGACGCTGTCCGCACTCTCCGCGAGGTGGACATGCTCAACGTGCACAATCCGTCACCACCGCATGTGAGACAGAGCCGTTCTTCGTACAGTCCCGGTGTTGGTCGTTGTATGTGGTGTGCCGAGACCTGGGCAGGTGAAGAAGTCGTCGGGTGACCGGTTGTCGGACCGGATCGCTCTGGGTGTGTTGACGCGGGTGTTTCCGCCGGAGTTGGTGGATGAGGTGGTGGCGGAGTGCGGGCGGGTCGAGCAGCGTTCGAGGCTGCTGCCGGCCCGGGTGGTGGTGTACTTCGTGCTCGCGATGTGCCTGTTTGCGGGGCAGGGCTATGAAGAGGTGGCCCGGCTGTTGACGCAAGGGCTGGAGCGGGTACGGCGGTGGGAGAGGCCGTGGCGGGTGCCGACGACGGCGGCGATCGGCCGGGCTCGCCGGCGGCTGGGGCCGGAGCCGTTGCGGGTGCTGTTCGGCCGGGTCTGCCGCCCGGTCGCGACACCGGACACGGCGGGTGCCTGGTATCGGCGGTGGCGGCTGGTCGCGGTGGACGGCACCGTCTTCGACGTCCCGGACACCGAGGCCAACGCCGAGTTCTTCGCCCCGGCCCGGTTCGGGCCGGGGCCAGCAGTGCAGTGCGTATCCGCAGGTCAGGGTGGCCGCACTGGTCGAATGCGGGACGCACGCGGTGTTCGCCGCGGCGACCGGCCCGCTGTCGGTGCGCGAACAGCAGCTGATCCCGGGCCTGCTCGGCCGGCTCGGGCCGGGCATGCTGCTGATGGCCGACCGCGGCATTACCGGGTTCGAGCTGTGGCAGGCAGCGTCCGTCACGGGTGCGGACCTGTTGTGGCGAGTCCGCAAGAACATCGTCCTGCCGGTCCTGCAGTCTTTCGACGACGGCGCCTACCTCTCCGAGATCGTGGCCAGTGGTGACCATGACCGCCGCGCTCCGGCACGGGTGCGTGTCATCGAATACCGGCTCAAGGGCCGCGACAAGGACACCGTCTACCGTCTGATCACCACCGTCTGCGACCCGGACGACGCACCCGCCACCGACCTCGCTGCCCTCTATCACCAGCGGGGGAGATCGAGAACACCCTGGATGAGATCAAGACCCACCAGGGCGGTCGGCGGCTTGTCCTGCGCTCGCAGTATCCCGACGGCATCGAGCAGGAGATCTACGGATTCCTCCTCGTCCACCAAGCCCTGACGCACACCACCCGTGAGCTGCTGCAACGACCCCTACCGCCCCGCAGACGACGCTCCAACCCCCGCGTCATCAAACGCAAGATGAGCAATTGGCACCTCAAACACCCCCACCACCGCAACCCACCCCGGCCACCGACTCACACCGTCACCCTCACGCCACCCACCAAACCAACCAGCCGGCGCCTGAAA
This sequence comes from Streptomyces sp. NPDC058664, assembly GCF_042716635.1. Classification (NCBI taxonomy): domain Bacteria; kingdom Bacillati; phylum Actinomycetota; class Actinomycetes; order Kitasatosporales; family Streptomycetaceae; genus Streptomyces; species Streptomyces sp. NPDC058664. Next base: position 2,328 of record NZ_JBHXRW010000149.1, on the reverse strand, counting down.
AGAAGCTAAATCACCGGTATTGGGCCTAAACCAATCCCAGTATTCACCGCACAAGGAAAGTGGGGAATCAATGGAGGCCAGAGGGCCGCGCGGGCGAAGTGCTGCGCGACCCCATGGAATTACATTCCACCCACCGGATCGGCCGAGCAGGTTATGATCGCGTCCACAAAACGATCACCGTAATTCTGGTTCACGAAATGGAAGTCGGCGGAGTTGGGAAATGTTGACCTATCTACGTCGATATCGGCAGTAACGCCCTCCTTGAGGGCGCCTGTAGTTGCTGCGATAATGTACGGAGTATCAGAGTTCGGGCATGTTAGCGTAGCGTGACCCTCGCCAGGAATTGCGGGAAGCCACTTCCCATTGATCGCGACTTCCTGTTTGATGGTGACCGGTGCAACCTTGCAGAGATACTGCACCACAACGTAGCTGTACGTTGAGGTTAGGTTCGAGACCACGACCTCGAGCTTGCGGCCGTTCTCGACCACCTTTTCGCCCCAGTGCTTCGCCGTTCCGTGGTCATAGATCTTATATTCCGTTAGCTGCTGGCCTGACGGGCAAGCGAAGTACGCGTACTTTGTCTCACCCTGATAAACCGTCACATATCCCTGATTCCAGGACCCTGGAGTGGCTGCTCCAGCGCTTGAAGGAGTTATAGCGACTACGCTTCCTGCCATGGCTACAGCAGCTACCGCTGATTTGACAGCGTTGATAAATTTCACTAAATTCTCCATGTATCAAGTATTCGGAAGTGCATAATTGAGAATAACTTCGATGAAACTGGATGCGTGAGTAATCGACGCTCAATCCTGATGGGGCTCCATGAAAGCGTCTGCGAGCCGCCGTGCAGCGATGAGTTCGGTTCGAGTGCAGTGGTGTTTGGGCAGGCAGCCACCGGGGCGGCGTCGGCGAGATATTCGAAGAACACGGCGGCCGGCCACACTCCGCCAGCCGGGACATCGGGATGCAGCAGATGCGGCGCGTACTTCTGAAGAACCGGGAGCCAGGCGGCGGCAGGGCGGGAGCGGAAGAAAAACGCGGTGGCGCGCGGGTCGGCCCACCGGGCCAGCTCCCTTGCCTGGTCTGGACCCGGCTGGTCGAGGGCGGTGAGCTCGAGGACCCGCGGGGCGCGGCCGGGCAGCGGCACCAGCAGCTCCCGGGCGGCCGCGAGGACCTCGGTGTACAGGCCGGCCGTTCGGCCGGCCTCGGCCGCGACGCCGTGCAACGTTCCCGACGTCTTGCCGTACACGTTGCCCCACACGCCCAGGGCCTCCTCCTGGGCTGCGCCGAGCTTCACTCCCATCAGCCGCTCGGCGATGCCTGCGGCCCGGCCCCGGCGTCCACCGCCGGGACCAGACCCGAGGCGACCGCCCACCGCCAGGCCGCCAGGCCGCCACCTTCAGCCGGCCCGCCGCCCTGTACTCGTCATACGACTCACGCATCGCACATCTCCCGTTCTCCCGCCATGACGCGGCCCGCCGACCGGACCGCGCCCGAAACATGCCGAAAGATCCTGTCTGTTGTCGATAGCCTGATTTGCAGGGGGAGTTGAGGGCATGCCGCTGGATCCGCGCTCGCGTACGCGAGGAGGAGAACCACCCGGGCGGGTGAACGGCTGCAGGGGCACAGGTGACGAAACCCCCCTGTTCGGCAGGGGGGTTTCGGGGAGCCAGGAAGGGGCGGGCGGCCTCACGAGATGTGGCCGGCCCCCCGTACAGGGGTGGGCGGGGGACCGGCGGCCGGGCGGCCGGGGAGTCAACGACCAGTCGGCTCCCGGCGCCCACGACCACGGTAGACCTTCGGTCGTCACTACACCGGCAGGGAGCCCTGGTTGCGCCTCGCCTGCGAAGCCTCCGCCGGCGAGGCGGTTCAGCGTCCCGGCACCGCCGAGACCGGCATAACGGGGGTCTGTGACGGCGCCGGGGCGGTCGTCCCCGTCGCCGGGTTGCTTACGTTCGGGCCGAACAGGATCACGAGGGTGACTGCCACCGCGGCAACCGCTGCGATCGCGGTTTCAAGGGTGCGGTTACGCCGGTACACCACGACGCCGACGACCAGGGCCAGGAGGACCACGAGGGCGTTGAGCACCTCGATTTTGAAGATCACCAAACACTCCCTACTGACTTCAGCTCGTTGGGGTGAACCGTTGAGAAGTCGCTCCCGGGTGCGGGTAGGTGACTGTATCCGTGGTGTGTGAGATATGCGGATGGGGGCGGGCTGACTCCGGCAGCGCGTCGGCGTCGTGAGGCGGTACGAATGCAGGCAGGCGAGCTGTTCGAGCAGAAGATCACGCCACCGGAAGTCGCACGGCGGCTGCGAGTCAGTGTG
>NZ_JBHXRW010000148.1:0-4262 GCF_042716635.1 Streptomyces sp. NPDC058664 | reverse complement strand
GTGAAGGAAACGGTCTTCGTGCTGGACGCCCTGGAGATGGCGCTGTGGCAACGCGACCGCGAACAACACCCTGTTCGGCCGGGCGAGTTGATACACCATTCGGACGCCGGGTCGCAGTACACGAGTTTCCGGCTCGCCGACCACCTGGAGGCCGCCGGTGTCGCCGCCTCCATCGGATCGGTGGGCGACGCCTACGACAACGCCCTGATGGAGAGCACGATCGGCCTGTTCAAGACCGAACTGATCAAGCCCAGGCGGCCATGGAAGACGCTGTCCGATGTCGAACTCGCCACCGCCGAGTACATCGACTGGTACAACCACCGGCGACTCCACGGTGAGATAGGCCACGTCCCACCGGTCGAATACGAGAACAACCACTACCTCGCAACCACAAAACTCCAGGTCACACCCAACGTCTGAGATCTCTACCGAACCCGGAACGGTTCAGAGTGGCGGGTCAGGAAGCCGCAGCCCGAGCCCTCGCACGCCGCATGCTCTCCGGCGAGCTCACGTCTCGGGAGTTCACCTTCCGGATTCATCAGCGCTACGGACATGAGCTGCCCCTGACCGAGCGCCTCGCTGCACTCGACGACGAGTACGACATCCTCGAATACGGCGACAGAACCGTGGACCAGGTCGATGCCGAGGTCACGGCCGAAGCCCACCGCCTCGCAGCCCACCCCACGGTTGCCGCCGAACCCACGGATTTGCCCAGCTGATACACACGGACCGACCCGCGAGTTCCCCCTGAACAGACTTCGGTTTCCCTGAACCACGGGCCTCTTCGGCCTTCGGTACTGGTGGGCTCGCGTATTCAACTGTCGCGAGTATTGCTGCCAAAGCGTTGGCGCAGTCACTCTGTGTGTTGGGGACGCTGCAGGGCATGGTCTGTGCTGTCAGCACCTCGCGTTCTGGCCGTTGGTGGATAACTTGCTCTCACGCCGGAGAAGGTGCCCAAAGCGATCAAGCGTGTGAACAAGCAGGCCCTCGTAGAGCTGAGTTCGAAGAGCGAGCGCCTCCACCTCGGCAGGGGACGCGAGCCTGGATGGCTTGATCAGCATCTGGCCCACGATGCGACCGGGTCTCTGCGAGCGATCCTCCTTGAGCATCCTCCCAAGCCCTGTTATCGCTGCCTTGTCCTGATCAAGCGGGCCGACCGGGAAGTCGAGCACTTCCTGCTCGACGTGCTGCCCGAGGATTTCGACCGGCTTGAGGACATCACTGGCGAGGCTCTGCTCACCTTCACCCGTTGGGCGTTGTCCCAGATCCCGTTGAGTCCCCTTCCTGCGGAGTAGCAGGTTCATTCGGATGGCCGCAGGTTCAGGTATTGTTCTGTGGGGTCCAGCCGGGTGGTGACCGCCAGTGGTCTCCGGCGGCGTATCGACTCCAGGTGCCTCCGGCCTCAGAGGCAAGCTTGGCTGTGGTGACCCGGTGATAGCCCAGAGCCTTAGCGACCACTGGTGCGGGCATTTCGAGAACGTGTTGCCGGATTGCGGCTGTGCGGCCAGCGGTGGTGGGGATGTCGATGGCGTTGATGAGCGCGGCGAGAGCGTCGGGATGCCTCGGTTGTCCGGCTCGCCGGCCGGGGAACAGCCACCGGGAGGCGTGATTGGTCGCGGTGTTCATGTTGTCCCGGCTGTCGATCCATCGAAGCAGCAGTCCCGCGAGCGGTTCGGGCACTGGGGACGGCGGTTCGCCAAGGCGGAGAAGTGTCTGGTCGTTGCTGTGACCGATGTGGTCCAGGGTGAGGCGCACGACTCGGCTGAGTGGTTGGGCATAGAGCAGGACGATCACGCCCGCGACCCGAGTGCGAAGCGGCAGGTCCGGATCGGTGAGGAGGCGCCCGATCAGTTCCAGTCGTTCGGGCTGCGGCATCGGGGTGGCCCGGCGGATCTGGACCGGGGGCAGCTGGAACGGCCGGGTGAGCTTGCTGGCCGAGCACCAGAGCAGGAAGGTTTGCATGGTGTTGCGGGTATACTCGTTCTGCCCGGCGTGCCAGGCGTCGATGCCGGTCTGGCCGCAGGTGCCAAGGGTGTGATCACGGGCGGCGAGCCAGGCGAGGAAGGCTGTGACCTGCTTGACCTGGTCAGCGGCATGTCGACGGGCTGCCGGTATGATCGGCTTCTTCTGGCTGCTGGTCCGCAGGCGTGGGAGCACTTCCCAGGTGGCGAACCGGCGGATGACCTAAGCATGGTCGGGGTCAGGAAGGTGGCCGAGGCGGCCGATGAGCCACCGTTCGAACGAGCAGATCCGCTTGTCGACGATGGGTAGGACACCGCAGGACATGAGGAGTTCCCGCAGATGGGCGGCGGCCCGCCAGGGTTCGAGGGCGTGGAAGGCTTCGTGGGTCAGCTCGATGTCGCCGGTGGCGATTCGGCGTAGCCAGTCGGCGGTGGAGTCGGGCGTGCTTTGTGCCGGTCGAGCCAGGCGAGGCCGGACAGCGGGCTGTCCATGGTGCGGAGCGAGTCGGCCAGCGGAACGAGTTCGGGGCGGATGCGGCCGGTGCCGTCGTCCAGTAGCTGGGATAGCCGGTCGGCAACGGTGCAGCGGGTGCAGAGCCGACCTCCGTGCAGCTTGCCTTCCTCTCCGCAGTGGGAGCATCGATAGGACATCAAGGTTCTCGAGGGGATGGCTGAATGGCAGAGCCGCCCCAGCGATCCCCTCCCCGACACAGACAACCTGAAGATCACCCCCCCTCCGCCACCAACAACATGACAGAGCCGCCAGGGCAGATGTCGGTCAGGGAGAAGACGCCGAGCTCCGTAGGAGATTCCTGGGGTTCCTTGCTCGCGCTCGAGAGGCCGTCGTGCCGGGATCGCTCAGGTGACCGAGACGGCGATCTTGCCGAGGGGCCCGGCACGGAAGGCGGCAAACGCCTCACCGACCTGGTCTAGCGGGTAGGTCGCGGTCACCGGCACCCGCACCGCGCCGGAGGCGACATCGGCGGCGAGCACGGAGAGCGTCTTCGGGTCCGGGGCGGCCATGATCGGATGGACGGTGACGCCGATGCCCTCGACGGCGTCCTGGGTGAGACCCAGCGTGGAGGGGATCTGGCCACCGGGCTTCAGCAGGCCCGCCAGTTCGGCGCTGTCACCGGCCAGGTGGAGGACTACGTCCACGCCGCCGGGAGCGAGGGCGCGGACCTGGGCGACCAGGTCTGCGGTGTAGTCCACCGTGGCGATGTCGGCGGCCGTCAGGCCGGTGACGAAGTCGGTCTTCGCGCCGGGGCGGGCGGTGGCGATCACCTTGGCGCCGCGCGCGGCGGCGAGCTGCACGGCCAGGGCCCCCACGCCGCCGGTGGCACCCGAGACGAGGACCGTGTCGCCCTCGCCGACCGCGGCGGCGTCCAAGCTGTCCAGTGCGGCAGTCCCGGCCAGGCCCAGCGCGCCGGCCTCTTCGACCGACAGTCCTTCGGGCACCGGGGCGACGCCGAAGTCGGCGGACGTGATGACGTACTCGGCCATCGTACCGCTGCCGAGGTACGGCTTCAGCGCGACGCCGAACACCTTGTCGCCGACCGCGTAGCCGTCCACGCCCTCGCCGAGCGCCTCGACCGTGCCGGCGAAGTCCATGCCCACGACCAGCGGGAACCGGTGCTCCATCATCCCCTGCAGGTGGCCGTCGGCCACCGACAGGTCGAAGCCGTTCACCGACGAGGCGGCCACCTTCACCAGCAGCTCGCCCTCCGCGGGACGGGGGGTCTCGACCTCGGCCAGGGCCGGCTCGGAGGGAACCTCGGTCAGCGTGACAGCACGCATGGCACAACTCCTCAGGTAAGACCGTTCCTATGTGGTAAGGCGGATGAGCCGTTTGTAGTAGCACAGGGCTACGGCAAGGCCGAAGAAGGCCAGGTAGTTGCGGGGGTGCCGTTCGTAGCGGTGATTGAGCCGACAGTAGCCGGTCAGCCAGGACATGGTCCGCTCAGTGACCCATCTGCGGCGTCCGAGTCACTTGGAAGACTCAATGTCTGCGGGCGATGCGGACTCCGATGCGTTTGCCGCAGAGCCATTTCCGCAGGTGAGGAATGTTGTAGGCCTTGTCGGCGTACAGGCGCTGGGGCTTGAAGTGACGGCCTCGGTAACGAACTCGTGCACGGTTACTGACCTTGAACAGCCTCTCCGAAGTCCAGCTCACCGACATCGACTACCTCGACCTGGAGTACTGACCACTAGGCCGTGTTTTAGGTAGCGCGGGCGGCCAGCCACTTGGTGAGGTCGCCCGCGATCTGGTTGATGCTGGTCTCGATGGCGACGTCGTGCTCG
>NZ_JBHXRW010000147.1:0-4273 GCF_042716635.1 Streptomyces sp. NPDC058664 | reverse complement strand
GCACCTTTTCGATCATGATCGACTGGGGCGACAAGTCATGCCGGGCCCGGAGACCGGGAGCCCCATTGCGGGGCCACGAAGAAGGTAACGGGCGGAAAAGGGCGGTAGAGGTACGGGAGAGAGGCACGGAAGGGCCGGGACGAAGAGACCGGACAGAATCAGTGGAGCGGCAGCCGTACCTCGATGGCCTTTCCGCCCCCCGGCAGGCGACGGATCCTGATCTCCGACGCCAGCAATCCGATCAGGGGCCAGCCGAAGCCGCCCTCCCCCGGTCCCCGCGGTCCGGCGTCCCGCTTCCTTCCCCGCCCGTCCGCGGGGTGCGGCAGCTCATCGCTCGCGTCCGCGACGGTGATCGTCACCGCGTCGCCGTCCGACTCCACGTCGAAGCCGGTGAGGCCGCCCCCGTGTCGCAGCGCGTTGCTCACCAGTTCCGACGTCACGAGAAGGGCGTCCCCGACGGCTGTCGGGGACGGACGCCCGCCCGTACCGGCCACGGCCGTCTCCAGCGCCCGGGCCACCCGGGCCCGCGCCTCGGCGGCGTCGCGTGGGACGTACGATCCGGCACTCCCGGGTTCTTCGCGCGCCTGGGCCGCGTCGGCCGGAGCCCGTCGCCGGTTCCCTTCCGGCATGCGATGCCCTGCGGTCACAGTTCTGCCCACCCGGTCTCTCGTCGAACCCGGCCTCGCTTCTTCCACGTTCACCGGGCCCCTTCCCCGAGGAACGCCCGGCATTCCCCCTCGTGGCGGGCCCGGATGCCGGGCCCTTCTTGTGCGATCAAATGAAGATAGGACTTGCGCGGATGCGATTTGACCGACCGGGGCAGACGCGGTCTACGGCCCGCCTGACCTGGGCCGTCGGATCGGGAGGGTGAAAAGATGGCTGTCGACGGAAACGGGCGGGGACGCGAGGAGACCGCGGACGAACGCGCCGACCGGCAGTGGCAGGATCTCCTGCAGGAGATACGGGTGACCCAGACGGGCGTGCAGATCCTCTTGGGATTCCTGCTGACCGTGGTCTTCACCCCCCGGTACGAAAGCCTCGGTTCCACCGACAAGGCGACCTACATCCTCACGGTGATCCTGGGGTCGCTCGCCACCGGCGCACTCATCGGTCCGGTCTCCTTCCACCGGATCGTCTCCGGCCGGCGGATCAAGCCGCAGGCGGTCGTCTGGGCGTCCCGGCTGGTCATGGTCGGAGTCCTGCTGCTGGTCGCCACCCTCACCGCCGCGCTCTTCCTCATCCTGCGGGTGGCCACCGACAACACGATCGTCCCCTGGCTCGTGGCGCCCGTACTCGCCTGGTACCTGCTGTGCTGGTTCGCGCTGCCGCTGTGGGCCCGGAACCGGCACGGCTCGGACAGCGACGACGACCGGCGCGTGACGCGTGACGTATCGCGACGCGGGTAGCCGCACGACGGCAAGCCCCTCGGAACGCGCCGGAAGGAGAAACACCATGCCTCGCGGATCCAGCCCGAAACGGGAACGGCAGTACGAGCACATCAAGGAGAGCGCGGAGGACCGCGGCGAGAGCACGAAGCGCGCCAAGGAGATCGCCTCCCGCACGGTGAACAAGGAACGGGCCCGGCAGGGCGAGTCCAAGACCTCGAGCCGGCAGTCCCGGGAGGACATGTCCTCCGGCGAGCGCGGAGGACGGCGCTCCCACAGCGGCGCCGAGGGGCGCACGTACGACCAGCTCTACGAAGAGGCCAAGCGCCGCGGCGTCGACGGCCGTTCCAAGATGGACAAGGCGCAGCTCAAGCGCGCCCTCGGCGACGACAGCTGACGCGGCCCCACCACGGAAGGACGGCCGGAGGGCGGCCGCTCGCCGCAGTGCGGCGGGCGGCTCTCTCCGGCCGTCTCCGGGTCTCTCCCGTGTTCCCCGTGTCGCCCGTGTCCCCCGTCAGACGTCCTGGAGGCGCCGGAACGGGCGGTCCGCCTCCAGCTCGAACGCGACCTCGAGGAGGGTCCGCTCGCTGCCGGGACGGCCGGAGAACATGACGCCGACGGGCAGCCCCTCCTCGGTCGCGTCCGGGGCGGGCACCGAGATCGAGGGCGTACCGACGACGTTGTTCAGCGGCGTGAAGGCGACGTACGCGAGGATCCGCTCGATCAGGGTCCGGTAGGGGACGGTCGGGCTGAGGTGCCCGAGCTCCGGGGTGGTGTGGGCCAGTACGGGCGTGAGGATCAGATCGAGGCCCCGGAAGGCCGCCGCGTACGCCTCCCTCGTACGCCTCAGCCGCCGCAGCACACCCGGAGTGCTCCGCCAGCTCTTCACGTAGTCCTCGCGCAGTCCCCGGCTGAGGCCGTCCATCCGCCGCCGGTCGAAGTCCCGGCCGAGGGAACGACCGGTGACGCCGATGAGGAACGACAGCATCCCCCAGTAGGTGAGGAAGTCGTCGGTGAAGCGGGGGTCGAGAGCAAGCTCCACCGGTTCCACGGTGTGCCCGAGCCGTTCCAGGGTGGCCACCGTGCCGGTGACGGCCGCCCGGGTGGCGGCGTCGGTGTGGACCCCGCTCGGCGAGTCCACCAGGAACCCGATGCGGAGCCGCCGGTCCGAGGGGCCCTCGACCAGACCGAGGGGCGGCAGTCCCGGATTGCGCCAGTGCGCCTCGGCGGCGGCGAGGAACGCGGCGGTGTCCCGTACGGAACGGCTCACGATGCCGTCCGAGACGATGTCGAGGGGCAGTTGACGGCTCTGGGCGTTGGTCACGACCCGGCCCCGGGTCGGCTTGAGACCGACGAGCCCACAGCAGGCCGCCGGAATGCGGATCGAGCCGCCGCCGTCGTTGGCGTGCGCGATCGGCACCGCCCCGGCGGCGACGAGGGCCGCGCTGCCGCCCGACGAACCACCCGCCGAGTAGCCGGTGTTCCACGGGTTGCGCACCGGCTCGGCGCCCTCGTACTCCGTGGCGGGGCTGAATCCGAACTCGGGCAGCCGGGTCTTGCCCAGCACGATGACGCCGCTGCTCAGGAGCTGCCGGGTGAACGGCGCGTGCCGCCGCGCGGCCCTCGGGGTGAAAGCCGCGCTGCCGTGGCCGGTGGGCAGGCCCAGGTAGTCGGTGTTGTCCTTGACGAACGTCGGCACCCCGGCGAACGCTCCGCCGCCCGCCCCGGCCGCGAGCGCCGGGGCGTCGAGACGGACCTGCACCGCGTGGAGCCGGGCCTCGACCGCCCGTACCCGCTCGGCCGCGTCCCTGACGACCTCCGCGGCGCCGACCTCTCGCCGCCGGATCGCCCCGGCGAGCCCGACGGCGTCGTGCTCCCCGAGCGCGTCGTCGCGGAAGGCGTGCACCGTGGCCCGTTCCTCGAAAGTCGTCACCGCTGCCTCAGCCCCCGGCCGTTGGATGGTTGCCCGCAAGCATGCCCTACCAATGGGTAACACGCGAGGGCCCGGCCTCGTTGCAGAATGACGGCATGACCATGGAGATCACTCCCGTACGGCTGTTGCGGGCCGGCTCGGGGCCGGAGCCGTCCACGGCGCCCCTCACCGACGGGGCGGTGGCGCTCTGGCTGCTGCCGGTGTCGGAGGACCCCGACGCGTACGACCTCCTCGACGAGGAGGAACGGCGGCGGTGGCGGGCGCTCATGCGGGAGGGCGACCGAGCCCGCTACCTCGCGGCGCACGGGGGCCTGCGGCGACTGCTCGGGCACTACCTGGGGATGCCGGCGGACGAGGTGGTGCTCGTCCGGGAGGACTGTCCGCTCTGCGCGGGGCCGCACGGCCGGCCGGCCGTCCGGGGCGGGGCGCTCCACTTCTCCCTCTCGCACAGCCGGGACCTGGTGCTCGTCGGACTCGCCACGACCCCCGTGGGCGTCGACATCGAGGCGCACCCGGAGGCCGAGGTGTCGGAGCTCGTCGCGGGCAGCCTGCACCCGCTCGAACGGGAGGAGTTCGACCGGCTGCCCCCGGAGGCCCGGCAGGCCGCGTTCACCCGGTGCTGGGTACGCAAGGAGGCCTACCTCAAGGGCACGGGCGAAGGGCTCGCCGGCGGCCTCGAGCGCACGTACACGGGCCTGGGGTCCGAGCCGGCCCCCCTGCCGGGCTGGTCGCTGACCGACGTACCGGTCGCGCCCTCGTACGAGGCGGCCGTCGCCACGTCACGGCGGTGACACCACCGTCCGGTGGCCAAGACGTCGAAGTGGAGGCCGGAAACGTCGAAGTGGGGGGGGGGGGGGGGGGCGGGGCCCGCCCCCGCGGAGGCCGAACCACGGGCTGGGGGGGGGGTGGGGCACACCCCCCCCCAGGAAGAGCCAACAACACACACAAGAAGGGC
>NZ_JBHXRW010000146.1:0-4336 GCF_042716635.1 Streptomyces sp. NPDC058664 | reverse complement strand
GGCATCGGTGACAGTCGGGGAGTTCGCCAGCCCCGCCGAGCGCAGGGCCTCCATGCCGCCCTCGCGCCAGGAACGACGCCAGCGTTCCACCGACCGCACACTCACCCGCAGGTCCTGCGCGATCGCCGCGGTCTTCTCACCCGCTGCGAACCGCTGCCCGGCCTGAAGCCGGATCCCCTCACGAAACGCCCGCCGCTCAGCGGTCAGGCCCCCGCCTTCCGGATACCTCACCTCATCGGCATACCGCAGGGATCATGAATCGTCACCACCCGACGACAACCCGAAAACCTCAGTAACTCTGCTGACCGGCTACCAGACCCCTGTCGCGCTGCGTCGCCTCGGCGCCAAGCGTCTGGAGACCTGGCTCCGCAACCGCAGCGTCCGCAACGCCGACCAACTCGCCACAACCGCAGTCGAAGCGGCCGAACGCCAGCACACCAGCCTACCCAGAGAAACGCTCACGGGGCAGATGGTGCACACCCTGGCGAAGGAGGTGGTGGCCCTCAACGAGCAGGCCACCGAACTGGACAAGCTCATCGAGGCCCGTTTCCGCGACCACCGCCACTTTGAAGTGATCACCAGCATGCCCGGCCTCGGCGTCATTCTCGGGGCCGAGTTCCTGGCCGCGACCGGCGGCGACATGTTCGTCTTCGGGACCCCCGACCGTCTCGCCGGCTTCGGCGGCATCGCCCCAGTCCCGTGCGACTCCGGAAAGATCAGCGGGAACTTGCGGCGCCCGCAACGCTACAACCGCCGCCTCCAGCGCGTTCTCTGCACCTCCGCACTGTTCAGCATCCGACACAGCGATCAATCGCACCGGTTTTACGATCGCAAACGCACCGAGGGCAAGCGCCACACCCAAGCCGTCCGCACCCTCGCCCGCCGCCGCGTCAACCTCCTCTGGGCCCTCCTCTGCGACGGATGGTGCTACGAGCTCACGCCGCCGACCGCCCTCGCGGCTTGACAAACGACACTAGGAATCAACACCCCTATAAGCCTCTTTAACTCGCCTGGGAAAGCGCAGTGTTACAAGGCAGGTAGCTCGATCGAGAGACGCTGGCGCAACTCACGCCGGTTGGCCACCCCGAGCTTCCTGTACGCCCGATAGAGATGGTTATCGATGGTACGGACTGAGACAACCAAATTATCTGCAATTTCTTGGCTTGAATGCCCGCGAGCTGCGAGGAAAGCAACCTCACGTTCCCTCGGGCTGAGGTGCTCAACCTCTTGTAGAGCACGAAGTAGAAAGGTTGGGGTTCCGTCGTACTGCCCGCGAGCGTTGTCGCATCGCCAGACTGTCGACGTGGCCAACCGCAACTCTCCTGCATCCCTGTGAATGATGGACGCTGCCGCCCACGCTTCAGCCGCGAACAGAGGAACCCTTGACTGCTCAAACTTTTCCGCACACTCGGAAACCTTCTTCGCGTCGCCCTTCGCCACGCCTTGCGCGAAGGCGACCCTCACGGAGTCCAAGGGAGCCTGGAGGCTCTCACTCCACTCTCCACAAAGATCCGCCGCACTGCGGGCCTGTCCCATTCGGGTGAGAGCGTGCACCACATCAGCGAGTTCACCGAAAGCCTCGTCTTTGACAGTTCTGCGCGCAGCTTCATGGAGCAACTTCACAGCTTTCCTTCCGCGCCCTTCCCGGTGCTCAGACAAAGCCAAAGCGATGTCTACCTCCACCCGCCGGTAGGGATACGCAAGGTACGCCTTCAGCCGCTGAGAAGCAGCCGAAACAGCCTGAGGATCGCTGAGATGGCTCGAGGCCACCAAAGCCCCCGCGCGGGCCAGTTGCTGCACAACAGCGAGATCCTCATGGCCGTCTGAGGAGACGAAGAGCTTGTGGGACTCGACAACATGCCCCTGCTCGAACAGGAGACGGGCGAGCATGACACCAGCTCGGCTGGCCAGCGCCGTATTGCGTGTACTTGCCGCTTCACTGACCTGGGTGCGGAGGTGGGCTATCGCGGAGTCTTGCTCCCCTGTGATGCCCCGTGCGTATGCTGTGAGAACCGGGATGTTGAGTACGTCGTAGCCCAGAATGCCCGAGTCTGACAGTTGCTTCATGGCCCAGGTGAGACGGGGCTCCATGGCCAACGCATCGAGGGGGCGTCCCATACGGAGTGATGCGGCAAGAGCAAGAGAGCCGGCCATGGCAACTCGGCCGGGGTCACCATCCTGCAACATCGGCTGGACCAGACGTAGAGCATCAGCACAGTTGCCATGCTGAACTAGTGAGATGGCAAGGTCGATTTCGGAAGCACCATGGGAGAGTGCAGAGCACTGTGCTTTTTCCCTATTGCTTGGCACCGCATCCACGGCAATTGAATGCAGCAGCTTGCGGCGGTAGGAAATTCTGCGTGCGGAAGCGGAGTCACTTGCACTGCCCACCTCCTCGATCTGCTGTTGGATTCGCTCCGCAGACGAAATTTTTCCCTGGTGAGCCAGGATCTGGCTGAGGAGCAGACCAGCACCGGGCGTCTTATACATGTTCCAGGCATTTTCCGCGAGGCGGCACGCGGTGTTCCAGTCGCCTCCCCACCAAGCCTGCCTTGACGTAGCATGAAGTCTTTCTTCTGGCACATTGTCGCCTACTTCCAGACGCCAAAGCGTTACCTGAACTCCATCATTCTTTCCGTTGTCATGCTCAACCCAGGCCCTAATGAGTTTGCGAAGAAGTCGCCGGCGACGAAGAAGGGAAAGTCTTTCCAGGACCACAGATCGCACTATTTCGTCTGCGATGGAAACGGTGATCTCTTGAGGTGGTCCCGATATGCAAATCAGACCTCTTACTTCCAGATTCTCCAAAATTTCTGCGTCGACAACGACATCCGCCACGGCAAGCGGCAGCGTCCCGGCGAGGGAAAGCGTTTCAAGTGCGATTCCCTCAACGTCATTGATTCCGACGAGAAGGGGCGACACGAGCTCCGTAAGCCTAGGAGAGGCAAGATTCTGGCTGAGCTCTCGCCACATACCCTCCTGGAACACCATGCCGCCTTCCTCGATGGCGCTCGTGAGTAGTTCACGCAACACAACAAGGTTTCCCTGAGCAACCTTAGAGAGGCGCACGGCTGTCGCGAACTCAATTGGCCGCACGAGCGACGCCTCGCAGACGCCGATCATCTCTTCCTCAGTGAGCTTGGCGACAGGCAGTCGACACAACGAACCGCCCTTCCACAGAGCGAATATGTCGGGTGGCAGTTGTTGCTGGTCGGTCACGGTAACTGCCAGACGGCAGGCACCCTCTCGAGACAGTTGCACGAGGACGCCAGCACCCGCATTGTCGAGGAGTTGAGCGTCATCTACACACAGGACCAGGGGAGCCCTACGCTGCTCGCGAGACAACTCGACCGCAAACGGCTGTGCCGCTGAAGACACAGCCAGCCCCTCGCTACGCAAGGCACCGACCAACTCCTTGAAGGGATCCAGGCCGTGGCTGAGTGAAACAGTGAGGGTCCGCATGCCCAACTGTCGTGCAATCTCTGCTGTCTCCTGAAGGGCGCGAGTCTTCCCTGATCCGGTATCGCCAGCCATCAGCACACCGCTGTGATGAGCAGCCAGCAACTCTTGCTCAATACGTGTCAGGAGCTGGGCGCGCCCGATTAGCCGGGGCATGTGAATGAGCGGAGCCGGGATCTCAGTGTGCCCGCTCAAGCCTTCGTGAGACTCAGAGACCTTCATCGCTTCCCTCGTAGCAGCTCCAGTTCTGGCACGTCGGATCGCAACGTGACACCTGAACCAGAGGTGGTCCCCAGACGGGGATATGTGAATTTCTAACCGTGGTACCTCAAGTGCTCGCTGGGACTCTCGACAGGATCCGACGGCCCGGTTCTTGTATCTGTAGCGGAGATCGGGCCACCCCTGACCCCCTCCTGTGTCGAGATACAGGAGCCCTCAGTCGAACCCCCAACGTTCCTTAATCACAGGATGTCTGTGCTATCGCCACTCGCCGTGAGTAGGCAGTGCTCATGTTGACCGCGCTTGGTTCAGGACCGCAGGGTTGTTTGGTGGGGCATCAGATGACGTTCTGCGCTTCTCGGGCACAGCCATCGACTCACCCGGCGCCCTGCAGATCTGCCATGCCGGCCTCGCTACTGACTTCGGCTTGTCAGGGTGAGGTTGGAGTGTCCAGGGTCAGGCCGGTGCCGGCTCTGAAGCCGTCGAGGGTGTGGGGCCGGTATTGGAGTCGTTTGAGCCGGTTGCGGACGAGGGTTTCAAGCCGGTCGAGGGCCATGACGGCGAGGTTGGCCAGGCTGCGCTTGACGTGCGCCCAGACCCACTCGACGGGGTTGAGATCAGGTGAGTAGGCGGGCAGCAGGAACACCGTCAGCCATGC
>NZ_JBHXRW010000145.1:0-4611 GCF_042716635.1 Streptomyces sp. NPDC058664 | reverse complement strand
ACCGACCACTGCTCATCGGAAAGATCCCCACGCCCCACACCGTGATCATTACCGCGCGAGGCGCGAACTGGAACCCGACTTAAAACACGGCCTAGCGCCGTACCGGACGCAGGGGACCAACGCGGCAGCCGGCCGCGCTCCACCTGCCATCACGGCCTCTCGCGGATCGAGTGACAAGCTCAGTCCTTCAGGGCCGAGAAGTTGACTTGAACTGTGGTCGCTGATCGATCCGCTGCTGCCGGTGCCAGCACCGAAGCTGGTGGTGGGCAGACCGCGGGTGCCTGACCGGCAGGCGTCGTGCGGGATCCTGTTCGTGCTGCATACCGGCATCCAGTGGGAGCACTTGCCCCAGGAGCTCGGCTTCGGGTCCGGCATGACGTGCTGGCGACGGCTTGCCGCGCGGAATGAGGCCGGCGTGTGGGACCGGCTGCATGCCGTCCTGCTGACGAGGCTGCGGTCAGCGAAGCAGCTGGACTGGTCGAGGACGGGGAAACAACTCCAGCCACGTCAGGGCCGCTCGACGGGGCCCAAAAGCGGGTTCAGCCCGGTCGAGCGAGCACAGCCGGGCAGCAAGCACCACGTGCTCGTCGACGGTCAGGGCATCCCGCTCGCCATGTCGCTGACCGGTGGGAACCGCAATGACGTCACCCAGTTGATGCCCCTGCTCGCGAAGGACCCGTCTGTCGCGGGTCTGGTTGGGCCGCCCCAGGCGCCGGCCCGACATGCTGCTGGCCGACCGGGGCTACGACCATGACAAGTACCGCCGCCTCGTCTGGGCCCAGGGCATCAAACCGGTGATCGCCCGCCGCAGCGTGCCTCATGGCTCCGGCCTCGGCAACCACCGCTGGGTCGTCGAGCGGACGATCGCCTGGCTGCACGGCTTTTGGCGCCTCGGCGTTCGCTGGGAACGGCGCAACGACATCCACGAAGCCTTCCTCGGCCTCGCCACCTGCCTGAACACCCACCGACACGTCCAACGCCTTGTTACTGAGGTTTTCGGGTTGTCGTCGGGTGGTGACGGTTCATGATCCCTGCGGTATGCCGATGAGGTGAGGTATCCGGAAGGTGGGGGTCTGACCGCTGAGCGGCGGGCGTTTCGTGAGGGGATTCGGCTTCAGGCCGGGCAGCGGTTCGCGGCGGGTGAGAAGACCACGGTGATCGCGAAAGACCTGCGGGTGAGCGTGCGGTCGGTGGAACGCTGGCGGCGGGCCTGGCGCGAGGGCGGCATACAGGCCCTGCGCTCGGCGGGTCCGGCCACCTCCCCGACCGTCACCGACGCCCAGTTCACCGTGCTCGAGGAGGAAGTCGGTAAGGGACCGGCCGCGCACGGCTTCGACGATCAGCGCTGGACCCTGGCCCGGGTCCAGACGGCGATCCACCACCGGCTGCGCCTGACGCTGTCGGTGGCCACGGTGTGGCGGCTGCTGAAACGGCACGGCTGGTCCTGGCAGGCACCCGCCCGCAGAACACTCGAACGCGACGAGCACGCGGTGGAGCCGTAGAAGAAAGAGGTTGGCCCCAGGTAAAAGACTCGCGGCGGCGTGTGACGGCTGGATCGTCTTCGAGGACGAAGCCGGCTTCTCGATGACGCGCCGGTGGCCCGCACCTGGGACCGGCGCGGACACACCCCCGTCATCCGCGACCGCGGCCGCTCCCGCCGCCGGACCTCCATCGCCGCCCTGTGCTGCTACAAACCGGCCAAAACAGCCGCCTCATCCACCGGCCCCGCACCCATCTCCTCCTCAAGGGTGCACGCAAAAGCTTCTCCTGGAAGGACTACCGCGACCTGCTGGTCCGCGCACACCTCCAGCTCGACGGCCCGATCGTGGTGATCTGGGAGCATCTCCATACTCATCTGGCCGCCGGACTGAAGCGGTACGAGGCCGAGCACGACTGGCTCACCACCGTCCGCCTCCCGCCTACGCACCCGACCTCAATCCCGTCGAGGCCGTCTGGCCACTCATCCGCAGGGCGATGGCCAACACCGCCTTCGACACATCCGACGACCTCGACCGCACCCTTCGCCGCGAGTTACGCAGAATCCAGCTCCGACCCCACCTGATCGACAGCTGCCTCACCGCCACAGGTCTGGCTATCAGCCCACCGACCCCACCGTGAAAACCTCAGTAGCTCCAGGATCGTCGGGTCGGGAAAGAATCGCCTCACCCCGGATGCCCATAGGGCATGGGCGGGGACACCACGAACCCGGACGGGCGTAGGTGCCCTGCCGAGCCCGCCCGGTTTCAAGAGCAGAGCATGGAGTGGGGCGCAACCCGGACACCAGCAACCAGTAGATTCAGGCCTGCGCAATGCAATCGGCGGCTGGGGGCGTTGGGGGACCCGCCGCCCGCGGGGCAGGGCTTCCTACATCGGCGGATGTCCACCAGTCCGCTGCCGGCCCTGTCACGAGAGCCCGCGAAATGATCTGCGCATGGCGTCTATCAGTGGAACCTTCTGAACCGAACGGGGTATGTCCAGTGGCTTGAATTGGTCTGCGCCGTTGGCGAGCGGCGCGTGCACATCCTCGCGATGTCCCCCTCCCCCGGCTTGGCCCGCAACCGCTCGATCTCCTCCACCAGGCTGTCGGGGGCCAGACGGTCATTGCCCTGCACCGCCGACAGCGTGGTGGAGAACATGATCTTCGGGAGCGGATTCCAGAGCGAGGTCCACTCGCGCGACGGGGCGTCGAGCGAGGGATCCTGGTCGGCGGTCTCCCCGTACAGCGTCGTCTCGTACAGCCATCGTCCCAGCAGATGGACGTCGACGTCCCGGATCTCGTCGATCTGGAAGCGGAAGACTCCTCGTCGGGGCCCGTCCAGCCGAAGCCGCCGTCCGGCCCGACGATGTAGCCGTCAAGGGAGACACTCATCGTTCAGAAACCTCACTGGGCATTCGTTCATCGGATGATTCGTAACGCCTGCCCGTGTTGCCGATCAAACTTGGGGCTCTTCGCCGGACCCTGTCCCGTTCTGACAGCCCGAACCAGGCGACACCCGCAGCTGCCCGATCGCAGCGTGAGCACCTCGTAAGTGCGTGCATGTCAGGCCGACCTTGACCAACGGTTTGTTTTTCCTCGTAAAATGCGGTTTCCTTTCTGTGTACCAATTCCTCAGGATAGGAAAAGATCCAGTGGCCCAGAAAGTTCAAGTGCACCTTGTCGACGACCTCGACGGTGGCGAGGCGGACACAACGGTGACGTTCGCCTTGGATGGAAAAACGTACGAGATCGACCTCACCACTGCCAATGCAGACAAACTTCGCAGCTTGCTCGAGCCTTACGCCAAGAACGGTCGGCGGACCGGTGGCCGGGCCGCAGCAGTCCGGCACAAGCAGCGCACGGCCTCAAGCGGCGCCAGCCAGTCCACGGAGATCCGCGCGTGGGCTCGGGCCAACGGTTACAGCGTGAACGAGCGCGGTCGCGTTCCCGCCGAAGTTCGTGAGGCATACGAGAAAGCAAACGGCTGAGGCCTCCGCAGGGGGAATAGCCGGAATGGGCTCGTCGGCACGGCGAACTCGCCGCGGTCGAGGTGCACGCAAGATGGCGGCCGTGCCCCGGTGCTATCCCGGTACAGCAGCCGGCCTGTACACGGCCTTCCTCAGAGTATGTCGAAGGGGGCGGGATCGAGATCCCGCCCCCCTTCGTCGCCCAGCACCGGTGACACTCCCCTGGTGCGGCAAGCGGCCGGCTTCGCCCCATTTGCGGGGCCGAGGTTAGAGGCACTGCTTAGGCAGCGATGCGGGCCCAGTGAGTTGCGCCGCTGGAGTGAGTTTCGGGCGCGGTGAGCGTCGGCCATCGTGCCCACAATGGTGATTCTACGGCCAAGCCCGTCATCGGCACAGGACGCCGTCTAGACACTTTCCGTCGCGGCGGGTCCGCCGTCGGTAACACCTACCTATACACGGCTAACCAGCCCGGTGCAGATGCAGCATGAGCAGCGGGTTGGTGCGCTCGTTGGCATTGGTAACCGACTCCGAGACGACCAGCAGCACTGCAATGGCATCCATCTGCCAGCTCAAAAGGTGCATGCCTTCGGCATTCGGAGCTCCGTGATCACGTGGCGGCAACTGGGGACCGCGATGCTGACTGTGATGCACTCTCTACGGCCAGGCCCTGCCCGGGTAACGGGGTCCTGCCGCGCATCCTGGGCGCCACATCAAGAGCCGAGCCGAAGGGTCAAATCGTCCCGTCCCTTCCAGCCCTGGAATCCCGACCAGACATAATAGGGTCTGTAAAGTTTTCGGTGTAACTGAGCCTCTTTCATCCTGTGCTGGAGGGTGAAATGGGCTGGTCAGCGGGTGTGGTGACGAGGCAGGGCCCCTGGTCGTTGGCGTGGTGATCTCACTCAACACGCTGGCGACCGAAGGGGCCCTGGTGGTTCCGTATCCTGCCATGCTCGACGTCTCGCACGAGCTGGTCGAGCATGTTTCCTGGCTGCTCTACGAGCGCCGCCGAGCTCGCAACACTCGCTGGCGCAGGCTCGGCTGCTTCCAGCAGGCCCTGCTGACCCTCGTGCACCTGCGGAAGAACGAGACGTTCTCGCAGCTTGGAGCCGCTTTCGGGATATCGCAGGCCACCGCCTGGCGGTACGTGGACGAGACGCTGGACGTCCT
>NZ_JBHXRW010000144.1:0-4774 GCF_042716635.1 Streptomyces sp. NPDC058664 | reverse complement strand
GAGGAGGACGGTTTGGGAAGCAACCACACCGAGGCTGAGCTAGACACCGAGGAGGACGGTTTGGGAAGCAACCACACCGAGGCTGAGCTAGACACCGAGGAGGACGGTTTGGGAAGCAACCACACCGAGGCTGAGCTAGACACTCGCTGAGGATGGTCAGGATCTGCCGCCGACGGTGACCACAGCCGGCACCAGTCGTGTGCTGATGTCCAATATAAAATTGAGACCTGCGCCACCCGTCGACGGATGTCCTGCTGAAGGATCGTTGATCGAACCTGTTTGAGGAGGGGCGCGGACCCCTGCCCCTCCTCAAACAACAAATAGTTGAGCTCAATTGGCTGTGCGCATGAGCATTCCCGCCACCGCCCGGTGGGACATGGAAATCCGGGATGAATGTCTAGGAGAGGGTTACATCGCTTTCCGATTTGGCTGAGCCTGTCGCATCTTGCTGCAAGCCGACGCCTGATGACACGTCCCCGAATTGAGTGGTTCCATTCCGGGTCGGCACGCTCTAAAAAATCGCTTTGAATGGAGAATTGAACGGCGAGATGCGCTTTTTCCCGGAGATGGTATGGATGCCGTCTTGCTCGAGCTCTTCGGGGCACCAATGCGAAATGTCCTCATGTTGGCTGACTCCGTTCAAGTACTCGGTAAGCACTATAGACAACGGACTTGTAGATGCGAAATGTGCTAATCCTGGGGGATTCGGCAAGCTCCTCGCGCACCCCGGAGGAGCATCCCCTTGCCGGGTGGGGGCAGAGGCTCGGGGAGTTCCTGGTCGAAACGCAAGTAAAGAATTTTTCGGCCCCCGGAATGAGCACCCGCAGATTCTTTCAGGAGTGCTTCAGAGAAGTACTCGGCGAAATATCTTCGGATGATATCGTTCTAATTTGCTTTGGCAACATAGATCAGTTTGTTGACTCGCGGTACCACGTCCCCATCGAAGAGTATCGAGAATTCCTCGGTGTGTACGTCGCCGAGATAATCGGGCGAGGGGGGAGACCGGCCCTGGTCACGCCAATGCCGCGATGCATTTTCTCGACCACTGGAGAAATTAAGGATGTTCTTGCAGAGTATTCCCTGGTGACTCGCCAAGTCGCAACTGAGAGGCATGTCCCACTGGTCGACCTTGCGGAATCGGCACTACGGCTTTTTTCCAGGGCGGGATACACGCGCGCCCGGCAGTACTTCTGCTGGCTAGATGCCGGAGAGTGTGACAACTATCCTGACGGCACAATTGACAGCATTCACTTGAATCATTTTGGTGCGGGAGAAGTGTCCCGGCTCGTGGCCGAGGGAATGGGATCGATCGGGATAATTCCGGCATCGCACATAAGTGGAGCAGTATTTCAGGCTACTGTCAGGGAAGTTCCAACGCTGGCAGAGTTCTGTATATCTCCCCGGTGGGATGACTTTTCCCCGGAGCGTTTGCGTGGCAAGGCCCCGGCTGCATCTGCCCCTTTGCAGGGTGCATGGGTTAGTCCAATAGTAAAGTTCTATGGAACTGCAGACCCTGGCACGTCCCGCGTGCTGTTTTTCGACAAGAAAAGATACGTGGGAAGCGCTCGTGTCAACGAGGACGGACAGTGGCGTTGGCGCCGTGCCGTATGCTGGGATGAAGGGCATAAACAACTGGCTATCGTCGGTGAGGGTGCAGGGTGGCACTCACCTACCGCTTCAGTTTCCTTCACTGTAATAGTAAGCATCCCCCCACCCCTAATTGAGGACCCTCCTGTCGAAGTGGCCGCGGAAACGCGGTTGGTGTTTTCCGGTACGGCGCATCCTGCCGCCCAAAAAATACTAGTCACAGAAGGCGGGCGCCGCATAGGTGAAACGCAAATAAAAGAATGCGGGAAGTGGGAATTCGCCTACCCTCGCGAATGGCGCCAGGGAATTCATTCGGTTAATTTTTCGGCCGTTCTTGGGTGGGTGAAATCTGACCCGGCTTCGTGTCGCATCCAAGTGCGGCTGTAATGCTGGATGGCTCGGGATGTGCCGAGTGCCGGTCGGTTTTGGTGGGGTGGGGTCCGTGCCGTGCATGGACCCTGCTCTGTTTTGGCGGAGAGGGCTTGCTAGTGGTGTTGCAAGGGTTTCTGGATGCGATGGCCGGGTTTCTGGAGCAGGAAGGGAACGGCGGTGATGGTGGGGCAGCTGGGCTGGTGGCCAGGGTTCTGGGGCTAGGGGCCGATGTAGGTGTAGGCGCGGATGGCATCGGGCTGGGGTTGATCGAGTTGGGTCTCCGAGCCCGGGACAAGCAGGACTATCCGCGTGCGGAGCAGTTGTTCGCCCTCGCCGGTGAGACTGCCGCTGACACCGAGGATGCGGCTTTGTGGGTGCGGGCTCGCACTCTTCTTGGTGGCCTGTACCGGATCCAGGGCCGCTACGACCAGGCGGAGAAAGCACTGCGCAGGGCCCTAGCGGTGGCCGACGACGAACCCGACATACCCGTGGCCGCTCTGACGGGGACGTGCAACGAACTGGGGATCTTGTTCAAGTACACGGGCAAGTTCGACGAGGCCGAGACGTTCTACCGGCGGGCACTGGATCTGCTGGAAGAGGCCGGCATAGGGGAGGGGCTGTCGGCGGCATCGCTGTTCCACAATCTGAGCGGTCTGGCGCACTCGCGCCGTGATTTTGCCGCGGCGGCGGAGCCGGGTCGGCGGGCGGTCGCGATCCGTGAGCGCGTGCTGGGGCCGGAGCATGTGCAGGTGGCCTTGGACAAGGCGGCGCTGGCTCCAGTACTAATTGAGCTCGACGAGCTGGACGAGGCTGACGAACTTTTGACTTCCGCACTGGCCGTCATCGAGAAGACCTACGGCCCGGAGCATTACGAGACCGGTGTCGCGCTGGGCAACCTGGCCGCCCTGGCCTACAAACGCGCCCAGTATTCGCGAGCCGAAGAGCTCTTTCATCGCTGCCTACGCCTGAAGGAGCAGACCCTCGGTCTTGGGCATCCCGAACTCGCGGTAACCCTGAATAACCTGGCTGTTTTCGCCCGGCGCGGCGGCGACTTCTTCCACGCGCGGGAGTTGTGGGAGCGGGCGTCGGCGATCCTGGAAACGTCGGTCCAGCAGGCGCATCCACTGCTGAGGACTGTCCGCCGCCATCTAAATTCGCTGGAGTCGGAGGTGCCGGCGTGAGCCGCCGGGCCAGGCACGCCGCGCCCCGCCCGCACACCCTGAAGCCGGCCCGGTGGTCAGAAAAGGTGCCGCGGCTGGGCCGGGGAGCGTGGTGGCTGCTGGGTTCGGAGCTGATCTCCGCTCTGGGATCGGGCATGACGGCTCCGCTACTGGTGGTGTACCTGCATGCCGTGCGCGGCATCCCCATCGGACCGGCGACGCTCGCCGCAGCGGTTGGACCGTTGGTGAGCTTGTTCGGCAACCCGCTGGGCGGTGTGCTGGCCGACCGCTTCGGGGCCCGCCGCGTCATCGTGGCCGGCCTGGTCCTCACCGCTGCCGCCACCGCCGCGCTCGGCACTGTGCAGTCGCTGCCCGCGGTCATGGCGATGATCGCCCTGCTGGGCGGCGGCCTGTCCATCGCCCTGCCGGCCCAGGACAGCCTGCTCGGCCACCTGATCCCGCCCGAACAACGCTCCACCGCCTTCGCCCTGCGCTACCTCGGCCTCAACCTCGGCCTGGGCGCCGGCGGCCTGCTCGCCGCCCTCGCCGTGAACACAGACAACCCCTCCTCCTTTACCCTGGCCTACACAGCCGACGGCGCCACCTTCCTCCTCGCAGCCCTCGCCGTCACCGTTCCCTCCCTACGCAAGACCGCCCCTACCCGCACGGTCCGGATCCCGCTACGCGAAACACTGCCCCGCAGCCGACCGTTGTGGCTGGTGTGTGCGCTGGGTGCACTGTTCACCCTGGTCGGCTTCGGCCAGTTCAAGATCGCCGCCTACGGCATCACCGGCGCATCCACCCAACTGCTTGGCCTGGCCTACCTCGCCAACACCCTCACCGTCGTCGCCGCCCAACTGCCCATCCTGCGCCTGACCCGCCATTGGCCCCGCCACCGCACCCTCGCCGCGGTCAGCGTCCTATGGGCCGCCGCATGGCTGCTGGTCTGGTCCGCAGACACCCTCTGGAACGGCAACCTGGTCATCGCGGCCGGCGTTATAGCCCTCGGCGAATGCCTCCTGGCCACCAGCATGGCGCCCATCGTCAACGACCTCGCCCCCGACCACGAACGCGGCCGCTACAATGCTGCCTTCCTCATGGCCTGTACCCTCGGCAACCTCGCCGTCCCCACCCTCGCCGGCACCCTCCTGGGCGGCGGACTGGGCACTCATCTCCCCCTCATCCTCGCCACCCTCGCCTGCGCCATCGTCCTGCCCTGCTTGCGACTGCCCGGCCTCCTACCGGTCCCCACCACCGCCACCCACGAACCCGAACCGGCCACCACCCGCTGAAGACCTGCCATAGGTCGGCAACTCGAACCACCGCCCCGGACCACCGCCGATCCGTACGCGATGAACCTGCATTGGCAGCCTGGAACAACCGGATCGTCCGATGGCTGCGCGAACGCCCCCAGATGCGACGATCCTCTGGCGATCATCAGTGCGGGTTTTCAGGATGCCGACCCGGCAGCAGTCCGGCGGGACTTGCCGCTGGAGAAGGGCTTAGTACTGCAACGGTCTTTGGTC
The DNA here is from genome assembly GCF_042716635.1 of Streptomyces sp. NPDC058664. Lineage (NCBI taxonomy): Bacteria > Bacillati > Actinomycetota > Actinomycetes > Kitasatosporales > Streptomycetaceae > Streptomyces > Streptomyces sp. NPDC058664. Next base: position 129 of record NZ_JBHXRW010000144.1, on the reverse strand, counting down.
TGATGGTTGGGCAGTTTCCGGTGGTGTGTGGCCGCGTTGTTTGTAGTGGCTGAGGCGGGCTTGGTGTTGGCGTCTGCGTCGCCATTGGGACCAGTGAGGTGACCCCCGGAGTGTGGACACAGGGGTTTT
>NZ_JBHXRW010000143.1:0-4798 GCF_042716635.1 Streptomyces sp. NPDC058664 | reverse complement strand
TCATCTCCACCCTCACCGGCACCCTCGCCACACCCGAAGAACTCACCACCCCCGACTACTGGACCCGCCACATCCGCGAAACCGTCCGCTACCACCACGCCGTCGAGACCCTGCGGAGCCTCGGCACGGACCGGACGCGGGTGCTGGTCGAGCTGGGCCCCGACGCCGCCCTGAGCGCGAGCACTCCGGGCGCCCTGCCCCTGCTGCGCCGGAACCGCGACGAGCGGACGACGTTCCTGACCGCGCTCGCCACCGCGCACGCCCACGGCGTCGCCCTCGACCGGTCCGTGCTGTATCCCGGTCGGCCCGCGCACCCGGGCGACCTGCCCACGTACGGCTTCCGTCGCGAGCGGCACTGGCTCACCACGCCCACCACCGTGGACTCCCCGGGCCTCCTGGGGCTGACGGGGCTGCCCCCGGTCGGCCACCCGCTGCTGGGCTCGCGGATCGAGCTGGCCGAGGACGGCGGCCTGGTCCTGCCCGGCCAGATCTCGACCGCCACCCACCCGTGGCTGGCGGACCACCGGATCGCGGGCCGGGTCCTCGTACCCGGCACCGCCTTCCTCGACCTGGTCCTGACCGCCGGTGAGCAGGCCGGCGCCCCGAGGGTCGAGGAACTGACCCTGGAGGCCCCGCTCGTCCTGGCCGGGGACGCGCCGGTACGCCTGCAACTGGCGGTCGGGCCCCCCGACGAGCACGGCGCACGTGCCCTGTCCGTCCACTCCCGTGTCTCGGACGTGGAGGACGACGTGGTGTCCGGCGCCGGCTCGGACACGTGGATCCGGCACGCGACCGCGCTGCTGACCTCTGCCCGTGCCTCCGCACCCGATGCCGAAGGGGCCGGTTCGTGGCCGCCGCAGGGCGCCGAGCCCGTGGATCCGACCGCGCTGTACGAGGAGCTGGACGCCCTCGGATACGGCTACGGCCCCGCCTTCCGGGGTGTCCGCGCCGGCTGGCGACGCGGCGGCGAGCTGTACGCCGAGCTGGCGCTGCCGGAAACGGACGCGCACACGGACACGTATACGACGAGTCGGGGGAGCCTGGAGCCGGACGGGTTCGCGGTCCATCCCGCGCTGCTCGACGCCGCCCTGCACCTGTCGGTCGTCCGCGCGGTCGGGGAGGCCGACGGCAGCGGCATGCCGCTGCCGTTCTCCTGGTCCGGGGTGGAACTCCACGCCACGGGCGCCTCGGTCCTGCGGGTGCGCTGGTCGGCGGACGGCCGCCTGACGGCCGTGGACCCGGACGGGCGACCGGTCCTGTCGGCCGACGCGCTCGCGCTGTTGCCCGTGGACCCGGCCCGGTGGGACGCGCCCGCCGGGCGGGCGCGTGATCTGCATCGGTTGCGCTGGGAGCCGGTCACCCCGGTGGCCCCGCCCGCCCGGGCCGACACCGTCGCTCTGGTGGACTCGGTCGCCGAGCTGGGGCCGGAGGTCCCGGCCGTGGTCGCGGTCCGGGTGCCGGCGGGCCGTGCGGCGGCCGGGCACGCCCTGGAACAGGTGCGCGCCTGGCAGGCCGAGGAGCGGTTCCGGGACGCGCGGCTGCTGCTGCTCACCCGGGGCGCGGTCGCCGCGGTCGACGGGGACGAGGTGGCCGACCCGTGGGCGTCGGCCGTGTGGGGGCTCGTACGGTCCGCCCAGTCGGAACTCCCGGACCGCTTCGCCGTGGCCGATGTCGACCTCGACCTCGACCTCGGCCTCGGCCTCGATCCCGATCTGGAGACGACCACGGACGGAGCGGAGGGAACGGACTGGCCCGGGATTCTGAGCACGGTCCACCAGTTGGGGTCCGCGTCACCGTCCGAACCCCAATTGGCGCTTCGGAACGGCAGGTTGCTCGCCCCGAAGCTGGTCCGGGCGGAGAGCGACCCGGCGGGGAGCGCCCCGGACGCGCCGACGCTCGTCGGGTCGGCCGGGATCGCGCACCGCACCGTGCTCGTGACCGGCGCGACGGGCGCGCTGGGGCGGCTGTTGGCCCGGCACCTCGTCGAGCGGCACGGCGTACGGCACCTGTTGCTGCTCAGTCGTTCCGGCGGGGCGGCTCCCGGGGCCGACGAGCTGCGGGCCGAGCTGGCCGCGGCCGGGGCGGAGGTGGAGTTCGCGGCCGTGGACGTCACCGACCGGGCGGCGCTGGCACGGGTGGTCGGGTCCGTACCCGAGGAACGCCCGTTGGGGGCGGTGTTCCATCTGGCCGGGGCGCTGGACGACGGCACGCTGGCGTCGCTGACCGGTGAACGCCTGGACGCCGTCCTGCGGCCCAAGGCCGACGCCGCTCTCCACCTGCACGAGCTGACGGCCGGCCTGGACCTGTCCGCCTTCGTCCTCTTCTCGTCGGTCAGCGGGATCGCCGGCACGGCGGGGCAGGCCAACTACGCCGCCGCCAACGCCGTCCTGGACGCTCTCGCGGAGCGGCGGCGGGCCGCCGGGCTGCCGGGCGTCTCCCTCGCCTGGGGCCTGTGGGACACCGGGGACGGCATGGCGGGCGGACTGGACGCGGCGGAGCGGGCGCGCTGGGCGCGGTCCGGCTTCACGCCGCTGACCGGTGACGAGGGGCTCGCCCTGCTCGACGCGCTCCCGGCCGACGCGGCGGGCGCCCTCGTCCCCGTACGGCTGGACACGGCGGCCCTGCGCGAGCGGGCGGCGGGCGGACCCCTGCCGGCCCCGCTGCGGCACCTGGTGCGGACACCCCTGCGCCATGCCTCGGCGGGAACGACCGCCGGACGGACCACCGGGCGGACGGGTGGAGGGACGGGCGGCGCGGAGTCCTGGGCCGGGCGGACCGGCGCGTTGCCCCCGGCCGAGCGCGACCGCGCGGTCGCCGAACTCGTCCGGACCACCGTCGCCACCGTCCTCGGCCATGCCACGTCCGTGTCGATCGACGCCTCCCGGGCCTTCCGGGACCTGGGCTTCGACTCGCTGACCGGCGTGGAGCTGCGCAACCGCCTGAGCTCGCTCACCGGTCTGCGCATTCCCGCGACCGCCGTCTTCGACCACCCGTCCCCCGAGGCGCTCGCCGCGTTCCTGGTGGGGCTGCTGCCGGGCGGCTCCGGGCACGGGGCGACCGGTCCGGACGCGTCCGCGCCGGTCGCGACGCCCGTCGCGGTCTCGGACGATCCCGTCGTGATCGTGGGGATGGCCTGCCGTTACCCGGGCGAGGTGGGCTCTCCGCAGGAGCTGTGGGAGCTGGTGGCCTCGGGCACCGACGCGATCGGCCCCTTCCCCGCCGACCGGGGCTGGGACCTGGCCGGACTGTACGACCCCGACCCCGACCACATCGGCACGTCGTACGCCCGGGAGGGCGGATTCCTGTACGGGGCCGCCGAGTTCGACGCCGAGTTCTTCGGGATCAGCCCGCGCGAGGCCACTAGCATGGACCCGCAGCAGCGGCTGCTCCTGGAGACGGCCTGGGAGACCTTCGAACGGGCGGGCATCGACGCCGGAGCCGTGCGCGGAAGCCGGACCGGGGTGTTCGCGGGGGTCATGTACAACGACTACAGCGCGCGGCTGGCCAGGACACCGCAGGAGCTGGAGGGCTACGTCCTCACCGGCAACACGGCCAGCGTGGTGTCCGGCCGGCTGGCCTACACCTTCGGTCTGGAAGGCCCTGCGGTCACCGTCGACACCGCGTGCTCGTCCTCGCTCGTGGCCCTGCACCTCGCCGCGCAGGCACTGCGCAACGGTGAGTGCGACCTCGCCCTGGCGGGCGGTGTCACCGTGATGGCACGGCCGGACACCTTCGTGGAGTTCAGCCGGCAGCGCGGGCTCTCCGCCGACGGGCGCTGCAAGTCGTTCGCGGCGGGTGCGGACGGGACCGGCTGGTCGGAGGGTGTCGGCCTGTTGCTGGTGGAGCGGCTCTCGGACGCCCGTCGCAACGGGCACCGGGTCCTGGCCGTCGTCCGTGGTACGGCGGTCAACCAGGACGGCGCGAGCAACGGGCTGACCGCGCCCAACGGGCCTTCGCAGGAACGTGTCATCCGCCAGGCCCTGGCCACCGCCGGACTCACCGGCACGGACGTCGACGCCGTCGAGGCGCACGGCACCGGCACCCGGCTCGGCGACCCGATCGAGGCACAGGCCCTGCTGGCCACCTACGGCCAGGACCGGCCGGACGACCGGCCGCTGTACCTGGGCTCCCTGAAGTCCAACATCGGACACACCCAGGCCGCGGCCGGCGTCGGCGGCATCATCAAGATGGTCGAGGCCATGCGCCACGGCGTCCTGCCCGCCACCCTGCACGTCGACGAGCCGTCCCCGCACGTCGACTGGACGACAGGAGCCGTCGAACTCCTCACCCGGCCCCAGGAGTGGACCACCCGGGACGGTCACCCGCGCCGCGCCGCCGTCTCCTCCTTCGGCATCAGCGGCACCAACGCCCACGTCATCCTGGAACAAGGACCGGATCCGGACGCGGAGCCGGTCCCGGAGCCTGAGGTGGAACCGGGCACGGCGCTCCTCGCGCTGTCCGCGCACTCCCCGGAGGCCCTTCGGGCGCAGGCAGGTCGTCTGTCGGCCCACCTCGACGCCCGGCCGGACACCGCCCGGCGGGTCGCCGCTCGGGTCCTGGCCACCGGACGGGCCACGCTGCCCCACCGCGCGGTCGTCCTGGCCGAGGAGCGGGAGCCCGCACTCGCTGCGCTGGCCGCTCTGGAGGCCGGCGGAGAGCACCCGTCGGTGGTGCGCGGTGTCGCGGAAGGCGAGCTCCGCGCCGCCTTCCTGTTCACCGGTCAGGGCAGCCAGCGGGCGGGCATGGGACGCGAACTGCACGAGCGGTACGAGGTGTTCGCCGCCGCCTTCGACGAGGC
>NZ_JBHXRW010000142.1:0-4824 GCF_042716635.1 Streptomyces sp. NPDC058664 | reverse complement strand
TGGCGGCACAGCTCCTGGCCCTGGACGACCGGCTCAAGCGGATCGACAAGCAGATCCGCGAGACGTTCGGAAGCCATCTGCAGGCCGAGATCATCCAGTCGCTGCCCGGAATGGGTCCGATACTCGACGCCGGGCCAGCGTGCTGTGGGCTCTCCTGCGCGACGACAGGCTGTTCACCCCGTCCTGCCCGTCGCGCAGGAGACTTGGCTTCGTCATCGAGACTCCTGGCAGACACCGGTGATCTTGGTCGAGAACCCGCCTACCAAGAGCTTCATCGTTCCGCAGGGCCGTCCAACGCATAGACAACACCGCCAGGTTGGAAAAGGCTCAATGCCCGCCAACCTGCGGACACTGACCGCTCCGGAGACGACGGTGTCCCCTCACGCCGGCTCGCGCATGTGAATGATTGAGGGCAAGGCCAACTTTTGAGCTTTGATTACTCAATTCCCCAGCACAAAAAATCCTTACATTTCTCAAGGTAGCCCTCTACATACGACTTCTCATGCAGCTCGTGCCGATGGCGCGGTGAGGAATTGTCCGGTTGAGTGGGAGTTCTCTCCGGCAGCATGATCATCTGTCTGGCCGGATCGCGGAGGGATGGCTTGTGGACATAGTGTCATGCCGGAGTTTCCGTTTCCCGCCGGAGGCCGTCTCCCACTGCATGTGGTTGTATCACCGGTTCAATTCGAGCCTGCGCGACGTCGAGGAGTTGATGCTCGAGCGCGGCATCGAGGTGACCCGCGAGACGATCCACCAGTGGACCCGTCAGTTCGGCCCCGCGTACGCCGCCGCGCTGCGCCGGCGCCGCCCGAGACCGGGTGACAAATGGCATCTCGACGAGTTTTTCGTCAAAATCAACAGGATGCAGAAGTGCCTGTGTCGGGCCGTCGAGCAGAAGGGCAATGCGCTCGACATCCTGTTGCAGAATCGCCGCAACGAGCCCGCAGCCAGGCGCTTCTTCCGGAAACTGATGAAGAAGACCCGGACGGTACTGAGGGTGGTCCTCACCGACAAACTCCGCTCCTACGGCGCTGCCCACCGCACGGTGATGCCCTCAGTCGAGCACCGCTCTCACAAGGGACTGAACAACCAGGCGGAGAACTCCCACCAACCGACGAGACAGCGCGAGCGCGCCATGAAAGGCTTCCGTAGCGTCGGCGCAGCGCAACGGTTCCTGCCCGCGTTTAGCGGCATCTCACCCCACTTCCGTCCCCGCCGCCACTTGATGGCCGCCCCGCACTACCGCAGCGAGATGATCATCCGCTTCACCATCTGGGACCAGATCATCGGTACCACAGGCCTGCCCGCCACCGCCACGTCCAGGCACGTCTCGAACCGGATCACACCGCTGATGACCCGCGCAACCTGACAATGCCCCAATTTGTTCCCGGGCAGGCCGACCGGCCCCGCCCGGGCGAACCAGACCTCCAGGAGCAGTGGATTTTGGAAGCCTCGTCAGCATGGCACGACATACCGCGGGAGCGGATCCAGCGGTTCGCCGACCGCGCCCTGGAGGAAGTCCCCGAACTGGCACAGGACATCCTCGCCGCGATCCGGCGGGAGCACCCGGGCCTGGTGTTCATCGTCGACGCCTCCGGAGAGCTGAAGGCGCTGGTGGCGATCCGGCACGCGCTGGAGCTCTTCGTGGAGCAGATGATCACCGGCTCGGACCGCCCGTGCGATCTGCCAGAGGTGTTCCGTGACTTCGGCCGCGGCGAGGTCTCGCAGGGCCGCAGTCTGGACTCCCTCCAGGGGATATACCGGTTGGGCGTGCGCCTTTCCTGGCGGCGGATGGCGAAAATCGGCCAGGAGGCCAGGATTCCGCCCTCGGCCTTGTACGAGCTCGCCGAGGCGGCGTTCGAGTACCTGGACGTGATGGTGGCGCAGTCGGTGCGCGGCTACGCCGAGGCCGTGGCCCGTCAGGCCGGGGAGCCGCTGCGCCTGCAGCGAATCCTGGTGGACCTCCTGCTCACCGAACACCGTGGGGATCCGACCGCCCTGCTCGCCGACCGCGCGGCCGACCTTGGCTGGCAACTGCCCGGGAAGGTGGCGGTGGCGGTGCTGCTCCGGCCCGCCGCGGAGGCGGTGGCCCCTGCCGTGGGCGACGAGATGCTGCTCGACATGGAGGGCGCGCAGCCGCGCCTGGTCGTACCGGATCCGGACGCCCCCGGACGCGCGGAGCTGCTGGACCGGGCCGTGACCGGCTGGTCCGGGGCGATCGGCCCGTCGGTTCCACTGACGGAGGCCGTCACGTCACTGCGCTGGGCGGAGGCCGCCGTCCGCATGATCGAGCAGGGGGTCCTGCCCCGGGGGCGGCTCCTGCACTGCGCCGAGCACGTCGAGGCCCTGGTCCTGTTGCCGGCGGGCGGACTGATCAATGATCTGGCCCGGCGGCGGCTGGCCTGCCTGGACGAGGCCGGCGGCCCGGCGCACGCCCACCGGCTCGCCGAGACACTGCTCGCCTGGCTGGAGACGCGGGGTGGTGCTCCAGAGGTGGCCGCCCGGCTCGGGGTCCATCCGCAGACCGTGCGCTACCGGCTGAGGCAGCTCCGTGAGTTGTGGGGCGACGACCTGGACGACCCAGACCGCCGCTTCGAACTGGATTTGGTACTCCGTACCCGGCGGCTGCGCGGAGACCTCGTCCCGCCTCCCGAATAGCCCAGCCCCGGCCGGCCCCGCAGATCGGCCGCGCTCACCCGTCGCCCGCGCCGGAGCGCGTCCGAGCGACCGGTCCCGTCGTAGTTCCGCGGCGGACCCTTGCGCGGGTCCGCGCCGCACATTCAAGGTGGAACGCAGAGAGCTACTGAAGTTGAATGTGTGATGTCGGTCAGCCATGTGTGATCAGGGGGTGTCCTGGTCCCAGCTGCCACTCGGTCCATGACTACGCCCTCTACGTCGAACCCAACGTCTGGGTCCGCACTACCTCTGACGAGTCAGCATCCTCGGTCGTAGATCGCCCGCAGCCACGGTTCCCTGACGGCGGGTATCCGCGCGAGCGTGTACCGGAACGCCTCCCTGGACGGCTGGAACGGGTACCACGGGTGCGGCGGCAGCGGGTCGTCCCGCTCCACCCCTGCCGGCAGCCCGCCGACCACCGGCAGCCGGGTCCGGTGTGGCGGGAAGGCGAGCTCGGCCCAGAGCGTGGCATCCATGGGTACCGGCACCGCCCCGGCGCGCGGCTGCCACATGTCTCCGGTCTGCGGATGGACCGGCACCAGCACCAGGTCAGTGGCGGGCTCGCCGAACCCCGGTCCCGCCAGGTCCAGCCGCTTCGCACCTTCTCCGGCGGGCAGCAGCGCGCCGAGTGCCCGGCCGAGGAGCTCAGCGACCGGCCCGGGTGCCACCTCAACCGGCGCGCCCCCGGCGGCCACCACCACCTGGGCGAGGGCCACTCCCGCCGGGATGTCCCGGTACTCGCTCAGCCGGTGCCACAGCGCGCCGGTCGCCAGCAGCTCCGCCCAGTCCATGACCGGCCGCTCCGGCGGGCAGGGCAGCCGCACTACTGCCTGCGGGACGAGCCGGACGACCTGCCAGCACCCGCAGTCGTCCATCCTCGTTCCGACCGGCAGATCGCAGCCCAGGCAGGCAAGGTTCGGCCCGTCCCTCCCGTCGATCCCCATGCAGTAGCCCCCGGCCCGTTCGAGGATCAGCCTGGTGCCGCGCATGTCGCCGGGTGCGAGGAGAACGGTGTCCGACGGCCCGTCGGACAGCGCGCCGAACGGCGCGAAGCGCCCCCGCTCCGCCGCTTCTCGCGCCCCGACCTCGTCCCACTGCCGCCACGGCGGCCCGTACGGTACAGGGTCGACGGCGTAGGACCCGGCCTCCAGCAGTGGCGGGTGCAGCGTCTCCCAGTGGGTATCGGCCAGGTAGATTGGCAACGCCACCTCCGACACCGCCGCTGTCAAAACCGCACCGCAGCCCGCACACCCGAACACCGCCAAGCTGTCCCCTCCCGCCGTCGAAGCCCATGCATCCCACCAAGCAGGCGGACCGGGGAGCAAGGGGTTTTCAGACGACGCTAGTCTTCTGAGTCAGGAATTCTGTTCAGATATGAGGCGAGGCGTTCGAGGATCTCGTCCGCGGTCTTGGTCCAGACGTAGGGCTTGGGGTCGGTGTTCCAGGCGGCGATCCAGTCACGGATGTCCTGCTCCAGGGCCTGGACGGTCTTGTGGACGCCTCGCCGTATCTGCTTGTTCGTCAGCTCGGCGAACCACCGCTCGACCAGATTGAGCCAGGATGACCCGGTCGGTGTGAAGTGCAGGTGGAAGCGGGGGTGGGCCAGGAGCCAGGTCTTGATGGCCGGGGTCTTGTGGGTGGCGTAGTTGTCCAGCACCAGGTGGACCGCGAGGCCGTCCGGGACTTCGCGGTCGAGCTTGATGAGGAACTTCTTGAACTCCTCGGCCCGGTGGCGCCGGTGAAGGGAGCCGATCACCTTGCCGGTCGCGACCTCCAGGGCGGCGAACAGAGTGGTGGTGCCGGCCCGGACGTAGTCGTGCGTGACGCGTTGCGGCACTCCGGGCATCATCGGCAGCACCGGCTGCGAGCGGTCCAGGGCCTGGATCTGCGACTTCTCGTCCACGCAGAACACCAGGGCCCGCTCGGGCGGGTCCAGATAGAGACCGACGACGTCGTGGACCTTGTCGACGAAGTACGGATCCGTCGACAGCTTGAACGTCTGTGAACGGTGCGGCTGCAGTCCGAAAGCCCGCCAGACCCGGGACACCGTCGACTGAACCGTTCCGGGTTCGGTAGAGATCTCAGACGTTGGGTGTGACCTGGAGTTTTGTGGTTGCGAGGTAGTGGTTGTTCTCGTATTCGACCGGT
>NZ_JBHXRW010000141.1:0-4902 GCF_042716635.1 Streptomyces sp. NPDC058664 | reverse complement strand
GGACCACGGTGGTCCTGACCGGCGCGGCCCCGGTGGTACGGGGTGTGAGGTGTGGGGATGTGACGTGTGGAAGACGCCTGGTGGCCCGGATGCCCCCGGGCCCGTGCCGGACCCCGTATCCCGCCGCGCTGTCCCGCTCCCGGGGGAGTCGTACGGTCACAGGTCCGAGGTGACGCCACCGCCCCGGGATCGTTGGCCGGTCATGTTGCTGTCCCGTCACGCCACCGCCGACACCGCGATACCGGCCGGCCGCCCCGCCCGAGAGGCCGCCGAGGCCGCGCTCGTCGAGAACTATCCCGGGCTCGTCCGGCTCGCCTACCTGATCCTGCCGCCGACGCTCGGCCGCCACCGCCGCGTCCTCACCGCCCACGCCCTCGTCCAGAGGACGCTCTCGGAAACCGGCGGACGGACCCGGCCGGCGTCACCCCCGCCCTCCCCGCACGAGCCCGCCCCACTCCCGCTCTCCCCTCCCGGGCAGCGGGGCACCGAGAGGCCCGTGTACTCCTGGCTCCGGGCCACCGTCGTCCGGGCCGCGCTCCGCCCACCGAGCCGGCTCGTTCCTCCCGCCCTCCGGCTGCCGCTCGTCCTCGGTCTGCGGCTCTTCCCCCGCGCCGGGGGATCCGACGAACTCGCCCTCGACCGCGCTCTGGCGGCCGCCGCGCCCGAGACCCGGGCCGCGCTCGCCCTGCGTACCCTCGAAGGCCTTCCCGGGGACGCGGTCGTCCGCCTGCTCGCCCGGGCGGGCGTCGCGGAACCCGATGCCGCCCTGCGCGCCGCCGAGCGGCTCGGCGCCGCACCGGGCACCGACGTCGCGGCCCTCCTCCGCAGCGCGGAGTTCGACCCGTGTACCGTCCACACCCGCCCCACCGACCTGCTGCGCCGCCGCCGGGGCGAGCGGCTCGCCGCGCTCGCGGGGGCGGTGCTCCTGGTCACGACGGCCGCCGTGACGACCGTCGAACTCCGCTCGGGGCGGGCCCCGGAAGGCGAGTTCGCCGGCTCCCCGACCGCCCTCTCCGCCGCGGCCCTGGCCCGCGCCCTCGACCCCACCGCCCTGGTACGCGCGCCCGCCGAACGGTGGGCCGACACCTCGCGCGTCGACTTCACCGCCTGGCCCGCGCGCGGTACGAGGACGGGCGACACGGCCCTGCTGGGGCGCGCCCTGGAGGCCTGGTCCCGGGGCGCCGGCGGCGGCGTACGGCTGACGGCCACCCCGGCCACGCCCACGTCGCCGCCCGCCGAACCGCCCCGCCTCCTCTACGCGGGAACGGTCGACGGCGTCGGCGTGGTGCTCCTGCACGACGGACGGAGACTCGCCCGGTACGTCGAACCCGGCGACGGCCGAGGTCCCGCCGTCCTGGACCTCGCCCGCGCGGACGACGCCGACGTCACCACGGGGGCGGCCGTGGTGCTCACCCGCACTCCCGGCCGGGCGCGGTACCTCCTCGCGCCCTGGATCGCCGAGGCGGCGGTACGGGACCTCCGGGCGCCGAGGACCGCGGCGCGCCCCCTCGAGGTCGCCCGGGACGGGGTCACCGCTCCCGTCGCGTACGACACGCCCGTACCGCAGAAGGGCCCGGGCGGGTGCGCGAGGGCGACCGTGCTCCAACTCGCCTCCTCCGCGCGGATCGTCGAGGACCACGCCTTCCTGCTCGCGGACCTGGGGGAGCTGACCCCGGTCCACCTGACCTGGACGCCCGGGCCGGGCACGGGCGCCCCGGCGCGGGCACCGCGCGAGGCCACCGGCGACCGGGGGCTCGCGGCCTGGGCGTCGTCCGCCTGTTCCCTCGCGGCCCTGCACGGCACCGGCGTCCGCTCGGTCAACCGCTGGGAGTACGCCGAGCAGTCACTGCCCGAACGGGCGGGCCGGGCCCTGTGGGTCTGCTCCCGCGCGGACACCTGGGAGGGCGGCGGCCGGGTGATCGTCTCCCTGACGGCACCGGTCGGACCCGCCGGAAGCGTGCCGCGCACCGTGACGGAACTCCGGGACACGGCGGCGTGCGGCCGTTTCGGTCAGCACGTGCTCGCCGGCACGTACTGGACGGCGCCGTCGGGCACGCGGTACCTCCTCGCCGCGGGCAGCCGCCGGCTGACGGGCGTCACCGCCGGGGGAGCCGTCACCGCCACGGGCCGGGGCCCGGTCCTGTCGGCCCGGGCGGCCGGTCCCGAGGGACCGGTACGACTCACGGGCCGCCTCGCCGACGGTTCCGTGGTGCCCGGATGGACGGTGACGACCGGGGGACCGGCGCCGAACGCACGCGACTGACGGAGCCGGAACGCCCGGCACTCGCGGCGGACCTGACGCCCCGTCCGCGCGAGTGCCTCCGGGGCGCCCGCTCACCCGCGGCCGCACCGCCTCCGTCATCGTCCAGCCCCAGCCGTACGTCCACTCCGCAGCCGTTGCCCGCCCGTCCGCTCACCCCGCTCCTGACCGACCGCGCCGGCATCCCGGCAGGGGCCGTCCCGCTGGTCCTGGTCGTCTTCGGACTCGGCGCCCTGGGCGGCACCCCGGCCCCCGTGCACGACGGCACCGAAACACCGGTGCCCGCACGGCACTGACCCCGTGTCCGGGTCCTTCCTTCACGGCCCACCCCTCGACGGGAGACCCCGCGCGGACACCACCTCGAATCCGTACGGGGTCCGCACCCCGGATCCGACCGGGTGAGGTCTCCGGGATGATGGGGCGCTGCGTTCCTTCGCCCGCGAGGTGGTCTTTTGAAGAAGGTGGCACTGCGTCCCTACGCATGGTTGCCTCGGCGGTACGACGACCGGAAGGTCCTGGCTTCCACGGTGGACGCGTGGGGGAGGGCCTTGTGGTTGATCTGCGCGGATGCGGTCTTCCCGCCGAATCCGTACGGGAGAGTCCGACCGCGGCCCCGGAGTCTGCCCTTCGACGCTCTTGTCGTCATCGACGACGCGGGGAAGATACGTGAACGGGCCCTGCGGGGTGTGGCCCTGAGTCCGTACCGCCTCGACGCGCTGCCCAATGACCGGCTCGTCCTGCAGGGCAGCGGTTCCACCGGAGACCGCAACGCCCAGATATTCGGCCGTGACGGCAGCCCCCGCCGTGGCTTCGTCGTGGGAGCTTCGGTGGAGTTCATGATGGCGGACCGTCGGAACAACCTCTGGAGTGCCTACTACGACGAAGGGGTCTACGTCGATCCCGTCAGCGCCGCCGGCCTGGCCCGCTGGGACAGCGGGGGCAACCACCAGTGGGGGTACTGGCCGCCCCAGGACGCTCCCCACATCGACACGGTCTACGCCCTCAACGTCGCCGACTCGGTCGCCTGGGCCGTCTACTGGCCCGAGTTCCCTCTCCTCCAAGCGCGAACCACCGGACAGGTCCGGGTACGGAAGAGCCCGGTGAGCTCCCCTCTCGGCCTGGCGGTCGAGGACGACCGGGTTCTCCTTCTCGGCGGTGGCCCCCGTGATTCCGGTCGGAGAGACAGGCTGCACTACTGCAGGGTGACCGGCCATGAAGTCGTCGTCGTCGAGGAAGCGGTGCTCACCATGCCCAACGGATCACCGGTCCAAGGGTACGCACGCCCCGTCGGCCGGGGCCGGTGTCTCTACCTGCACGGCCGGTCCGCGAAGCAGTGGTACGTGCTGAGTCTGTAGCCGGGGTGGCGGCCGGTCGGTTCGAGAACCGCCGCAGGCGGGAGATCACGGGGAGGATGCGGCGCTCGCGCGGTAGTGATCTTCTGGTTGTCTCGGGCATGGCGGGCCGCCGTGCGGCCCGCTGCCCTGGCCCCGTGCTTCGCAGGTCGCCGAGAAGGTTCGCCGCAGCGGCCTCCCGGCGTCCGATCTCGACCGGGCCGGACCGAGACAGCTGTCGCCGCTACGGTTCCGATCGGCAAGCGATCAGCTACGACCACCTGATCTTCACGATCGGGTGACCTGCGAAGTCCGGGCCTGGCCGGAGAGGGCGAGGTCGTACATCCGGCGATGCCGAGCACGGCGTGGTGGACGCCGTCGCCTTTGAGGCGGCAGCCGCGGAGGATCTTCCAGGTCTTCATACGGGCGAAGACGCGCTCGACGCGGGCTCGGACCTGCTGGTGGGATCGGCCGACGCGTCGTTCTCGTCGAGCAGGACGGGCTCGGTCAGCCAGGGCCGACGTAGTCCTCGCGCCGGCGGGCGTTCGCCCGCAAGGCGTTCAGCGCCTGACGGGTCACCAGTCGCGCCAGGAACGACCTGGTGTCCCGCACCGCCGCGAGGTCCACCGTTCGGTGCCTCGGTCACCAGGAGCCGGGCGGATCCGCACCTCGAGATCGTCACCGAAGCGGTCCGGCGGCTGAGGGAGAGCACCGCCCGCGTACACGTCGGTAGGCGCCTGGTTGACGGTGACCACACCAGCCGGCGTCGCACTCGTCCCCCTCGATCCGCTTCGCTGGACCTGGACAGCGGCGGCACTCAGGGCGGCGCCCATGAGAAGGACGTGATACGACCGCTTCACTTCTGCCTGCATGAGGGGTCGGGTCGTCGCGGCGCCTGCCCGGAGATCCCGCCCGTGACGGGCGGCTCGGCCCGAAGGGGACGGCGTGGGGCCACAGGGGGTACAGGGCGCACGGTGGCTGACGTCCCACGCCCGCCGAATGGAGGTTTTCTGCTGCGGAGGAGAGCAGATCCGCAGGTCAGCGCCGGTGCGATGAAGAGACTGATCCGAGCGCCCGTGTTCGGGCGGTTGCTGGGAGTGGAGGGGCTTATGGTCACCTCGCTCGCCCGCGTTCATTCCAGTCCTCCACGGAGTCTCCATGGTCACTTCCACTCAGCCGCCCACCCTCGTGCCGGTGAGGAGGAGGCGCTGGGGGAGCGTCGTCATCGACTGGCTGACGACGACGGACCACAAGAAGATCGGGCATCTCTACCTGATCACGTCGTTCGCGTTCTTCCTCCTCGGAGGCGTG
>NZ_JBHXRW010000140.1:0-5027 GCF_042716635.1 Streptomyces sp. NPDC058664 | reverse complement strand
GCGCTCCGGGCCGGCCGGTCGGCAATCCGCGACCGGCCGGGCCCGGGCCGGCGCCCCCGGCGTCTGGGCAGCTTAGCGTGCCTGCGGGGGGGGCCCGCCCCGGGACCGCCCCCGCCCGGGGGGGCCCCCCCGGGGGGTGGCCCGCCCCTGTGCGCTTGTGGCGGGAACGGCAGACGGCGCCGTGCTCCGGAAGGGAGGAGCACGGCGCCGTCCGCGACGCACGGGACGACCCCGTTCAGCCGGACACGGGCTGCGGGGACTTCTCGGACATGTCGCTGCCCTCGACCTTGGCGGTGGCCGACGGTGAGTCCTTCTTCAGGGCCAGGGCGAGGAGGCCGCCCAGGACCAGGAGGCCGGCGCCGACGTAGCCGGCCAGGTGCAGGCCCGACAGGATGTCCGCCTTCGCGGCCTCCGCGTAGGTGCCGGAGAAGGTGGAGTTGGCGATCGCGACCAGGAACGCGAGGCCCACCGCGCCGCCGACCTGCTGCGAGGTGGAGGCCATCGCGCTCGCCACGCCCTGCTCCTCGGGGCCGACGCCCGAGCTGGCGGAGGCGAAGACGGAGACGAAGACGAGACCGCCGCCGATGCCCCAGATGACGGAGCCGGGCAGCAGGGCGTAGAAGGAACCGCCGACGGACATGCCGAGGATGGTCACCGCGATGCCGATGCCGTTGACGACCATGCCGGTCGACAGCGTGGCGCGCATGCCGTACCGCTCCATGAACTTCGGCGCGAGCTTGCCCGAGCCGATGATGGAGACCAGCGTGAGCGGCAGGAAGGCGAGGCCCGCCTGGATCGCGCTGTAGCCGAGGACCGGCTGCACGTAGGTGGTGAAGGTGTAGTACGCGCCGGCCAGCGCCGTCTGGAAGACGAAGAGGACGGCCATGGCGACGACCAGCGGCCGGTTCTTCAGGAGCCGGAGCGGCATGAGCGGGTTGGCGGTCTTCGCCTCGGTGACGAAGAAGGCGATGAGGAGGACGGCGCCGACGACCAGGGAGCCGAGGGCGAGGTTGGAGGACCAGCCCTCCTCGGGGCCGGTGACCAGGCCGGTGACGATCGCGGAGACACCGATCGTGGAGAGCAGCGCGGCCGGGATGTCGAAGCCCTTGGAGAGGTTCGCCGGGCCGTCCGGACGGATCGCCGACGGGGCCGGGAGCAGGGCGATCAGCGCCAGCGGGATGTTGATGAAGAAGATCCAGCGCCAGGAGACCAGGTCGGTCAGCACACCGCCGAGCAGCGCGCCGGCCGCGAGGCCGAGCGAGCCGGCGGCGCCCCAGACGGCGAACGCCTTGTTGCGCTGGGCGCCCTCGAAGGAGGTGGCGATCAGGGCGAGCACCGCCGGGAAGAGCAGCGCGCCGCCGACACCCTGGAAGAGGCGGGCGCCGATGAGGACGCCCTGGGTGGTGGCGAGACCGCCGACGAGCGAGGAGACCGCGTAGAAGGCGAGACCGGTCATGAAGAGCCGGCGGGCGCCGATGCGGTCGACCGCGCGTCCGCCGAAGAGCAGCAGGCCGCCGAAGGCCACCGCGTAGGCGGAGACGACCCATTGCAAGGACTGGGCGGAGAAGCCGAGGGCGTTGCCGATGTCGGGCAGCGCGACGTAGACGATGTTGAGGTCGACGCTGATGATGAACTGGGAGAAGGCCAGCAGAAACAGGACGAGTCCTGTCTTCTTGGCTGGTGTCGACGTGCTCACAAGACCTCCATGGTCTTCATGGACTTTCTTTCGGTGGGGGTTCGTGCACGGTGGTGGGGTGTCCGTGACGAGGGATCAGCCGAAGCGCAGCTGAAGTTCGTTGGGGCCGGTGATGCCGATCGCCGGACGCCAGGTGACGTCACCGACGACGCTCGGGGCGCCGAGGCGGCGGGCGAGCGCGGGCAGCGCCTCGGTGATCTCCATCCGGGCGAGGGGGGCGCCCAGGCAGTAGTGCGGGCCGCCGCCGAACTGCATCACGGCCGTCTTGCGGTCCACGGTGATGTCGAAGACGTCACCGCCGGGGTACGCGAGCGGGTCGCGCTGCACCGCCTGCACGCCGATCATGAACATCGTGCCCTCGGGGATCTTCTGGCCGCGGAACTCGATGTCCTCGGCCGCGTACCGGTACACGGCGTTGGAGGAGGGGCGCCAGCGCATGACCTCCTCGACCGCCCGCGGGGCGAGCTCGGGGCGCTGGCGGAGCAGGGCCCACTGGTCGGGGTGCTCGGCGAAGGTGACCATGGCGTTGGCCAGCTGGAGGCGCGTGGTGTCGTGCGCGGCGAACACCATGGTGACGACGAGGTTGCGAAGCTCCTCAAGGCTCACCCTGGCCCCGTCGACGTCCTCCTTCTGGGCGGTGACGAGGGCGGAGACGAGGTCCGCGGTCGGCGCCTCGGCCTTCTGGGCCATCAGGGCGTCCACGTACGCGTACAGGCCCACGACGGCGGCCTCGACGCGGCCCGGTATGTCACCGCCGAGGGCGAGGCTGAAGACGAGGCCGATCTCCGAGCTCCAGTTGCTGAAGCGCGGGTAGTCCTCGGCCGGCACCCCGAGCAGCTCGGACATGACGGTCAGCGGCAGCGCGTCGGCGAAGGCCTCGAAGAAGTCGACCTCCTCCTTGGCGGCGATCTCGTCGGCGAGGCGCTCGGAGGCCTGCCTGATGGCCGGGCGCAGGTTCTCCAGCATGCGCGGGGTGAACGCGCGACCGACGAGACCGCGCAGCCGGCGGTGGCTGTCGCCGTCCTGGTTCACCAGGCCGTTGACGAACCAGTCGTAGACGGGGCCGCCGCTGATGCCGTTCTGCTCCATGAAGCCGGTGCCGTTGTGGGTCAATCGACTGTCCCGGACCAGCTCCGAGGCCTCGGCGTGGCGCAGGACGAGCATGCCGAGCGGGGTCTCGGCGTACCAGCTCGCGGCCTGGGCCCGGGCGACCTCGGGCAGGTCGAAGCGGAACTCGGGGTCGATGACGTTGATGAACGGGACCTCGGAGGACTCCGGCACGGACAGGGTTTCCGCTGACATGTCTTGACCGTCCTTGAGAGGGATCGGAGGGGGAGGGGCAGAGGGAACTCGGATCTCGGATGCCGAGAACGTGGATCTCGCGACTCGCTTATCCCGAGATTACATAGCTACCGTTCGGTATTCTTTGTTGAGCGCGGTGTCCGGGAGCGGGTTTGGCAACTTGCCAAATCCGCGTCCTTTTAACGGACTTGACTTGACCCGGACCGCGATCAGCGGAAGTCGCCGTCGCGGTACTCCGCCGAGGAACCGGCCGTGGTCGCCGCCCGCAGCTCGACGCGACGGATCTTCCCGGACACCGTCTTCGGCAGCGGGGCGAACTCGATGCGCCGGATCCGCTTGTACGGGGCCAGCGCCTCCCGCGCGTACGCGAAGAGCCTCCCGGCCGTCTCCGGACCCGGCTCGAAGCCGTCGGCGAGGACCACGTACGCCTTGGGGACGGCGAGCCGCAGGGGATCGGGCGCCGGGACGACAGCTGCCTCCGCCACCGCCTCGTGCTCCAGGAGCACGCTCTCCAGCTCGAACGGGCTGATCTTGTAGTCGGACGCCTTGAAGACGTCGTCCGAGCGGCCGACGTAGGTGATCCGGCCGTCCGCGTCACGGCGGCCGATGTCACCGGTGCGGTAGAAGCCGCCCGCCATGGCCTCGCCCGTACGCTCCCAGTCGCCGTGGTAGCCGGTCGTCAGGCCCACCGGGCGGGCCGGGCCCGACAGGTCGAGGCAGATCTCGCCCTCGTCGGCCGGCGCGCCCGACGGGTCGAGCAGCGTCACCGTGAAGCCGGGGGCGGGACGGCCCAGGGAGCCGGGGACGAGATCCTCACCGGGGAAGTTGCCGACGGCCAGACTCGTCTCGGTCTGCCCGAAGCCGTCCCGGACGGTCACCCCCCAGGCCTCCCGGACCCGCTCGATCACCTCGGGGTTGAGCGGCTCCCCGGCCCCCACCGCCTCGCGGGGCGGCGTCCGCAGCCGACCGAGGTCGGACTGGATGAGCATCCGCCACACGGTGGGCGGGGCGCAGAAGGAGGTGACCCCCACCCGGTCCATCTCGAACAGCAGCCGGGCCGCGTCGAACCGCTCGTAGTTGAACACGAAGACGGTCGCCTCGGCGTTCCACGGAGCGAAGAGGCTGGACCAGGCGTGCTTGGCCCAGCCCGGCGAGGAGATGTTCAGGTGCACGTCTCCGGGGCGCAGCCCGATCCAGTACATCGTCGACAGGTGGCCGACGGGGTACGAGGCATGGGTGTGCTCCACCAGTTTCGGCGCCGAGGTCGTCCCGGAGGTGAAGTAGAGCGTCAGCAGGTCGTCGGCGCGGGTCGGACCGTCGGGCTCGAACCCGCCCTCGTGCGTCTCGAAGCGCTCGTACGGGAGCCAGCCCGCGCCCGCGTCGGCGGGGGTGCCGCCGGCCAGGATCCGGGTGTACGGGCCCGGCACCCCGTCGAACTTCGCCCGGTCCGCCGCCCCGACGACGACGTGCGCCACCCGGGCCCGCTCGATCCGGTCGCGCAGGTCCGCCGGGCCGAGCTGCGGGGTCGCCGGGGTGAGGACGGCCCCCAGCTTCATCGCCGCGAGGACGGTCTCCCACAGCTCCACCTGGTTGCCGAGCATGACGAGGATCCGGTCACCGGCGCGGACGCCCTGGGCGCGCAGCCAGCCGGCGAGCCGCGAGGAGCGGGCGGAGAGGCGGGCGAAGGAGTGCCGGGACTCGCGGCCGTCCTCCTCCACGATGTGCAGGGCGGTGCGCTCGTTGCCCTCGGCGATCACGTCGAACCAGTCGAGCGCCCAGTTGAAGCGCTCGGGCCGGGGCCACACGAAGCCCTCGTACGCGGCCCGGTGGTCGCCGCGGTGGGCGAGGAGGAAGTCGCGGGCCGCCCGGAACTCGGCCGTGGCGGCCTTTCCGGCGCCGGCCCCGATCGTGGTGCCGGAGGGGGTCACGCGGCAGCCTCCTCGTCGTTCACCCAGCTCATGAGCTTGCGCAGCTCCTTGCCGGTGGTCTCCAGGAGGTGGTTCTCGTCCTGGGTCTTGTACTCGTGGTA
>NZ_JBHXRW010000139.1:0-5225 GCF_042716635.1 Streptomyces sp. NPDC058664 | reverse complement strand
CGGGGGGTCCCCCCCCCGCCCCCCCCCCGCCCCCCCCCCCGCCGGGCCCCCCCGCCCCGCCCGCCCCCCCCGGCGGGCCCGGGGGGCGGGGCCCCCCCGCGCGGGGCCCCGACCGGACCGGACGGTCCCGAACCGGACGCGGGCCGAACCGACAGGGGCCTGGCGCCGCATCCGGTGGTGGAGCGGCCGCCCGAACGATCGCCGGAGCGGGCCGTCCGGATATCGGGTTGGCATCAGGGCCGGCCGGCAGGGATAGTCCCGGGGTGAACAGACCCGCCACCTCCACCCGCCGTACCCCGCTCGGTTCCCGCCGCCCCGAGTGGGCCGGCCGCAACTACGTCCTCCTCACCGCCGCCACGATCGTGACCAACCTCGGCACGCACGGCGCCCTGATCGCCACGACCTGGGCGGTCTTCGAATCCGGGGGCGACGCGGGCGACGCGGGGCTCGTGGCGATGGCGCGCTTCCTGCCGCTCGTCCTCTTCCTGCTCATCGGCGGCGCCGTCGCCGACCGGGTGCCCCGGCACCGGGTGATGGTCGCCGCCAACGCCCTCAACTGCGTCTCGCAGGCCCTCTTCGCCGCCCTCGTCCTCGCCGGTGAGGCCCACATCTGGCAGATGATGGTGCTCACCGCGCTCTGCGGCACCGGCCAGGCCTTCTTCAACCCGGCGGCCGAGGGCATGCTGATGTCCAGCGTCACCGGGGAGCAGGCGAGCCGTGCCTTCGCCGTCTACCGGATGGCCATGCACAGCGCGACCATCGGCGGCGCCGCCCTCGGTGGCGCACTCGTCGCCTTCGTCGGACCCGGCTGGGTGCTGCTGATCGACGCGGTCGCCTTCGCCGTCGCGGGCGGACTGCGTGCCTTCCTCGACGTGAGCGGCATCCCCGAGCGCGCTCCCGGTGGCGGCCTCTTCGCCGATCTGCGGGAGGGCTGGCACGAGTTCGTCGGCCGCCCCTGGCTGTGGTCGATCGTCGCCCAGTTCTCCATCGTGGTGGGTCTGATCGGGGCGGTCGAGTCGGTGTACGGGCCGCTGGTCGCCCGGGCCGAACTGGGCGGCGCGCGGCCGTGGGGCATCGCGCTCGCCGCGTACGGCGTGGGAACGCTCGCGGGTGCCGTCCTGATGGCCCGGTGGAAGCCGCGCCGCATGCTGTTCGTGGGGACGCTGTGCGTGTTCCCGATCGCGCTGCCGTCGGCGGCGCTCGCCGTGCCCCTGGACGCGGTGGGGCTCGCGGCCGCGATGTTCGTGAGCGGTGTGGCCATCGAGGTCTTCGGCGTCTCCTGGATGACGGCCATGCACCAGGAGATCCCGGAGGAGAAGCTGTCGCGGGTCTCGGCCTACGACTGGTTCGGCTCGACGGCCCTGCTGCCGCTGACGACGGCGCTCGCGGGTCCGGCGGAGAGCGCGTTCGGCCGGAGCGAGGCGCTGTGGGGCGCGGCCGCGCTCATGGTGCTCGTCACCGCCCTGGTCCTCCTCGTGCCGGACGTACGGAATCTGACCCGGCGTCCGCACACGAAGGAGATCGCGGGCCCGGCACCGGCCCCGGCGCTCGCGTCCGCGACCGTGCCCGCCCCCGGCCCGGTCCCCGCCTCCGCCCCCGTCCCCTCCTCGGCCTCAGCCGATTCCGAAGGCGCCGTCCGGCGGGACGGGTGAGGCGACGGCTCCGGAGTCGAGGACCGGTTCCGCGTCTCCGGTGAACCGGTCGAGCGCCTCCCCGTGCTCCACGCGCGCGGGGAAGGCGTCCGCCGCGGCACGCCGGGCGAGGTGGGCGGTGTCGATCGCGCGGCCGGAGGCGACCAGGACCGCGTTCCCGAAGCGGCGGCCGCGCAGTACGGACGGTTCGGCGACCAGCGCGAGTTCGGGGAAGACGGCGGCGAAGGTGGCCAGCTGGGAGCGGAGGAAGACGAAGGGCGCCCCGTCGGCCAGGTTGGCGGCGTAGATCCCCTCGGGTCGCAGGACGCGCCGGACCTCGCGCGCGTACTCGACGGACGTGAGGTGGGCGGGCACCCGCGAGCCGCCGAAGACGTCGCCGACGATCAGGTCGGCCGAGGCGGCGGGCGCCTCCTCCAGCCAGCGCCGGGCGTCCGCGGGGTGCACGGCGACCCCGGAGTCCTCGGGCAGCGGCAGGTGTTCGGCGACCAGGGCGAGCAGTCCCCGGTCCGCCTCGACCACGTCCTGGCGCGAGCCGGGCCGGGTGGCGGCGACGTACCGGGGCAGGGAGAGCGCCCCGCCGCCCAGGTGGAGGACGTCGAGCGGTTCGCCGTCGTCGGCGGCGCCGTCGACGACGTGGGCGAGCCGCCGCGCGTACTCGAACTCCAGGTACGCCGGGTCGTCGAGGTCGACGTACGACTGGGGCGCGCCGTCGACCGTCAGGAGCCAGGCACGCTCCCGGTCCACGTCGGGCATGAGGCGCGCGGTGCCCTGGTCGACCTCGCGGATGACGGGAATGTGCTCGTTCACCTGCTCATTGTGCCGGGGGCCCGGTCACGGGCGGTACAGGTGGTGGGGCTCAGAGGTGCTTGAGGGCCTCGCGGACGGAGAGGGGCGAGAGGCGGCCGGTGTTCGCGGTGACGAAGGCGCGTACCTCGTCGGGTGCCGCCTTGCCGTATTCGCGCAGGCTCCAGCCGATGGCCTTGCGGAGGAAGAAGTCGGTGTCGGACGCGCGGCGCAGGCAGTGGGCGAAGAGCCGGTCGGCGTCCGTGGCTCCCTTGAAGCGGAGTTGGTGGAGGAGGGCGGTGCGGGCCACCCACGGGTCCTCGTCCTCGATCCACTCGTCCATGCGGGCGCCGAGGGAGGGGTCTGCCGCGACGAGGCCGCCGACGACGTGGGCGGCGAGGTGGTCGACGGTGTCCCACCACGGGACGGTGGTGACGAGCCGGCGGGCGACGGGCAGGAAGCCGGAGGAGCAGCGCCGCACATGGCGGCGGAGGTAGTCGACGGCGAAGTAGTGGTACTCGCGCTCGGGCAGGGCGAAGCAGCGCAGGGCGACGGCGGCGCAGTCGGCCTCGTCGGGGCGCGGGGTGCCGTCGAGGACCGTACGGGACAGGGCCCGGCGCTCGGGGGTGCGGACGCCGAGGAAGGGAGCGACGCCCTTCATGTACGCGACCATCTCCTGCGCCCGGAAGGGGTTGCCCGCGGCCGGGTAGACCGTGGTGAGCCGGTCGAGGACGGTGTCGGCGAGGACGCTGCGGGGTACGCCGCCGGGGCCGGCGTCGAGCGGCGCGGTATCGGTCACGGTTCTCCCTGCCCTGGGGTCGCGCGGTTTCCGGCCCGGACGGACGTGACGCGTGGCCGGACGGACGTGGCGTGTGTCAGGCCCGGACGGACATGGTGTGTGTCCGGACGGACATGACGCGCATTACGGCGATCATACGGACGCGTCCGTTACTCTCCCCGAATGCTCGCTCCCGCGCCCCGGCCGCCGGGCTCCTTCGCCGTCCGCTGCTCCCGGGCCCTGTTCTCGCCCCGCGCGCGGCTCTCGCTGCTCGTACTGCTGCTGCTCACGGCGGCGGCCCTCGTGGTGCTGTACGAGCCGCAGCGGCTCCTCGCCTCGGGCTGGCCGCCGCGGACGAGCGGTTCCGGGGCGGTGCTGCTCTTCGGCCTCGCGTACGGGGTGTGCACGGCCGCGTTCGTACCGCGGCCCGTGCTCAATCTGGCGGCGGGCGCGCTGTTCGGTTCGGCCGCGGGCCTGACGGCGGCGGTCGCGGGGACGGTCCTCGGTGCCGGGATCGCGTTCACCCTCGGCCGGTTCCTGGGCCAGGACGCGCTGCGGCCGCTGCTGCGGGGCCGCTGGCTGACGGCGGCGGACGGGCAGCTGAGCCGGCACGGGTTCCGTTCGATGCTGGCGATCCGGCTGTTCCCTGGAGTGCCGTTCGCGGCGGCCAACTACTGCGCCGCGGTCTCCCGGATGGGGTACGTGCCGTTCCTCCTCGCGACGGCGCTCGGCTCGGTGCCCAACACGGCGGCGTACGTCGTGGCGGGCGCCCAGGCCGGGTCGCCGGGCTCGCCCGCCTTCCTCCTCTCCGCCGGGTTCATCGTCCTGTCGGGCCTTGCGGCCGCGGTGGTGGCCTGGCGCAAGCGGCACGGCCTGCGGGCCCCGGCCCCGGTTCCCGCCCCGGAGCGGGAGCCGGTGGGCAGCGTCCGCTAGAAGGGCGTCCCGGCCGGGCCGGGCCGGCGGCGGGGGCGACGGGCCCTCGGGCGGCCTGGGCACGGGCACGTCATCTTGGGACGGTACGCTGCGCACGACCTTCTGACCGCACATGTACATAACGGGACGGCCCTAGCCCCATGAGTTGGTTCGAATCGTTCATCCTCGGGCTCGTCCAGGGGCTGACGGAGTTCCTTCCCATCTCCTCCAGCGCGCACCTCCGCCTCACCGCGGCGTTCGCCGGCTGGCACGACCCGGGCGCGGCCTTCACCGCGATCACCCAGATCGGCACGGAGACCGCGGTCCTGATCTACTTCCGCAAGGACATCGCCCGGATCGTCTCGGCCTGGTTCCGCTCCCTCACGAACAAGGCGATGCGCTCCGACCACGACGCCCAGATGGGCTGGCTGGTGATCGTGGGATCGATCCCGATCGGTGTCCTGGGCGTCACGTTCAAGGACCAGATCGAGGGCCCCTTCCGCGACCTGCGGCTGATCGCCACCACGCTGATCGTCATGGGCGTCGTCCTCGGCGTCGCGGACCGGCTGGCCGCCCGTGACGAGATCGGCGGCCGCCACCGGGTGGTCCGCGAGCGCAAGACGCTCAAGGAACTCGGCGTGAAGGACGGCCTGATCTTCGGCCTCTGCCAGGCGATGGCCCTGATCCCGGGCGTCTCCCGCTCGGGAGCGACGATCTCCGGTGGCCTGCTCATGGGCTACACCCGCGAGGCGGCCGCCCGTTACTCCTTCCTCCTCGCGATCCCCGCGGTCCTCGCCTCGGGCGCGTACGAGCTGAAGGACGCGGGCGAGGGGCACGTCTCCTGGGGCCCGACGATCTTCGCCACGATCATCGCCTTCGTCGTCGGCTACGCGGTGATCGCCTGGTTCATGCGCTTCATTACCACCAAGAGCTTCATGCCCTTCGTGATCTACCGGATCCTGCTCGGCATCCTGCTGTTCATCCTGGTCGGCACGGACGTCCTCAGCCCGCACGCGGGCGAGTCCGCGGGCTGACCCCCGTACGTGGGCGGGGGGGGGGGGGGGGCGGGCCCCCCCCCCCGGGGGGGGGGGGGGGCCCCC
>NZ_JBHXRW010000138.1:0-5239 GCF_042716635.1 Streptomyces sp. NPDC058664 | reverse complement strand
AACACGAAGTACCGGAGGGAAAAGCCCGGAGGAAAGCCCGTGAGGGTGAGTACGAAGGAAGCGTCCGTTCCTTGAGAACTCAACAGCGTGCCAAAAATCAACGCCAGATCAGTTGATACCCCGTCCATCCTTCGGATGGTCGAGGTTCCTTTGAAAGTCCTGCCCGCCTCTTCGGGGGACGGCAGGCAACATACACAGCGAGGACGCTGTGGACAGCCAGGCCCTATTCCGGCCCGGCTGTCCCGCTCAACGCGAGTGTCACCCGAGTACGGGTAAACATTCACGGAGAGTTTGATCCTGGCTCAGGACGAACGCTGGCGGCGTGCTTAACACATGCAAGTCGAACGATGAAGCCCTTCGGGGTGGATTAGTGGCGAACGGGTGAGTAACACGTGGGCAATCTGCCCTTCACTCTGGGACAAGCCCTGGAAACGGGGTCTAATACCGGATAACACCGGCCTCCGCATGGGGGCCGGTTGAAAGCTCCGGCGGTGAAGGATGAGCCCGCGGCCTATCAGCTTGTTGGTGGGGTAATGGCCTACCAAGGCGACGACGGGTAGCCGGCCTGAGAGGGCGACCGGCCACACTGGGACTGAGACACGGCCCAGACTCCTACGGGAGGCAGCAGTGGGGAATATTGCACAATGGGCGAAAGCCTGATGCAGCGACGCCGCGTGAGGGATGACGGCCTTCGGGTTGTAAACCTCTTTCAGCAGGGAAGAAGCGCAAGTGACGGTACCTGCAGAAGAAGCGCCGGCTAACTACGTGCCAGCAGCCGCGGTAATACGTAGGGCGCAAGCGTTGTCCGGAATTATTGGGCGTAAAGAGCTCGTAGGCGGCTTGTCACGTCGGGTGTGAAAGCCCGGGGCTTAACCCCGGGTCTGCATCCGATACGGGCAGGCTAGAGTGTGGTAGGGGAGATCGGAATTCCTGGTGTAGCGGTGAAATGCGCAGATATCAGGAGGAACACCGGTGGCGAAGGCGGATCTCTGGGCCATTACTGACGCTGAGGAGCGAAAGCGTGGGGAGCGAACAGGATTAGATACCCTGGTAGTCCACGCCGTAAACGTTGGGAACTAGGTGTTGGCGACATTCCACGTCGTCGGTGCCGCAGCTAACGCATTAAGTTCCCCGCCTGGGGAGTACGGCCGCAAGGCTAAAACTCAAAGGAATTGACGGGGGCCCGCACAAGCAGCGGAGCATGTGGCTTAATTCGACGCAACGCGAAGAACCTTACCAAGGCTTGACATATACCGGAAAGCGCCAGAGATGGTGCCCCCCTTGTGGTCGGTATACAGGTGGTGCATGGCTGTCGTCAGCTCGTGTCGTGAGATGTTGGGTTAAGTCCCGCAACGAGCGCAACCCTTGTCCTGTGTTGCCAGCATGCCCTTCGGGGTGATGGGGACTCACAGGAGACCGCCGGGGTCAACTCGGAGGAAGGTGGGGACGACGTCAAGTCATCATGCCCCTTATGTCTTGGGCTGCACACGTGCTACAATGGCCGGTACAAAGAGCTGCGATGCCGCGAGGCGGAGCGAATCTCAAAAAGCCGGTCTCAGTTCGGATTGGGGTCTGCAACTCGACCCCATGAAGTCGGAGTTGCTAGTAATCGCAGATCAGCATTGCTGCGGTGAATACGTTCCCGGGCCTTGTACACACCGCCCGTCACGTCACGAAAGTCGGTAACACCCGAAGCCGGTGGCCCAACCCCTTGTGGGAGGGAGCTGTCGAAGGTGGGACTGGCGATTGGGACGAAGTCGTAACAAGGTAGCCGTACCGGAAGGTGCGGCTGGATCACCTCCTTTCTAAGGAGCACAGCACCGCTTGCAGGCGAATGTTCTGCACGGTCGGCTCATGGGTGGAACGTTGATTAGTTGGCACGGTCCTTGAGGACCACTTCACCAGTACTGCTTCGGCGTGGAACGTGACAGTGGACCGACGGATCGTGCCTGGCACGTTGTTGGGTGTCTGAGGGTACGGCCGTAAGGTTTGTATCTTCGCGATGCCGGCCCCAGTGCACTCATCCGCTTGCCGGGTGGGGTGATGGGTGGCTGGTCGTTGCTTGAGAACTACACAGTGGACGCGAGCATCTGTGGCCAAGTTTTTAAGGGCGCACGGTGGATGCCTTGGCACCAGGAACCGATGAAGGACGTGGGAGGCCACGATAGTCCCCGGGGAGCCGTCAACCAGGCTTTGATCCGGGGGTTTCCGAATGGGGAAACCCGGCAGTCGTCATGGGCTGTCACCCATGCCTGAACACATAGGGCATGTGGAGGGAACGAGGGGAAGTGAAACATCTCAGTACCCTCAGGAAGAGAAAACAACCGTGATTCCGGGAGTAGTGGCGAGCGAAACCGGATGAGGCCAAACCGTATGCGTGTGATACCCGGCAGGGGTTGCGCATGCGGGGTTGTGGGATCTCTCTTCTGTCGTCTGCCGGCGACAGGACGAGTCAGAAACCGTTGGTGTAGGCGAAGGACATGCGAAAGGTCCGGCGTAGAGGGTAAGACCCCCGTAGCCGAAACATCAACGGCTCGTCTGAGAGACACCCAAGTAGCACGGGGCCCGAGAAATCCCGTGTGAATCCGGCGGGACCACCCGCCAAGCCTAAATATTCCCTGGTGACCGATAGCGGATAGTACCGTGAGGGAATGGTGAAAAGTACCGCGGGAGCGGAGTGAAATAGTACCTGAAACCGTGTGCCTACAAGCCGTGGGAGCGTCGCTCATTGAGTTTACTCAATGGGTCGTGACTGCGTGCCTTTTGAAGAATGAGCCTGCGAGTTAGCGGTGTGTAGCGAGGTTAACCCGTGAGGGGAAGCCGTAGCGAAAGCGAGTCCGAACAGGGCGATCCAGTTGCACGCTCTAGACCCGAAGCGGAGTGATCTAGCCATGGGCAGGTTGAAGCGGAGGTAAGACTTCGTGGAGGACCGAACCCACCAGGGTTGAAAACCTGGGGGATGACCTGTGGTTAGGGGTGAAAGGCCAATCAAACTCCGTGATAGCTGGTTCTCCCCGAAATGCATTTAGGTGCAGCGTCGTGTGTTTCTTGCCGGAGGTAGAGCACTGGATAGGCGATGGGCCCTACCGGGTTACTGACCTTAGCCAAACTCCGAATGCCGGTAAGTGAGAGCACGGCAGTGAGACTGTGGGGGATAAGCTCCATGGTCGAGAGGGAAACAGCCCAGAGCATCGACTAAGGCCCCTAAGCGTACGCTAAGTGGGAAAGGATGTGGAGTCGCACAGACAACCAGGAGGTTGGCTTAGAAGCAGCCACCCTTGAAAGAGTGCGTAATAGCTCACTGGTCAAGTGATTCCGCGCCGACAATGTAGCGGGGCTCAAGCGTACCGCCGAAGTCGTGTCATTCCAGCATGAGGGCCAACGCCCGCTGGGATGGGTAGGGGAGCGTCGTGTGCCGGGTGAAGCAGCCGCGGAAGCGAGTTGTGGACGGTTCACGAGTGAGAATGCAGGCATGAGTAGCGATACACACGTGAGAAACGTGTGCGCCGATTGACTAAGGGTTCCTGGGTCAAGCTGATCTGCCCAGGGTAAGTCGGGACCTAAGGCGAGGCCGACAGGCGTAGTCGATGGACAACCGGTTGATATTCCGGTACCCGCTTTGAAACGCCCAATACCGAGCCCGTTGATGCTAAGGCCGTGAAGCCGTTCCGGACCCTTCGGGGAAAGGAAAGTGGTGGAGCCGCCGGCCCAAGACGACAGTAGGTAAGCGATGGGGTGACGCAGGAAGGTAGTCCAGCCCGGGCGGTGGTAGTCCCGGGGTAAGGGTGTAGGGCGTTGTCCAGGTAAATCCGGACAGCACATAGCCTGAGACCTGATGCCGAGCCGATTGTGGTGAAGTGGATGATCCTATGCTGTCGAGAAAAGCCTCTAGCGAGTTTCATGGCGGCCCGTACCCTAAACCGACTCAGGTGGTCAGGTAGAGAATACCGAGGCGTTCGGGTGAACTATGGTTAAGGAACTCGGCAAAATGCCCCCGTAACTTCGGGAGAAGGGGGGCCATCACCGGTGAAGGAACTTGCTTCCCGAGCTGGGGGTGGCCGCAGAGACCAGCGAGAAGCGACTGTTTACTAAAAACACAGGTCCGTGCGAAGCCGTAAGGCGATGTATACGGACTGACGCCTGCCCGGTGCTGGAACGTTAAGGGGACCGGTTAGTCACACTTCGGTGTGGCGAAGCTGAGAACTTAAGCGCCAGTAAACGGCGGTGGTAACTATAACCATCCTAAGGTAGCGAAATTCCTTGTCGGGTAAGTTCCGACCTGCACGAATGGCGTAACGACTTCTCGACTGTCTCAACCATAGGCCCGGTGAAATTGCACTACGAGTAAAGATGCTCGTTTCGCGCAGCAGGACGGAAAGACCCCGGGACCTTTACTACAGTTTGATATTGGTGTTCGGTTCGGCTTGTGTAGGATAGGTGGGAGACTGTGAAACCGTGACGCCAGTCATGGTGGAGTCGCCGTTGAAATACCACTCTGGTCGTGCTGGATGTCTAACCTCGGTCCGTGATCCGGATCAGGGACAGTGTCTGATGGGTAGTTTAACTGGGGCGGTTGCCTCCCAAAGGGTAACGGAGGCGCCCAAAGGTTCCCTCAGCCTGGTTGGCAATCAGGTGTTGAGTGTAAGTGCACAAGGGAGCTTGACTGTGAGACCGACGGGTCGAGCAGGGACGAAAGTCGGGACTAGTGATCCGGCGGTGGCTTGTGGAAGCGCCGTCGCTCAACGGATAAAAGGTACCCCGGGGATAACAGGCTGATCTTCCCCAAGAGTCCATATCGACGGGATGGTTTGGCACCTCGATGTCGGCTCGTCGCATCCTGGGGCTGGAGTCGGTCCCAAGGGTTGGGCTGTTCGCCCATTAAAGCGGTACGCGAGCTGGGTTTAGAACGTCGTGAGACAGTTCGGTCCCTATCCGCTGCGCGCGCAGGAATATTGAGAAGGGCTGTCCCTAGTACGAGAGGACCGGGACGGACGAACCTCTGGTGTGCCAGTTGTCCTGCCAAGGGCATGGCTGGTTGGCTACGTTCGGGAGGGATAACCGCTGAAAGCATCTAAGCGGGAAGCCTGCTTCGAGATGAGTATTCCCACCTCCTTGAGAGGGTAAGGCTCCCAGTAGACGACTGGGTTGATAGGCCGGATGTGGAAGCCCCGTAAGGGGTGGAGCTGACCGGTACTAATAGGCCGAGGGCTTGTCCTCAGTTGCTCGCGTCCACTGTGTT
>NZ_JBHXRW010000137.1:0-5268 GCF_042716635.1 Streptomyces sp. NPDC058664 | reverse complement strand
CAACCTCGCCAAGCGCATAACGGACGAGACCACACCAACCTGGCGAGGAACCTACTAGGGTATAAGCGGCAATCCGCCTAGATCAAACGCCCTCTTAGTGGTGCTCGGCCTCTTCGGCGGGGCGCCGGTCCTGCCGGCCTCTCGTCTCGGTCGTTTTCGCGCTGCGCCGTTCTGGCCTCCGCCTGCGTGGGGGTGGCATGTGTGCTGAGGGCGTCGTGTCGGTCGTGGTGGTGGAACTTCATCGTGTGTGGGAGGCGTTAGCAGGGTGGTGCGCGATGATGTGTGTCCAACGAGGGACGACGTGGCAGAAGCTGAGGTGGCACGAGTGGCGATGTGGGATCGGATCAAGGACCAGGCGACCAGAGGTCTGCAGCAGGCCCAAGGGGTGCGCGGCGGCTCCGGCGGCCGTGGGCCGTCCGGCGCACGGTCCGGGGGCGGTTCCAGGGCCGAGCTCGTGAGCGCGCTGAAGTCGCAGCTCACGTCGCTGAAGACGGAGCTGAAGAGCGGCGCTTTCCGGGACGCCAGCATGGCCATGTGCGCGTTGGTGGCCGCCGCTGACGGACGGGTCGATCCGGCCGAGCGCCAGCACGTCGAGTCGCTCATCCTCACCAACGACGTCCTTCAGAACTTCCCCGCCGACCAGCTCCGCCAGCGTTTCAACAAGCACGTCGACCAGCTTTCGGCCGGCTTCGTCATGGGCAAGGCGGCGGTGCTTCAGGAGGTCGTCAAGGTGGCGAAGAAGCCCACCGAGGCACGGGCTGTCATCCAGACCGGCATCGTGGTCGCGGGTGCGGACGGCTTCATCGCGCCTGCCGAGGAGCAGATCATCCGCGAGGCGTGCACTGCGCTTGGCCTGCCGGCGGCGGAGTTCGGCATCTGACCCGCTGACCTCGGTGAAGAGACACGCGGCCGTGTACCTTCCGCCGGCCCGTCGGGTCCAGCGGGTCGTCCCGGTCGACCAGTGAGACATAGGTGGCGAAGACGACAGGCCCTGACCGGCCCACAGGGCGAGCTGGATCGGGTTGGTGGTGGTCCGTACTCCCAGCTCGTTGAGCACGGGGTCGTTCTCCAGCGAGCAGACCGCGGGTCCTCAGCTCGGCTCTCCCGGTGCGGCCACAGTGCCGTCGAGCCGCAGGCCGTACTCCGTGAGGCCGCGCAGTCCCGGCGCGGCCTCCGGTTCCCGGTCGGCCAGGTGCAGCAGGGCGCGCGTGGCGCTGCCGCTGCCCGCGACGGCGCGGCGGCACAACTCGTCGACGCGGTCGTTCTCCGCGAGATGGTTGACCACTTCCGCGTCCGCGTACTTGTCGCCCGCCGCCGCCCGGTCCGCCAGTTCGGCGAGACGGCCGGCCTTGACCAGCAGATCGGCGAGCCGCCGGGCGTCGTACTTGTCCAAGGGCCTGGGTTCCTCCCGGAGCAGCGCCAGCAACTCCACCTCCCTGCCATGTTGTTCGAGGAGCCTGATCAGCCGCCGCCTGCCGTCGTACTCACCTGCAGCCATGGCATGGCGCCAGAGGGCGATCGCCTCGTCTACGCGGCCACTCTGCTCCAGGTGATCGGACAGGTGCGAGCGGGCAGACAGATCGCCGCGGGCCGCGCGCTCCTCGATCTCGGCGATCCGTCCCTGCTCGGCAAGGGTGCGCGCCACCTGATCTTGGGCACGCCAGTTCCCCGCTTCCGCGCGGGCGGTCAGCTCGTCCCACCGGCCGGAGTCCACGAGCATCGACGCAACGACAGCGTCGAGGTCGTCGTTGTGGCCGTGATCGCGCTCAAAAGCGAGCGCGACGTCAAGCGCCGCCTCTACCATGCCCAGCTCCTCGTACAGGTGCATCTCTGGCCACGGTCCGTACGGCGAGGGCTTCCAGGCCGCGCACACGGTCTTCGCGTGGGCGACGATCCCCGGGTCCTCAGCGGCGCGTTCCCGCCAGTGGCTGGTCAGGAAGCGCCTGGCTGCCTCCGAGCCGTCGACCGCCATGACCTCCAGCTCGTCGAGGCGGCTCGCCGCGACGAGCAGGTCCACGAGCAGTTGCTCGCAGGTGAAGTCGTCGGGGTTCTCGGCCGACCAGGCCCGCAGCACGTGCTCGGCCTCGGTGGCGCTGGTCGCCGTGCCGTCGTCGAGGAGCAGGGCGACGAGCTTGTCCCGTACGCCGGAGTCCCGGCTGGCGCCGTCCCGTAGGAGGGCGAGCGCCTCGCCCCGTCGGCCGGCCACCACCAGCGCCTCGGCGGCGTTCCGTGCGGCCTCCCCGTCGCCGCCCGCTGCGAGGCGCGTCCAGACGGCGATCGCCTCGTCGTGCCGCCCGGCAGATGCCAACGCGTCCGCGAGGGCACCGGCGGCCCGTTCGTGGGCGTCGGCGTACGGCGACAGCAGTGCGATCCGTGTGTCGTGGTCGTCCTGCACCAAGTCCCGGAGGACGTGCGTGACGAGTTGGTCGACCGCCTCCGGATGCCCCTCGGCGGCCAGTGACTCCAGCGCCGCAAAGTACTCGGCCGTGCGGCCACGGGTCCGTAGCAACCGCGCCCGATGCAGGGCTCCTTCGGCTCCGGCGGCGGCGTAGAAGGTGTCGGCGAGCTCGTACAGCAGACGCCACTGCGCGCTCCAGCCGATGCGTACCAGGTCGTGGCCGACCGATGTGGCCAGGAGCGCGCGCCAGGCGCTTTCCGGTACTGCCTCGAAGCTCCGCCTGTGGGCGCCGACATGGAGCAGGTGGTCGGCGAGGGTGTAGCCGACGACACTGCCAGGTTCGCTGCCGGCCTGGGGCGAGAGGGCCGCAGTGGCGCCGTCAACGGGTTCCGTGGCGTACTGCAGGCCGCTGTCCCACCAGGTGCCGGTGGCGCGTGCCCAGGAGGCCGAGTCGAGGTATCCGGGGGAGGCGGCGCGCAGGAAGGCGGGGGTGAGTAGCTCTGGGGCGCCGAGCCGGCGGGCATCGACGGAGGCGGTAATCAGAGCGCGGCCGTAGGCGTTGCCGTGGCGCCAGCGCCGTTCCAGGATGGGGGCGCCCGCGAGGGTCTGCACGACGCCGAAGTCCGCGACCTGCATCGCTGCGGCGATCCGCAGGTCCTCGTTGGCGATCTCCTGGGACCGTTCGCGTTCGCTGTCGCTGAACTCCTCTGCGACGTCGACGGTAACCGCGAGGGCGAGGACGTCGCGGGCTGCGCGCGCGGCGCCTCGGGTGTCGTGTTCGGTGTCGGCTCCGCCAGGGTGGTTGTGGCGGTCGTACTGGTCGGGCCACAGGGCCCCGACGACGACCGTGGGGGTACGGGGGTCGAGGAGCCGTACCAGGGTGGGGGCGGTCAGGGCGGGGTGCGCGCAGAGAAAACGGTCGAGGTCGTCGAGCCAGAGGATCAGACCGGGCGCGGCGGGCAGGGTCGTCGCGGCGGTCGGCCGTGCCAGTTCCTGGAGTTCGGCCACGTCCTGCGGGCGCAGCAGCCACCAGTCGGAGAGCTCGTTGCGTACGGCTTCGTAGGCCGATCGACTCTTTCCGGTGGACGGCTCCCCGACGAGGAGGAGCATGCCGCCCGCCCCCTTCATTCCCCGCAGGGTGCGGCGCAGCGCGCGGTCGTGGTCGCGCGGGATGTAGAGGGGCAGGTCGCCCGGGGCGCCGGGCACCTCGATGGCGGGCTTGACGCCGAGGTGTCGCGGGTTCCAGTCCTCGACGCGGCGCGCGCGGGGGAGGGGTGGCGACTGCGGGGGCCGGGCCGCGGACGCGGCGTCCCGCGCCGCGTGGACGGGTAGCAGGCCGGCGGCCGGGGCAGCGGGGCCGGCGGTGGCGCCGCGGGAGAGTGCCGCTCTGGCCTGGGCGCGCAGGACCGCGTGGCCGACGGCGTCGGCCCTGCGGGCGGCCTCCGCGCGATGGACTTGCGCCCATGCCTCCTCGTCGAGGAGAGGTGTGGCCGCGCCGCCGTCGAGGATCCCGAGCGGGAGCGCGATGGTCCGCAGGGCCCGTACGACGGCCTTGAGCTTGCCGGCGTCCTGCGGGAAGCGCTCCCCGCGCAGCCAGTCGCTCACCGTGGTCGGCGAGACCCTGGCCTGCCGCGCCAGGAAGCGATAGGGGGCGACGTTGGCCAGATGCTCCGCGTGGAATGCGCCCAAGGCCTTGATCCGCGTCGTGAAGTCCTCCTCGTCTCCGCACTGTTGTGCTACCCGGCTCTCCTCCACCGCCTCTGCCCCGCCTGTCGTGTGTGTCCCGCGTGTCCAGCGCGGTGTCCAGGGCGTTCCTGGGCATAGCGAAGCGTACGTCCCGGACATGGGACTTTGCCGTCCGTGTGTCCAACCGGTGGGCGGAAGGCAGCGGGACGGAGGCCTGGACGCGGACTGTGTCGGCATCCGCCTCCGCCGCCCGGCGTGAGGAGAATTCCGGAGGGCGCCATGAATCAGGTCCAGTTGCTGTCGCTGCTCCTCGCGCTGTCGGTCGCGCTCAACCTCGCCTGCTGTGCGGGCTGGACGGCGCGCCGCGCTGGGAACGGACGGGCCCAGGCGGCCCTTGTCGCCGGCGGGGCGGCGTGCACGGTCCTGACCGTGTTCTTCGCCGGGGTGTCCGCGTTTCGCTGAGCTGCCGCCCGATGGTGTCGGCTGAGGGGCCCTGCTTCCGATGAGGGGTCCTTGCTTCCGAGGCAGTACGAGGAGGCACCATGCCCCTGCCGGCCCCGACGTCATCCCGCTGGGGAGGACTCCCTGAACGATTCGGCCTGAACGCTACTGATCACCAGTCCGGCGGCCTTCGGCCGCCGGACCCTCGCCATCAGGTCACCAGCCGATCGGGAAAGTCCTGGTGCTGTGACCGGAAAGGTTCGCCGGGCTGGGAGCGGACAAGTAGTTTGATGGGCCTGGGGAGCCTGCGCACCGGGGGTGGGAAGGTCGCGCCGTGACTATCACCCTGCATGACTTTGACGGTGAGCACTCGCTGACGCTCTCTACCGGTGACCTGGCCGCCGATGCTGCAGTAGTTGCCACCGGACACGAGCCGAATGGACACTTCTGGGAAGGCCTTGTGCAGTTCGCCTGGCCGGATCTTGCTGAGCGCCTCGATTTCGACAGCGAGGCCGGCACGTTCTGTGCACTCGGGAGCCTGAGCGACCTCGCACGTCTCAAGGCTGTCCTTGAGCCCGTAATCTCGAGCCCCAGCGCAGGCCGCGAGATTGTGGCCCGTGCCGAGACGGCGTGCTTCGAGTTCGACGACTAGTAGTGCTTCGTTACGTTGGGTGATCTTTCCTGTTGGTAGGCATCTTCCGGCTATGAGACTGGGGGAGGTGGAACGGCTCCGGGGTGAGGTG
>NZ_JBHXRW010000136.1:0-5317 GCF_042716635.1 Streptomyces sp. NPDC058664 | reverse complement strand
TGGGCTTGTTTTTTGTTTACACCCCCCACCCCCCCACCGCGCCCCCCACCACCCGGGGGGCCCCGCGCCGCCCCAACACCCCCCCCCCCCACCCCGCGGGAACTAGACGTCACCCCAGGAGATAGCGGTGTGCGTCGACTACGAAGGGCCCGTGTCCGAACGCCGAACTGAGTTCCTCCAGCCGGGTGTATTCGGGCACGGTCAGACCGCAGCCGAAGCGGCCCAGAGCGTGCAGCAGGAAGCGGAACCCCAGCTCAGGGCAGACCAGCGTGACGCACCGCTCGATGGCCTGGCGGGTGGCCAGAGCCAGCCCGCCCTCACCGGCCCGGGCACGGTCGAGGAGCCCGGTCATGGCCAGCACTTCCGGCATCAGTCGCTGATGCTCGGCCGCGACCGTCCCCGGCGGCTCCGGTGTGCACGCGGGCAGCTCCGCCCACTGCGCTTCCCTGGCGCCGCGGGCGACGGCGAGCCGGGTGACTGCCGCCAGGAGCCGATGGAACCAGGCCCGCTCAGCCCCGGCGAACGTGGGTGAGCCACCGAGCGCCCCTCCCAGAGCACCCCACAGCCGGCCCAGTTCCTCACCGGAGAGGGGCGAGGACACAAGTCGCTGCAGATCTTCGATCAGCAGGACCGGAAAGGCAGGGTCACCTGTCGGCCCCAGATAGGTCAGGGCGTGCTCGATCGGGTCGTTGGTGTATCGGCTCCAGTCGTTGTGATAGGAGGAGCCGAGTGCGGTCACCCCGAAATCGTCTTCCACCCAATCACGGTGCACGGCTGGCTCGTGCATGATGCTGTTCCTTACTCGGGGTAAGCGGTTTTGATGAAGTATCCGCCGGGCTTGTATCCCGGTTTGGCGACGATCACCACGGTGAATCTGTTGCTGAGCTCCGGAATGTAGTTCCCGAGATGGTCGTAAGCGTCTCCAAGTGAATCCGTGCCGTAGGTACCCGAGAGAGGAAGCTCCTGCGGGCCGCCCTTACCCGCATTGATCACAAATTTTCTGATCCTTTCCGCATTCTTGGGGTCAGCCACGAGAGCGTCTACTGCCTTCTGGGCCGTCTTGAGGTCCTTCCAGCGGGAATTACGGGCAGGCGCGCCGTTTTGATCGTCCGACTTCTTCTTGGCGAGCCGCTTCATCTCCTCACTGTTCAGGTCCACGTGCTCCTTGATGGTGTGCGCCCTCTTGTCTGCCTTCTCGGCGCGGAGGAGGTCGGTGCAGTTGTGGACCAGGACCGGGGTGGTCTTGGCGAGGACGTAGTAGCTGTGGACGTCGTTGACCGTGAGGTCGTAGGCCGGCTGGAACTTCTTCCAGTGGGAGACCTTCGCGA
Source organism: Streptomyces sp. NPDC058664 (assembly GCF_042716635.1). Taxonomy (NCBI): domain Bacteria; kingdom Bacillati; phylum Actinomycetota; class Actinomycetes; order Kitasatosporales; family Streptomycetaceae; genus Streptomyces; species Streptomyces sp. NPDC058664. The sequence continues at coordinate 3,989 of NZ_JBHXRW010000136.1, read as the reverse complement.
TCCGTGCGGTGGCACCGGACGGAGTGCGGAGGGTGTCTCCGGCCTTGAGATCAGCCGCGGCAGTCCAGTCGCCCCGGTTCTGCGCCCAGAAGGGGTGGTGTCCAGTCGCGGTAAGCGTGCCGCCGCCGGCCTTCGCGTCCAGGGTGACGGTGGTGAAGTCGCGGTCGTCGGGCGTGTGGATGGTGGTCTCGACGCGGCGTGGCCCGGAGAGACCGGTGATCGGGTCTGTGGCCTGCACCATGTCGCCGATCCGGACTTCTTCGATCGGTCGGGCGCTGCCGTCGCCCATCAAGACCGGCGTGCCGACGGGGAAGCTGTGCTTGGGGGCAAGACACTTCGGAAGGTCGATGTCCCGCTTTCGCAGGTTGTTGAGAGCCTCGAAGAGATTCTCGGCCTTCTTGGACCATTTGATGGTCTTGGGGACGGCGGCGGCGTATCCGGCGACCGGAATCATCGACGCGCAGGACAGTCCGGCGTCAATGTATTTGCTGTTGTCGTCGGTGGCATAGCCTTCGATTCCGTAAGCGGCGCAGTTGATGCCATCGGCGATCTCGCCGTACCCGGGAATGAGACCGAGGACGTCGAGAGCGAGGTGCCCGAATTCGAGGTAAAACTTCGCCTTCTGCTCAGGGGTCGCCGTCACCCACCACAGCACGGCGGCCTTGCCCATTTCCAAGCCGACGTCGACGGCTTCCCCGAAGGCGTCCCGGAGTTGGGTGTACTTGCCGTAGGCCTTCTCCCACCATGCCTGCTCGGCAGCCCGCGCCTGCTCGGCGAGGTACGTGTCGAGGTGCTGCTGGTAGATGGCGGCTGCTTGGGTGGAGTTCTTGCCGGCGTTGATGGCGGACTGGCGTGCGGCTTCGGCCGCAGCGACGGCGGTCGCGGCGTACTCCCGGGCCAGGCTGGCGCTCGCCTCGGCCCAGAGAGCCGATGCGTTGGCGTTGCTCGCGCTGATCTGCGCCTGGCGTTGCGCGTTGCGCGCGGTGGCAGCGTGGCCTGCGGCCTTTTCTGCGGAGGCCTCGGCCTGCGTGGCGGAGGCGTCAGCCTGCTGGGCGTACCCGGCGGCGTTCGCGGCGTAGGTCTGCGCCTGCTGGGCGTAGACATCAGCCTCGTTCGACGCGTTCAACGCCAAGGCAGCGGTCCTCAGCGCCTCTGCGGCGCGCTGCTGGGCAAGGGCCGCGACCTGCGCGGATCCGGCGATGACGTGCTGGATCTGCGCGACGTGCGAGGCATTGGCCTGATCGCGCTGAGCGGCTTTGTACTGGCCCCGCTCGACGAATGCCTGCCGGGACGGCGCGGGGCTCTCGAGGGCGATCTCCGCATACGCCTTGACCTCCGGCCCACCGTTCTCGGCCAGGGATGCCACGGTGACCTGGTGGTCGCTGTTGCGCGCGGAGTACTGGATGGTGGTGAGGAAGTCGAGCAGCGGCTGGTAGCCGATGTCGTTGATCGCCTTCTCAGCGGCGCTCTTGACGGCCGGGCCGCCGGCCTCCCCGATCCGGGCGACCTCGACGCGCAGGTCGGAGGCGGCGGCGCTGTACTGGCCGGTCTCTAGGAAGGTATGGATCTGCGCGGCGTCACCATTCAGCGCCGTCTCGGCGGCGCTGATCACGGCCTCGTGGGGGGAATTCTGCACGAGTGAGCGGACCTGATCGCGCTCGTCCTGTTGGAAGGCGGAGCGCCATCCGTTGCGGGCGTACTCGACCACGGCGGCGTTGTCCGCGGAGGCCAGTGCCCCTTCGGCGGCGGCCTTGCTCCAGGTGCCCTGGGTCTCCAGTGCGGCCAGCGCCAGCTTCCGTCCGGTCGCCGCGATCAGAGCGTCGTCCGCTGCCGGCTGCGAGGCGTCCTGCGACAGGCGGGTGAAGTCGGCCTGGAGCTTCTCGGACTCGGTCGCCGCCTTCTTGCTCTCGGCGAGGGTGGCGTTGTAAGCGACCTTCGCGTCCTTGGCCTGATTGATCCCGGTCGCCTTACGAGCAGCCAGTTCCTCGGCCTCGGCCTTGCGGGCCAGGTCGTGAATCTCCTTGGCCTTCGCCACTGCTGCCACAGCTTCGTTGGCACGCAGTAGGGCGGCGTCGGCGTGGGCCTTCGACTCGTTCGCGGCCTCCTTGGAACCAGCCGCGTACTGACCGGCCTTCATCGCGGCATCGGCGGCATTACGGGCATGCTGGGCGGCAGAGCGCGCGAAGTCCCGGGCCACGCGGGCCTGACGAGCGGCGTCGGCCGCGTGGCCTGCCGCCGCGTTCGCGGCACGGGTGGCCTCGGCTGCATGCCGACGGGCGGCCGCGGCAGCAGCGCGGGCCTCGTCCGACGAGGCACCTGCTTCCTCCGCGTAGCCGCTGGCCTCGTCCGCAGCCACAGCGGTGGCGTCGGCGTTGGCGGCCGAGGAAGCGGCGGCGCGTGCAGCGACAGCAGAGGCGTCACCGGCGATCGCAGCCCGGTCCGCAGCGTTCGCTGCGGACTCCGCCGCCTGTGCCGCTTTCAGAGCCTGGGCGGACAGTGCTTCGTCGCGCTTGCCGTTGGCGGCGCTGTTCAAGGCGTTGGTGGCAGCACGGGCGGCCCCCGCGGCCGCGTTCGCAGCAGCACTCGCCGCCGCTGCGGCTACCTGGGCTGCGGCGTTCGCGGAACGCGAGGCAGCGATAGCGGCCTGCGCGGCCTGCGCGGCCTTGCGGGTCGACTCCGCAGCACGCCGAGCCGCATCAGCTGCCCGATCGGCATCGCTCTTGGCTTCCGAGGCTTCTCGAGCGGCCCGCTGGGTCTCCTCCTTGGCCAGGCGGGCCAAAGTGATCGCCTTGTCAGCGGCCTCCTTCGCTGCCTTGCTCTCCCGCTCCGCCGCATCACCGGCCGCATTGGCCTGCTGAGCCAGCTCGGTGACCGAGGCGTACTCCTGGTCCTGAGCCCGGGCCACATGCTGGCCGAAGCTGAGGAAGTCGCGGACATCCTCGATCGAACCGTTGAGAGCCGCGCTCGCACCGGCTCGCACCTTCGGTCCGCCCGACGTCTCCAGCTGGGCCACCCGTACGCGGGCGTCGGAATCCCGCTTCTTGTACTGCCCTTCGCTCAGGAACTCCCGCACCGCCTCGATGTCCGAGTTCAGTGCGGCTTCCGCGGCTGCGTGCAGGGCGCGTCCGCCGGTCTCGCCGATGGCGGCTGCCTGGACACGCTGGTCCTGGGCCAGGGGCGCCTTCCACCCCTCGTTCAGGAACGCGTCCAGCTGCTCGGGCGTACCCGCGAGCGCTGCTTCGGCTGCCTTGCGGACGGCCGGGCCTGCGTCGGCCACGACCTGCAGTGCGGCCTCGCGGTCGTCGAGGTTCTCCGCGATCGCCCGGCCCTTCTCCAGGAACGCGCGGATATCGGCGTCCGAGGCCGTCATGGCCGCCCCGGCGGCTGCCTTGGTAGCGGGACCGCCAGCCTTCCAGGCGGCCAGCACCTGACCCCGCTCGCTCACCTCAGGCTCCGCAGCCACCGTCGGCGCTGCCGACACCAGGCCGGACAGCAGGGCAAGGGGCAGCACGCCGCCCGCTGCCTGTCGAAGCGGGCGCCACCCCCGATCCCTCAGCCCCCACAAACTTCTTGCTCGACGCACGAAAAAAATTTCCCCTCAAATACGCGGATCGTCGAACGTGCGCATGGCAAAGCCAGCCAGGTGGTCGCCTGGCCAGCACGGCGCGGTTCGCCGGGCATGTCGCACAGCCGCACAGCCAGCCGCCGCCCCAGACGCTCCCAGGCCAGGCGACGGCGGCTCATCCCCTGCAGGCTTCCTCGCCCAAGGTGCAGCTCGACGTTCAGTAAGAAGGGACTAAGCAAGCACCCCCATGGTTGTGCCAAGACCGAAAATTTTTTCAGCACATCAGTTCACCTGGCGAAAGCCATCCGGATGCACTGAGGCTTCGACCGGGCACTGTCACGTTGGCTGGCGGGGTGGAATGATCTTCGGGTTGATCACGGTGGAGGGGGTTGTCCGTGGGCAGTATGCCGCCGTCGCACAAGGG
>NZ_JBHXRW010000135.1:0-5405 GCF_042716635.1 Streptomyces sp. NPDC058664 | reverse complement strand
GTCCCCCCCCCCCGCGGGGTTTACACCCCCCCCGTCCCCACCCCCGGGCGCGGCGCCCCACCCCCCGCGGGGGGGGCGCCCCCGCCGCCGTCGTCCGTTCGCGCACGCGTTCGCCCGTTCGGCGAACCGACCACGACGGCCAGGGCGTCCCTCCCCGCATGAAAACGTTCTCGCACGGGATACGCCAACTCCTGCGGTTCGCGGTCCTCGAAGCGCGCTGCTGCGCCTTCGCCGTCGCGCTCATCGGCGGCATCGCGGTCTCCACCCTGCTGCCCGAACTGCCGGTCGCCCGCTACGACCTGCTGTTGCTGTACGGGATCGGGCTCGCCTTCCTCGCGTGGAAGGTGGGCTGGGACTCCGGGCGGGACGTCGCCGTCATCGTCGGCTGCCATGTCATCGGTCTGCTCTTCGAGTTGGTCAAGGTCCGGATGGGTTCGTGGAGTTATCCGGAGGAGGCACTGACGAAGCTCGGCGGGGTCCCGCTGTACGGCGGCTTCCTCTACGCGGCGCTCGCCAGTTACGTCTGCCGGGCGTGGCACCTGTTCGACCTGCGGCTCTCGGGCTACCGGCCGCGCGTGACGGCGGTGCTGGCCGGCGCCGTGTACGTGAACTTCTTCAGCCACCACTGGCTGCCCGACGCCCGCTGGGCGCTGGCCGCGCTACTCCTCGCGGCGACGGCGGGGACCTGGGTGCGGTTCCGGGTGGGCGAGCGGGAGCACCGGATGCCGCTGGCCCTGTCGTTCGTCCTGATCGGCTTCTTCCTGTGGGTCGCGGAGAACGCGGCCACGTACGTCGGCGCCTGGAGCTACCCGCACCAGCTGGACGGCTGGCAGCCGGTGCCCCTCGCCAAGTTCGGTGCGTGGGCGCTGCTCATCACGGTCACGTTCGTCCTGACGGCGCACCGGGCGCGGCCGATGGCTCCGGCCCCGCCGGCCCGGAATTGGCTCCCGACCCGCCAGGGGTGGGAATAGGCAATTCCGTGCACTCCCCGGGCCGACGTGCTACAGTCGACAGCAGTTGCAGTTGTGGTTCCCAAAGAAACTTACAAGTGCCTTCGACGATTCGACATCGTCAGGCACTTTCTGTGTTTTCGGTGCAGTTTTCCGGACGGGGCAATCATCACGGCGACTCCGGGTTTCGCACAGTGCGGACCCCTGGGCTACGCCCCGAAGGAGATTTGACATGGCTAACGGCACCGTGAAGTGGTTCAACGCTGAAAAGGGCTTCGGCTTCATCGAGCAGGAGGGTGGCGGCCCGGACGTCTTCGCCCACTACTCCAACATCGCCACCTCTGGCTTCCGTGAGCTCCAGGAAGGCCAGAAGGTGACCTTCGACGTCACGCAGGGCCAGAAGGGCCCCCAGGCGGAGAACATCCTCCCCGCCTGACGTTGACACGTCCGACGCAGCTGGGGCCCTCACCCATGTGGTGAGGGCCCCGGCTCGTTGCATTTTCCAGGTATTTTCACGGACCGGACGCCGTTTCTCAGCCCCTCGGTATGACCGGATCCGCACGCATATGGCGTTCGGTACGTTCCTGTAATTCATTGGGCCGCGGCCCGTCGCGAATTCCTCGAAGCGCACCGTCGAGGAAGGCCTCCATGAACAGCACGCACCACACACCCCGTACGGACAAGGCACGACGCACGGCCGCGGCGAAGGACGAATTCGCGGTGACGGCCTCCGTCACCCCGGCCCTGCCCCCGGCCGCCACCTTCGCCGAGCTCGACCTGCCGGCCGAGGTCCTCGCGGTGCTCGCCCGGCTCGGCGTCGACGAGCCGTTCCCGATCCAGTCCGCGACCCTGCCCGACGCCCTCGCGGGCCGCGACGTCCTGGGGCGCGGGCGCACCGGCTCCGGCAAGACCCTCGCCTTCGGCCTCCCCCTGCTCGTACGCACCGCCGGACGCCGCGCCGAGGCCCGCAAGCCGCTCGCGCTGGTCCTCGTGCCCACCCGCGAACTCGCCCAGCAGGTGTCGGACGCCCTCGAGCCCTTCGCCCGCGCCCTGAAGCTGCGTCTGGCGACCGTGGTCGGCGGCATGTCGATCGGCCGCCAGGCCACCGCGCTGCGCGACGGGGCCGAGGTCCTGATCGCCACGCCCGGCCGGCTGATGGACCTCGTCGAGCGCAAGGACTGCCGCCTGGAACGGGTGACCGTCACCGTCCTGGACGAGGCGGACCAGATGGCCGACATGGGGTTCATGCCCCAGGTCACCGAGCTGCTCGACCGGGTGAACGGCGACGGCCAGCGGATGCTGTTCTCCGCCACCCTCGACCGCAACGTCGACCTCGTCGTGGAGCGCTACCTCCGAGACCCGGTCGTCCACTCCGTCGATCCGTCGGCCGCCACCGTCTCCACCATGGACCACCACGTGCTGCACGTGCACGTCGCCGACAAGTTCGCCACCGCCACGGAGATCGCCGCCCGCGACGGGCGCGTGATCATGTTCCTGCACACGAAGGCCGCCGTGGACCGCTTCACCCGGCACCTGCTCGGCAGCGGCGTACGGGCGGCGGCGCTGCACAGCGGCAAGTCCCAGCCGCTGCGGACCCGCACCCTGGAGCGCTTCAGGAGCGGCGAGGTCCCGGTCCTGGTCGCCACCAACCTGGCGGCGCGCGGCATCCACGTCGACGAGCTCGACCTCGTCGTCAACGTCGACCCGCCCGCCGACCACAAGGACTACCTGCACCGCGGCGGGCGCACCGCGCGCGCCGGGGAGTCCGGAGTCGTCGTCACCCTCGTCACCTCCGAGGAACGGCGTGACGTGGCGCGCCTCATGGCGGACGCGGGCATCCACCCCCGGGTCACCCAGGTCCGCTCGGGCGAGGCCGAACTGAGCCGCATCACCGGCGCCCGTACCCCCTCCGGCGTGCCCGTCGACGGCAGCGCGCCCAGCCAGGAGGGCGTCAAGCGCGGCGGCGCGGCCTTCCGCGGCATGGGTACGGTCCCCGGCCGTCCCGGCCGTGCCAAGAACGAGTCGCGGCGGGCCGCCGAGGCCCGCAGGACGGCCGAGGCCCGCCAGGCCGCGAGGATCCGCCGCGGCGGCTGAGACCACCGGACCCGGAGACTCGTTCCGGCCGTCCGGCCTCCCGGCCGGGACGGTGGACGACCGGGCGGCCTGACGGCCCGTGCTCGGCGGACGGCCGGGACGGCGTCGGGGACGCGAGAGCGTTCGCGCGGGGCTGCCGGGTGGCGCCCGGGGCGAGGTCTGACGTCCGGGCAGGCCCGGCAGGTGATGTCCGCGCGGGCCTGACGGGTGACGCCCGCGCGGGTCGGCGACTTCCTGGCGGGCGTCCCGCCGCCGCCCGCCGATACCGCGCCCATGAGACCCACCCGCCCGACGTCGCGGACCCCGCGATGCGCTTCCGGAACGGCAACATCGCGATCAGCTACATGGGGACGGCGCTCCTGCGGCTGGTCGACGAGGGCCGGGGCGGCCTCGACGACCCCGTCGGGCGCTGGCTGTCCGGCCTGCGGGACGGCGACCGGATCACGCTGCGCATGCCGGCCGCCTCCACCACCGGTCTCGTCGACCACGTGCCCCTCCCCGAATTCCAGCAGGCCGTCCCGGCCGACCCGTTCCGCCGGTGGACGGCCCCGGAGCTGGTGGCCCTCTCGACGAGCAAGCCGCGGTGGTACGAGCCGGGTACCAACTGGAGCTACTCGCACGCCAACTTCGTCCTCCTCGGGGCCGCCCTGGAGAAGATCACCGGGACCCGGCTCGACGTCCTGCTCCAGCAGAAGGTCCCGGGGCCGCTCGGCCTGCGCGAGACCCGCAACAGCTTCACGCCCGACATCCCGACCCCCGTCCTGCACGCCTTCAACGCCGATCTCGGGACGTACGAGGAGTCCACCTCCTGGAACCCCTCGTGGACCACCGCCCCCGGCGCGGTGCGGACCACCGACATCTGCGACCTGGCCCGCTCGGCGTCCGCGATCGGCTCGGGCCGGCTCCTCTCGCCCGCCTCCTGCGAGGAGTTCCTGAACCCGGGCACCGTGGGCCTGGGCCGGCCGACCAAGACCTGCCCGGCGACGGTCCGCCTCCCGAACACCGAGGCCACCCACTACGGGACGGGCGTCCTCGTCCTGGGCGACTGGGTCTCGCAGCACCCGTTGTTCTTCGGCTACAACGCCTCCATGGACTACCTCCCGTCCGAGCGTCCGGCCATCGCGGTCTCGACCACCGCGGGCCCCACCGCCACGGGCCCCACCACCCCGGACGGCCACACCGCCCATCTGCTCGCCCGGCGCATCGCCGCGGCGCTCGCCCCGGAGCACCCCATTCCCGACTTCGGCTGAGAGCCGCCCGAGGCGGCGGAGCGAGTACCACCGGGTGGAAGCCCGCTCAGGTGCCGGAACCGGATCGCGCCTGACCGAAGGCGTGTCCACCGCCTTCGCCGCGCACGCGGACGTCGCCGCGCGCCTCGGCTCGGCGCACGGGACCGCCGTCGGGCTCCTCCCGGTCGTGCGGGGGGGCCGTCGCCGTCGGGCGCCGCCCTGAGGAGGTCGAGCAGGCCGGTGATCTCGTAGTCGCCTTCCAGGGGGTGCCGGAACGGCATGCCGGAGATCAGGGGGTAGCGGTTACGCCGCCCTTCACGCGCGTGGGTGAGGTATCCGCCGGCCTCCAGATCGGCGACGATCGCCTGCACCGTCCGCTCCGTCACGCCGCACACGGCGGCGACAACACGCAGGCGGACGTCCGGGGCCCGGGCGATCACCACCAGGACACGGGCATGATTCGTCAGGAAGGTCCACGACTGACGATCGCCTGGAATGCCGCCCATCAGTGCGTTATGCGGCGATTTCTTCATGCGTCACAAGACCGGAAATGCATCTCATGTAATTTTTGACACATTACGTGGGTAAGCGCACGATAAGGGCGAAACCTTCAGGTTTGGCTACGGGAGCGCGCCATGTACCCCCTTCCGGACCGCTCCGTCGAACTCCGGTCGTCCGCCGTCGACCTCCTCCAGGAGTCGACGACCGGCTCGGAGCCGCAGATGACCGTGGACGTCACGCCGGAGGGCATCGTCCTCGTCGGCGGGGAGATAGACCACGACACCGCCCCCCTCCTGCACCGGGCCCTCGTGGCCGCCCTGCACGCGCATCCGGAGGGCGTCACGCTCGACCTCTCGGCCGTCACCTTCTGCGACTGCGCCGGCCTGGGCGCCTTCCTGGCCGTCCGGCGCGCGCATCTCGACGGCGGACGCCGCCCGCTCAGGCTGGGTGCCGTGAGTCCACGGATGACCCGGCTGCTCCGGCTGACCGAGACCGAGGGACTCTTCCTGCCCTGACCCGGCGGAAAAGATGACGGGAAAAGGTGCCCCTATGGTTTTCGTCAAGCGGCGATGGCTGCCGGGGGCTCGTAGAAGGTCCCGTCTCGAAGCATGGCGAAGAGCACGTCAATGCG